>DAITMB010000028.1:1229-46320 GCA_036835375.1 Bacteroidota bacterium
GGCCTCATCGTGTAAGAATTTTACCCCTCTGCCAGCAAAAGTGTAGATAAGAGGGGCGTTTCGAGACCGCTCCACCTGCCCAAATCGTGCTGTAAGCTAGAATTCAACCCAAATGAAAGAATGCAGGTTGTAAGAAGAAATCGTGATTTTACCTGATCTCGGAGTTAGGTTTCTCTAGTTTTGAGGAACGATTGGTTATACTGAGCGACGCCTGCTCACACCGATGTGAATTCCACCCATTGACCGTTAAGCTCTTTCCCCATTTATGTCTTCTCCATCTATTCGTACGATCGCGCTTTGTGTCTTGAAAAGGGGCCAGGAAATTTTGGTCCAAGAGTCTTATGATTCCTACACCAAAGAGACGTTTTACCGTCCTCCCGGGGGTGGGATTGAGTTTGGAGAATTCAGCTGGGATGCCGTTCGGCGCGAAATGAAGGAAGAGCTGTCCCTGGAAATCGACAATCTGGACTATCTCGGTACGCTTGAGAACATCTTTCAATACGAAGGAAGACCTCGCCATGAGATCGTATTCTTGTTTGGCGGGCAGTCCGACGACACCCTCCTCGCCCGGCTCGACCAGGTTGTGGGCACAGAATCTGACGGTTCAAAGTACCAAGCCAAGTGGATGTCGATTCATACCTTTAGAAAGGGCAAAGCCATCCTCTATCCCGAAGGCCTGCTGGAGATGCTCGTGGATCCTGTGGTTGCGTGAAAATTTTTTTCCAGTCTCACAGCCTTCTGTCTCCACGAAATCTCAACCATTGAGCGAGTTCACATTCCGCCAGCTACCGGAAGGGCAATTCCTGTGACAAAAGAAGAGGAGTCCGAGAGCAGCCAAGTGATGGCCTCTGCTACCTCGATAGAGGTGCCAAGTCGCCCTTGTGGAATTGATGCGATGAGTCGCTTTTCCATGTGCGGCGCATAGGTGAGGAGTTGGTCCACCATCGCAGTTTGGGTAAATGCGGGGCAAACGGCATTGATGCGCAGACCGCTTGCGGCGTATTCCTGTGCTGTGCTGAGGGTGATGCCCACCACGCCGTGCTTGCTGGCGCTATATGCACTGTGCCTCGGAAAAGCCTGAAGGCCCGCCATAGAGGCGACGTTCACGATGGCTCCATTTCCGTATTGGAGCAGCAGGGGAATCTCGGCTTTCATGCAGTGAAACACGCCCGTGAGATTGACCGCGATCACTTCATCCCAGACGGGTTCGGGATAATCTACCAGCAATTCGCGGGATCCACCGATCCCAGCATTGTTCACCGCGCCATCGAGCCGTCCAAATCGACCCACCGCAGCCTGTACCATTGCGGCAATTTGGGCTTGGTCTCGCACATCGCAGGGCACAAAGATCACGCTTTCCCCCTCGGGATCGATTTCTTTGGCGCTTGCTTGTCCATGGCTTTCTGCCAAATCGCTGAGGATCACGCGGGCACCACATTGGTACAAGCGCTCCACCGTGGATCGTCCGATACCTCTGGCAGCACCTGTGACGATGAATACTTTTCCAGTGAATGTGTGAGAAGTCATGAGCGATGAGGGGTTGAAGATGGGGGAGGTAGAAGGGTTGCGGTAGCAAGATCGTTTTGAATGTTGACATGCATGGCCGCTGTGATGGGATATTTCCACACAGCCCACCAGGCCAAAGCCGTGATGGCGAGCGGAATCCAGGAGATCCCTGCGCGAATGGTGGGGAGGAGCCGCTCGGGCGTAATTCCTTCGGAAGGATAGCCCGACCAAGCCAACAATCCGCCCGCCAGGGCAGCACCGATGCCTAAGCCGAGCTTGAAAAAAAATCCAAACACACCGTAGGTCAATCCGGGTGCCCGCAGACCTGTTTTCCATTTTCCATATTCGATCGTGTCGGGAAGCATGGCCCAACTGGTGAAAGCTGCTGCACCGTTTCCGACGCCCATGATCGCAAAAATGGCATAAAGCACGCTGACATGAATCGTTGCAGGCACCCACGCCAGCAGCACATATCCCAGTCCATAACACAAAGCGCCCCACAGGAACACGCCCCGCTTGCCGATGCGTTGGGCAGCCCAGGTCCAGGCCGGGATCGTGAGGCCAGTGATTCCCATAAGCATCAAAATCAGTGAAACCGTGATCTCTTCGCGACCAAATAAGTATTTCGCTGCAAAGGGCAGCGTCGCCGCAAACAAGCTATACGCCGCAAAGGCACTTCCAAATGCCAGGCAAAGCCACCAAAATGGACCATTGCTGCGAAGGAAGGTGCTTGCTGCACGCGGATCTGGGTTTTCTTCGTCGCGTACCGGGACAGACTCTTTCACCAGAAAAAACGTCGGCAGGCTGCTCAGCAACACCACAACAGCAAATATAGCCGCCGCCAGCGCATAGCCTTCTTTGCCGCCTCCCCAATAAGCGACCAGCGGCGTGAACAAGGTCGCGCCAAAGATACCACCTGCCATAGCAAAGACCATCCGGTATCCCGTGAGCAGGCTTCGCTCGTGGTAGCTCTGGGTCATCACGGCTGTGAGTGAGCCGTAAGGAATGTTGTAAAAGGTGAACACCATCCCAAACGCGACATAGCTCAGTCCCACATACCAGGCCTGCGCGGACAGCGCCCAGTTTGGTACGGCAAACAGCCAATACATCGACAGCGCCAGCAGCGGTGCTCCCCACAGCAAATAAGGGCGGTAACTTCCCCAGCGTGTGTGGGTGCGGGACGCCACATAGCCCATGATCGGGTCATTGATGCCATCCCAGATGCGCGCTCCGAGAAACAGCGCTCCCAGAAAAGTCGCAGACAAGCCCACTTCTTCGGTGAGGTAAAATAGCAGGTGAAAAGCTGTGATCTGAAACAAGATATTTTGACCGAAATCGCCAAATCCATACGTGAGGCGACTCGCGATGGACAAGGGAGGCGGACTGCTAGGAGAAAGACTCATGCAGAGAAGATAGCATTTGTTCTCAAAATCTACTCGTGCAAGCGCAGAGTTGGCGGAGAAATGTGTGTCTGGGGCTGTTAAACTTCTGATTCAGTTCGAAGGAATGGCTGTGAGCTTCGATCGCGACCGTGCGCGCCGTGTATTTCCCTTTCTTGGCAGGCTTTCCCTGAGTATTTTCGATCTTCGATTTTTTATAAGACGCCCCTCACATGAAGCAAATCACCTGCAACGTATTACTCCTTTTTTTGGCATTAGGCTTCATCATCCCTGCCGCAGCGCAACATTTCGATGCACAAGCTCACCTCAAAAAGCGCTACACGAAGGCCGAGTATGACATTCCGATGCGCGACAGCACCAAGTTGCACACCACCGTGTACACCCCCAAAAAAGGCGGACCCTATCCCATCCTGATGATGCGGACCTGCTACGGTTGCAGGCCCTACGGAGAAGGCGATTTTCCTCAGCAGATGTTTGGCGGGAACAAGTTGCTCGAGGCCGGATACATTTATGTTTGTCAGGATGTGCGTGGGCGCTGGATGTCGGAAGGGAGCTTCGACAACATGCGACCTCAAGTGCCCAAGCCCGTCCCAGCCGGGCAGTTTGACGAAAGCACGGACACCTACGACACCATCGAATGGCTTCTCGCCCAGTTGCCGCGACACAATGGAAAAGTAGGCATGATGGGGACATCTTACCCGGGATTTTACGCAGCCGTGGGAGCCGTCTCTGGACACCCGGCGCTTGTCGCTTCCTCCCCGCAGGCCCCGATCGCCGATTTTTTCTTCGACGACTTTCACCATATGGGCGCCTACACTCTCTCTTATTTCATTGCCACGGCTGTTTTTTCCTATCAACACCATGGTCCCACGCCTACGAGCTGGTACGAAACTCCTCGTCCGAAAAGCCAAGATTGGTACCAATATTATCTTGATCTAGGTCCGCTCAAGAATGGAGGTCAAATCTATGGAGAAGATGCCTTCTTCTGGCAGGAACTCATGGAACACCCCAACTACGATTCGTTTTGGCAAGCCCGCAACTTGCTCCCGCATCTTCGCGAAATTGATCATGCAGTGCTCACCGTCGGGGGATGGTTTGACGCAGAGGACCTCTACGGGCCACTTCACATTTACCAGACCATCGAAGCCGAAAATCCGAAGGCAGATAACCGCATCGTCATGGGACCATGGAGCCATGGAGATTGGGGCAGAAGGACGGGACGGCAGACGGTCGGCTACACTGATTTTGGTGACAATGAGGACATTAGCGTCTATTTTCGCGATGTGATTCAATTTCAATTCTTCGAATACCACCTCAAAGGTCAGGGCGAGTTGGCGAATCCCGAGGCGCTGATGTACGATACAGGCCGCAAATCCTGGGGAGAATTCGAGCAATGGCCACCGAAACAGGCTGTTTCCAAGCGCCTCTATCTCCAGCCCGGTGGCAAGCTCAGTTGGGAGCAAGCTCCTCAGCAAGACGATTCCTGGACGGAATACCTCAGTGATCCCGCCAAGCCAGTTCCGCACTACGACGACATCGACATGCGATTTACCCCACGTCCCTACATGGCAGGAGATCAGCGCGACATGGGCCGAAGACCAGACGTGTTGATCTTTCAGACTGAGGAATTGACCGAAGATGTGACGCTCGCCGGCGACATGCTCGCCCGCATCTTTGCGGCTACCCGCCCGCTTCACCCTGGTGGAGCCGACTCATTGGACGCCGATTATGTCGTGAAGCTCATTGATGTGTATGCCGAGGATGCGGAAGATTTTCCCACATCGCCAGAGCATATTGTCACCGGAGGATACCAGCAGCTGGTGCGTGGCGAAATCTTTCGAGGGCGCTTTCGAGGCTCCTTTTCTACGCCTGTCTCCATGTTGCCTGGCGTCATCAATGAGGTCGAATTGCCCCTCCAAGATGTGTATCATACCTTTCGCAAGGGGCATCGCATCATGATTCAAGTCCAGAGCAGTTGGTTTCCACTCTTCGACCGCAATCCACAGCGCTGGGTTCCGAATATTTTCCTGGCGGAGGAAAGCGACTTCATCCCCGCATGGCAGCGCATCTACCACGAGCCAGCGCACCCGACTTACCTC
Source organism: Bacteroidota bacterium (assembly GCA_036835375.1). GTDB lineage: Bacteria > Bacteroidota > Bacteroidia > J057 > J057 > JANQTF01. The sequence goes on from DAITMB010000028.1 coordinate 6,235, forward strand.
GAGGTGAAGGTCATGGAGTAGCAGCGCGAATGCTTAGCGCCGTTGGATCTCCATTTCGCCGATCTCGATCGTGCCGCTCGTGTTGCCGAGCTGGCGTGTAATGCTTTGTTCGCTCTGTGTGGGCAAGCCATAGTCCAGGATGAGCTGGACTTGCACTAAGACTGGCCGCGACATTTCCTGCCGGCGGCTACCGTAGTAGTTGACCTCGACTTTGTAGGTGCCGGGAATGGCCTTTTTCAGGAGAAATTCTTCGGGACCATAGCCCCCGGTAAAATCTCTTGACATCCAGCCGCCGATCCCCGTTTCGCGGTGGCTATACAAACAGCGCTCTCCGCGCGGGTCGGTGACCCAGAGGTCCATATCAATGTCGTTTTGATCCCATTGCAGAACAATCCGTAGATCGGTGGGCAGGTCAGCGACGAACCTCGGATCCATGTCGCTCACCGAAGGTCGAGTCGGTGCCCGACCCAGCAGGGAGTTGAGCTCGTGGGCCGCCATTACGCTGATTTCGGGAAATCGAGATTCCCATTGGGTCGTGACCACTTCATACAGCAAGTCCACCGCAGTCTGCCACTGGTCGAGATCGACGTGTGCCCAGGCGAGGTCACGCAAAGACTGTGGCTCCTCTGGGCGGAGGCGCAGCACCTGCTGGAACAACTCGAGCGCCAGGGTCGAGGCCCCAGCTTGCTGCAAGCGTCGCGCAAGAGAGCGCAGAAGTTCGTGGTCGCCCGGATTGATTTCGGCGAGGTTGCTCACGATGCGAATGGCTCCGAGGGTGTCGCCCTGTTGCCAGCGCCAGTTGGCCACATCCAGGTAGAATCCTGCACTGGTACTGTTTTCTGCGCGGTAGTTCAGGTAAAATGAATACCAAGACTCACCAGCAGACTTCAGCATGGGGATGTAGGTATTGTCCGAAACCCAAGGAAGCAGGGTGATACTGTCTTCTACTGCTACATGTCCCGGCGAGTCGTTGTTCTCCTCCTCCGAGTCAAAAGCTGCATTTCTGTCACCTGCTAGACTTTGAACAGTGTAGCTCGCTGTTTCCGAATCTATCATGTCAATCACTCCATCTGCGTCGGCATCTGGGCTTCCAAAGCTTTCGTCGTCTCCCGGAGGCGCAGCACTTGTTGGCAAATTTTCAGATCTGCTACTTCGCCCACCTCTCCGATCGTCTGATGTCTTTTTCACAGGAGGTGGTGTTGGCTTGAATTCAGTCTCCCACCATGCAATTCTCGCTTGGAAACTTGCTGCGGTCTGGTCGCGGTACGACATCAATTCTAGGTTCCAGGTTTTGTCGAGCGCTGCAATTTTTTCCTCGTAGGCCGCTCTCATGTCTTCTGGCGGCAGGACGCGATAGGTCACATAATCCTCCAGTCGCTCCAAAACGAGCAGCGATGTGAGCGGTGTCACCAGGTGAAATTCTTTCCCAAGGGTAGCGATTCGCGCCTCATCCGGTTGGGGGAGGAGGAGTTCCCTGCTTACTGCGGCCCTTGCCCACATCCGCTCCACGTCGAGCGGCAAGCTGGCAGCAGATGTTTTGGCTACGGGCACAGTGATTTTCCGATGGTCGTCCGGAAATCCTACGGTCATGACGATGGGGCGGCGTTGACCCGAATCCATCTTGCCCACTACTTGTAGCAGCCCCTGACCTGCCGTGGCATTCAAGGGCAGCCACTGATAAGTTTCCTCCCCTTCAATGGACAGAATGTGAGGCAGTTGCGTGCGCAGGGCCGCAGAAATTTCAGCTTCCGATTCTGTGCTGGAAATCGTCCTCCCTTTGCTGTGTCTGGCAAAGCCCAGCAATGGACCTGCTTCGGCAGCAGCAGCTCCGGTGATCACATACACTGGCGCGTTCACAGGAGGGACATCTTTCGGATGAAAAATAGCTTGACCGTCGCTCACCAGCAGATATTGGTCCACCCCCGCTTGCTGGAAAGGGACGGCGCTCCAATTGGCTGCTCCGTCGTAGGCGAGGCTCATAAGGTAGGTCTGCAACTCGCTTGCCGCCGAATTGCCTTTTCCTGAAAAAGTACGTCCTGGCATCGGGAGCACGTGAAATGGCTGGACTTCGAGTTGATCAGGTCGGGTAATTTTGAACCATTCGATGATCGCTCTGATGACCTTGTCCTTGTCCCAGCGACTCATGGATGCCGATACGTCCCAGTACATTACGACTTTGTCAGGACGAGGAAATGGCTTGCTTTGCCCGTCATAGGGAATGGCCATGTAGGCCCAACCACTTGGATCAAGCCATGTCTTGGCTTCGTTGGGCGCAAATGGAATGCGGAGTGTGGGTCGTGTGTTCCAGCCTTGGCTGGAGCCGCTCCAGCTTGCTTCTACGATTTCGCCCTTCGACGCAAACCGAATCGCAGGGCTGCCTTCCACGGAAGGCGTGCCCGTGGCACCGACCCAGCTCAGGTGAAAGGTTAGCTTGGGGGTGTTCGTGGGCACATGGAGCACATACTGGAGCATTCCGTTCGTTGGGGGCAGGTCGCTTTCGGTCACGATGCGCACGCGTCGGGTTCCCTGCATCGGTAGGGGAAACACCCGAAGACGGTACACATTGGGGCTGAGCATTTCCAGCAATCCGGGATCGATCTGCTGGCGGACCACGCCTTCGTAGGCGGTCCTACCGAGTCGTGCCTCCACCACAGAGGCTTCACGCATTTCTCCATCGGTCTCCAGCGCAAAACCAGTCACTTGTTCTCCCGCTGCAAGCGGCAAGAAACACTGCCCCTCCAGGATTTCCGCCATTGGATTGAAAACCCGCATGTCATAGGTCACACGAACCTGAGTCCCAAGGCCTTCCACTTTGATGGACAGCGAGTCCACGGGCAGGGCTTGCCAGCTATCTCCGCGCTTGATCATCATGCGAAGATCTTGGGTGGGTTGTGCCCAAAGGGTGGATCCTAGAATCATAAAAGCCAGGAAGCAGCCCATGCAAGAATCCAAAGTAGAACGCGAGTTATAATTTTCCATTTTTCGAAGTAAGTATGAGAAGGGGAAGAGGTAAATTCAAGATAAATGCTGGAGAAAACGGTCAACCAGCGCTACGATTCAGGGATTTTCCAAGTTGCATCCTCCACTCGCCACCAAGTTTCAAAAAGGATCAAGGACATCAAAAAGTTAACTGGATGTTGTCCATTGATGATTGTTCGCAGTGAGTAAAGTGCTAGAACTTCCTTTCAGTGTGCTTCATATGTCAAAAAGAACAGCACACATGCTTCGCCTTGGAAACCTGACACGACTGTAAGGATGCTGAGCATCGACAATTTCCACACCATCCTGAAAAACCATTTTTCTTTTCACCACCCTCTCCCTCGTTTGTTGTAACCATTTTTCTTAACATATCTATGCCGATCAATGCCCGTCTCACGCAAGCCCCCGCTTCTCATCTCCGCATCTGTATCCGCTTTGCCTACTGGTTTTTAGGCAGCCTCGCCCTGGCTAGCTTGGGCGTAGTATTTAGTAAGGTCACCACCGAGCCGCTATCGAGGACGCCTGAGGTCCGTATTCAAGTAGAATCTCAAGCGCTCCCTTCAGCCAATCGTTGATCTGTCGATGTTTTTTTAATGTAGGAGAAAAGGGAGCTGGAACTCCGCTTGCGTCGGATAGGGATTTCAATCATACCGTATCTGAAAAGGTTCGGCTTTGGAAGGTCGTGAGAGAATTTTCAACTTCCTCATACTCACTCGCATTCGTATCGCCCCTGCTGCACCTTTGGTGCTGGGACTAACATTCCTCAGAGCAGCCCTTTTACAAATTCTGCCGTTTCGGTGGGGTATTCTAGCGGAAACATGTGATTCCCAGGGACTTCGTGCCATTGCCAGGTGGGAAATTTCTGTAGTACCTGCCGCTGATGTGACTTTGGTGACACGCCCTCTCCGCTCGGCACCACATAATGAGCGGGGAGGGGGAGTGTCGTGCGGCCGATTCGCGTGGGCATTGCCGCAAAAAATCGTGATTCCTGCTGGCGCGGCACTCGAAGTGTCACACCCTGACCGTCTTCCACGAGGCCATGCTCCACATACGCGTTCATAGACGCGGGATCAAAATCTTTGAAAAATTGCTTGGCCGCCCAGTACGTCTTGGCTTCAGCTTTCGAGGCGAATCGGTCCCTGCGGCGCAGCGCTTTTTGCGCGGGAGGCACAACTTTGTGGGCCAAGCCGAAAAACTGGAAAAAGGCCACCGGCACCCTACGCTGCCATCCAAAGAGTGGTGGATCCATGACCACGATGCGTGAAAAAAGATCTGGTCGCTGCCTCGCAGCCCAGAAAATGGCCACACCTCCAAAGGAATGACCCAGCCCAACAACTGGCGCTGACTGGCGCTGTTCAATCGCTTGGATGACTTCGTCCGCGAGCACCTGCCATGATGTGGGGTGGGGATGATCCTTTCCTAATTCAGCCACATAATCGACGGGGAAAGGGGCAAGTTTTTCCAAAAAGGGATCATAACAGCGCGCCGGAAATCCATTGGAATGCGCAAAAAACAGGGTGGGAAGTTGGGGCTGATTCATGTACGTGAAGATACCTTTTTCACAAGGGTTCGCCAATGGTTGCCCTGCACTGGCGCAGGAAATTTCTTCCGGAAGTTCATATTCCTGCTTCCCTGACAAAGTTAGCCGCAGGAATAGAAGCTGCGACCGCTACGGGGTCGAATTGCCTTGTACCTCAGCGAGGTTGCTACCTTTGTTGTAACAAGCCAATGGCCATGAGCCGACCAAGTAAGGGTCGCACCCTTCCTCCCTTTCCGCCATTTTTATTAGGGAACCCTATTCCATCGGAAAATCTGCCAAAGCAAGTCAAGACTTCGATGGCGCTAGATGTATGAGCTAGGTGACCAAAACTTTATCTGACTGCGGTTGCCTTTCGATGGGATGTCATAGAAGTCAAGTGCAGGTCGAAGGAAAAGACAGGTCCCACTTTTTGTCAGACTCAACCGAATCAAAAAACGGTTTGAAATAGCGGAGCATGGCCTTTTTGTCGGAATTGCTGAGTTGTCGGCATTCATGGATGGTCTCAGTCCAGACAGGGACCAATGCGCGTAATTCCTGTCGAATTTCTTCCCGGACCGGGTCGTCCCAACAGATGGAGCGAAAGTATCGACGCTCGATCCCTTCGAAGTCCATGTAGGGCACATCCACACAACCGCTGAGGTCAAAGTCGAAGGGCACAGCTAAGGGAACGCCTTCCATTCGGAATAACACCACATTTTTTTGAGAATAAATATCCCAGTCTCTGTTGCCGATCATGTACTGAAAAAGGTAGAGCCTTGCCCGATGCCGAAGCTCGACTTCGTTGGCCGAGATAGAATCCCCTTCTACGATTTCTAGTCCCTTTCTCATGGCGAGGCCTTCTTTGTCCTCTATGATGAATCCCTTCATTTCGACGTCGGGTTCCTGGCCTAGCGCATCCCTGAGGATCACCGTGACCATGCGCACCCGCAAACTATATTCAGTGAGGTGATGGTACATTTTATAGACCATGTATTCGCGAATCAAATAGTTTTCTCCTTGGCAGCTCGTCACGAGCTTGAATTCGCGGTGCACGCCGAGACAGGATTTGCTCGCCTCGCGGCGTTTTAGTTTGATCTTCAGAGGGGCCCATTCGCAGTTTTCTGGCCTTTTTCTGAAATTTCCTCTCACGCGGAAGGAGGCTGTCAGTGTGTCAATATGCCCTCCTTCATGAATCAGCATATCCAGCGGGCGGTAGGCAGGGTCTTCCAGGTAGCGATCTTGTCGCATGGAGTCCAGGGGTAGAACCAAAGTGAGAGTCAAAGGCTCGTCCTCTTCAAAAAGGTCTTTTCCATTGCCTAAGGCAGTGAGCAAAAGGCTGTTAATCAGGATGATTGCAAGGTAGTAGCGCATAGATGGGAGAATCTATTTTGGTATCGGAAAGCTAAGCAAAAGATCGTTCCCAGTGGTGGTCGGTTGTAGTCAACGGCGCAACTGGCAACTTTACCAGTTCACTGCTCGCCCAGGATTTCGAGGGAAACGCCGGGCAATGAGATAATGTGCCATTTGACAGAAACAACTTACCCTCGTTGGGGTCAGCGTTCGGTTTGAGGATAGTTCATGATAATGAAAATAATTAAAATTTATACCAAACTAAATATGGCGGAAGCTCAGTCATTCGTTTCCCAGGGCGATTACAACCGCAATAGTTTTGGAGGATTGCTTACTTGGATTGGGGGCTTTATTCTGGTGGTTTCACTGGGGGGCTTTACATGGTCGATGGAAGATTTCCCAATCAACCATCACTCTCATGTTGCCACCCAGCCCTGCACGCAAAAACACCTCGCACGTCCTATGGAGCAGATTTCGCTACAGGAGCCGCACTGGGCTGACGAGAAAAGGCAGGAAAAAAAAGCGCCCGAATGCATTTCGGGCGCTTTTGATGAGTGGGTGGCAGAGAGTGAGGGATTCGAACCCTCGGTACTCGGTTAGAGTACACACGCTTTCCAGGCGAGCCCGTTCGACCGCTCCGGCAACTCTCTGTTTTCGATCAATTAAGGTCAATTTTATTGATCGGGACGCAAAGATACTTTTTTCACTTCGATAGATCAATAGCGTCGTTAAAAAAAGTCAACGGCGGCACTCTATTGCTATGCTTGCAGCTAATTACTACAGAAAAGACTAGCGCTGGGCATAGGCCAGCAGACCCGCTTCCAGCGCCGACATGGCGGCAGCCAAGTCAGTTTGGTTGAGGACATAAGCTACACGGACCTCATTGCTACCAGCTCCTGGCGTCGCATAAAAACCGCCGCCTGGGGCCATCATGACCGTGGCGCCTTCGTGAGAAAAGGACTCTAGCATCCACTGGCAAAAATGGTCGCTGTCTTCGACTGGCAGCCTCACCATCGCATAAAAGGCACCGTTGACTTTCGGGACCAATACGCCGGGAATCGCTTGTAAACGGCTGATCAAGAGGTTTCTGCGGGCTACATATTCGCTCACCACGCTGTCATAAAAGGACTGAGGTAAGGTATAGACAGCTTCAGCACCGATTTGCCCAAAAGTAGGCGGAGACAAGCGTGCCTGCGCGTATTTCATCACCGCGCTCATCACTTCTTCATTGCGAGAGACCACGCAGCCGATGCGCGCGCCACAAGCAGAAAAGCGCTTGGAGATAGAATCTGCCACAATCACGTGTCGCTCTGCGCCTTCAAGGCCTAAGGTGGAGTGATGGACAAGGCCATCGTAGGCAAATTCGCGATAGACCTCGTCTGCGATAAGAAAGAGGTCGTGGCGCAGCACGATTTCCCGGAGTTTTTCTAGTGCCTCGCGCGGGTAGAGGACACCCGTGGGATTGCCAGGATTGCAGATCATGATGGCCTTGGTGCGCGGGGTGATGAGTTTTTCAAACTCCTCAATCGGCGGCAGCGCAAAAGAGTCTTCGATGCGGGTGTGAATGGGAACGACCTTGGCATTGGAAAAGATCGAGAACCCATTGTAATTGGCGTAGAAAGGCTCCGGAACGATGATCTCGTCGCCGGGATTGAGACAACTGGCAAACACGAAGGTCAACGCTTCAGATGCGCCGGTGGTCACGATCACTTGATCCGTGTTGATCGGATATCCCAGTCGCTCGTAGTAGTCCGCGATGGCTTTTCGCAGCGATTCGTTCCCGGCAGAGTGAGAATACGCCAAGACCTCTGGCAAGGCTTGCTGGATGGCCTCGTAATAGGCGGGAGGTGTGGGAATATCTGGCTGTCCGATGTTGAGGTGATAGACCTTTGTGCCCCGCTTTTTAGCGGCTTCCGCGTAGGGGACCAGCTTGCGGATGGGCGAGGAAGGCATCACGAGGGCTCTCTGAGAAATCGAAGGCATGGGCGGGAAATCGTATAGGAGTAAATTTGAAAAGAGAGTACCAGAAGAGAGTGCGAGAAAGGTAGAATCAGTGCTGCAAATTCTGCAATGAAAGTGAATCCTCCTATCCGCCATCGGGAAAATTATGTCACTCTTGGAAAAGGGTATTTTCTGTGACAATTTTCGGCTATGGCATTTCATATTCAAACCGACGGACCAGTCTTAGACATCCTCAAATCGCTGGGCTTGTATGTCGCAGTTGGCGCGGCTGTCCCCTTGGCGTTTTGCGGGGTAGGGTGCTTTGGCACATGGGAGGAAGCGATAGAAACGGCATTGTTTGGCACGTTGGCCTGTCTTATTTTGTGGGAGGGCAATGGGAGACTCACCCATGTGCTGAATAAAAAGTGGCCCTGGCTCGACAATCCGGTCAAGCGATTTGGTTGGGGGGTGTTCGTAAGCATGGTATTTACCAATTCGGCCATACTTCTGTTTACGACGAGCTTCTTTTATGTCTTTTACGGCATCGTACCAAAGAACATTCAGTGGCTATGGCCCACGATGATCTATTCTACCGTGGTGACGGCACTGATCACCTTGTTTCTTCATTCACGTGAATTTTTGTTCAAATGGCGCGACGCCACTCAGCGAGAGGAAGCCCTCAAGCGGGAACAGTTAAATTCTCAATACCTTTCCCTCAAAAATCAGCTCCAGCCTCATTTCCTGTTCAACAGTCTGAGTGCGCTCACTACGTTGGTACACCAAGACCCGGCCAAGGCGACCAGCTTTATCCAGCAGCTTTCTAGCATGTATCGCTACATCTTGGAGTATTCCGAAGAAAAGGTTGTGCCTCTGGCAGAAGAATTGGTTTTTCTGCGCTCCTACTTGTTCCTCATGCAGATCAGGTTTGGGAACAATCTGCGGGTAAACATACAAGTGCCGGAACACAGTGCATGGATGGTAGCACCGCTCACCTTGCAACTGTTGGCCGAAAATGCCATCAAACACAACGAGGTCTCGGGAGCATTTCCGCTGGAAATAGAGTTGCGCATTGATGAAATTGATCAAAAGTTGCGCATCTCCAATCCAATCAAACTCCGACAAATTCCACGAGAATCCACTGGTGTGGGGCTGAGCAATATCCGCGCTCGCTACCAGATGATTTCGGATAGAGAGGTGGAGATCTCGCAGGTGGACGGCACATTTACCGTGACATTGCCACTACTCGCATTTGACAACAAAAATTCCACAGCCTAGACCGCCTGTCACTTTGCAACCTATGAATGTTCTCATTGTCGAAGACGAGCCTCTGGCCGCCGCGCATTTGGCAACGCTCGTGCTGAAGTATGAATCCCATATTGCCATTTTGGCTACCCTTGAATCTGTGAGGGATACCGTTGAATATTTTCAACATCATTCGGCCCCAGATTTACTGTTGCTCGACATTCACCTCGCAGATGGTCTCAGTTTCTCGATCTTTGATCAAGTGGAAGTAGCCTGTCCCGTGATTTTCACCACGGCCTACGATGAGTACGCCTTGCGGGCTTTCAAGACCAACAGCATTGATTACCTGCTCAAGCCGATCGACGAGGAGGCGCTGGCGAATGCCTTGGATCGCTACGTGAAATGGTTTCAGCAAGGGTCAAAACAGCAGAAACAACAACTGGTGGATCTTGCCCTGCTGCGGGAATTGATGCAAGGAAAACAAGAGGGAAGGTCTTACAAATCGAGGTTTGTGGTAAAAAAGGGAGAACACCTTGCTTCGATTCCGGTGGAAGAGATCATGTACTTTTATTCAGAAGACAAGGTGACGCTGTTCAAGACACGAGACAACAAGCGCTATCTGGTCGATCCTACTTTGCAGGAAATTACTGAACAGGTCGATCCGAAGGACTTTTTTCTGATCAATCGGAGTCATTTGATTCGCCTGGAAGCCATTCGCGACATGATTTCTTATAGCAACCGCCGACTCAAAGTCATTCTCACCCACGCAGAGCAGGAAGAGGTGATCGTGGCGCGGGAAAAAGTAGCCGCTTTCAAATCCTGGCTGGACCGCTAGGGATACTTCGCGCCGAAAGGATTGGGGATTCTACTGAAAAAGTTCTGAAGCAAACCCCGGACGGCGTTGGCCCGGCCTTTGGTGATCGGGCGGTCTGCCTGAAATGCCGAACTTTTTATACTTACTTTTTTGAAGAAAGCAGGTCCCGCCGAAGGCTACCTGACACAAGAATTCCCCTACGAAGTCCTACTGCAGAAAATTTATATGTTCAAGACTTGCGCGACCAATCCTTGTCCACCTCACCAAGACACAAACTTAGGCGTAGGCTCGACGCGCAGGCGTTCTACCGGAATGCCACCGATCAGGTGGGAGGTCACGATTTCTTCGACATCTTGTTGCTTCACTTTTCCATACAAAATCTGGTCGGGCCACACGCGAATGGTGATGCCAGTGAGGCACTGCGACAGGCAGGTGGTAGGAATAATTTCTACCACTTGCTCCAACTGATGCTGATGAAGCAGCGCAGTGACTTCGCGCAACAGGTTTTGGGACCCCTTGTCGCTACAGCAGCCGCCTCCATGCACTTTGGGTCGGTGGCTGTCGCAGATGTATACCCTTCGTTTCTCCCCCATGCTCAAAATTAGAACAAACTTTTAGGTTTCATTCTTACCTTCACCGCGAATTGCTCAAATCCAACATTGTACCCGGTCCAATGTTGGGTGAACCATCATGATTCGTTGATGGCTACAATCCACAACGACTGCTCCCCAAAATAGATTCTCTTTATCCGTGGGATCTTTTTTTCAGGCAATCGCCCCAGCGCCAACTTGCACGAAGCAGAGAGCGTATGTATCGCCTCGTTGACGTTGGAGGAGATAACAAACGATGAACAGGCGATGAAGAAATATTTGTCTCTGGTAAAATTTGCCCACACCATTTTTGCCCTTCCTTTTGCTTTGGTCGGCTTGGCCTTAGGAATTCAGACGATGACGAACACCGGGCAGTCTCCCTCCCAGCCCTATTGGTTGATTGGGGTGCTGGTGCTGCTGTGCATGGTCTTTGCGCGCAACGCTGCGATGGCTTTCAATCGGTTGGTGGATCGACAGTATGATGCCATGAATGCGCGTACAGCCGCCCGGGAAATTCCCTCGGGTCAGATCCCTGCCAATCAAGCACGATGGTTCATCGCCGGAAATGTCTTCCTCTTCATCCTCTGCACTTGGTGGATCAATCCGCTGTGCTTCTTTCTTTCTCCCGTGGCGCTGGCCGTGGTGCTCGGCTACTCCTACACCAAGCGATTCACTGCGCTCTGTCACCTCGTCCTGGGCCTGGGCCTGTCTCTCGCGCCCGTGGGCGCTTACCTGGCTGTGACGGCCACCTTTGCGTGGGAACCCGTGGTGCTGGGGTTCCTCGTACTGACATGGGTGAGTGGGTTTGACATCATATATGCCTTGCAGGACGAAGAGTTCGACGAATCTCAGGGCTTGCACAGCATTCCTTCCTGGCTTGGGAAAAAGCAGGCACTATTGGTCTCCATCTTTCTTCACGTGATCTCTGGCATTCTCGTGCTCATTTTTGGCAATCTTGTGGGAATGAGCGCCTTGTTCAGCATCGGCGCCTGTCTGTTCGTGGGCTTGCTCACGTACCAACACACTATCGTGAAGCCAGACGACCTCTCGAAAGTCAACCTTGCCTTCTTCACGACCAATGGGATTGCATCGGTACTTTTTTCCATCTTTTCTATCGCAGACCTCTGGCTTCTTTGATCGAATGAGCGGAAGGATATGTGAGTAAATCACGCATTTGGTCCCGGATTCGCGGCATGGCAAGCCTTGCCATTGAGAAAAAATCGTACCTTTCTCTGACGCTCAGTCGATCGAATCCTATATCATGATGCTAATTTCCTTCCGGCGAGTATTTTTTGCGAGCTTGTTTCTGAGCTTCGGTTGTACGTCTCTCAACGCCCAGTCTATCCAAGCCCAAGCTTGGGCTGATAGCTTGATGAAGACCTTGTCTCCAGAGCAAAAAGTGGGGCAACTATTCATCCTCACGGCCTATTCTAATCAGGAAGAATCCAGCTACGCTTACCTTCAAAATCTCATCACACGATATCAGCCCGGCGGCCTGATCTTCATGCAAGGCAGCCCCGAAAAGCAAATTGAGCTGATCAATCGCTACCAGAACGCCAGCCATGTCCCCCTCTTGATTTCTCAAGACGCAGAGTGGGGCCTCAGCATGAGGTTGACTGGAACGATGAAATATCCTCGAAACATGACCCTGGGGGCCATACGAGATGATTCCATGCTCTATCACCTCGGTAGGCAAATGGCCCAAGAACTCCGGCGGGTGGGCGTACATATGAACTATGCCCCCGTAGTGGACATCAACAACAACCCGGACAACCCCGTGATCGGCGATCGCTCCTTTGGGCAGGAGAAATTCAATGTCGCTAGAAAATCCTACATGGTGATGAAAGGCATGGAAGATGCTGGCGTGCTCGCTTGTGCCAAGCATTTTCCAGGTCATGGCGATACGGGGGTAGATTCTCATGTGGACCTTCCTGTGTTGACCCACACCCTAGATCGCCTGGACACCGTCGAGCTATATCCTTTCTTTCGGCTCATGGAGTGGGGCATCGCGTCGATCATGGTCGCCCACCTGCACGTACCTGCGCTGGACCCCACGCCTAACATGTCGGCTTCCATGTCTCCGAAGATCGTGAAGGGGGTCATGAGAGATCGAATGAATTACGATGGGTTGGTCATCACCGACGCGCTGAACATGCAGGGCGTTACCAAATATTATGATGCGGGAGAAGTGGCGCTGGGAGCTTTGCTGGCAGGCAATGACATGCTGCTTTCTCCAGAAAATGTCCCTAAATCTGTGCAGGCAATTCTTGATGCGCTGCGCAGCGGGGTGATCACCGAAGCCGAGCTGAACACCCATGTGCGACGAGTGCTTCTCGCCAAATACAAGGTCGGTCTCCATCGATGGGCCCCGATTCCGGTCGCCAACGTACGTGCTGACATTCTCACACCGCAAGGCGAGGCCCTTCGCAAGCAACTCTATGAGCAGGCGATTACGATCCCCAAAAACGATCGACACTTGTTGCCACTCGGCGATTTGGAAAACCGAAAAATCGCCTATCTCCAGCTCGGAGGCCCCGCGAAAAGCGATCTCTCGACCTCCCTTCAGCAATATACCCAAGTGGACGTGTTCTTCGCAAGTCGTGACCTCAGCAATGCCGAGCACGAAGGGTGGATGAGGAGATTGGCGAATTACCAGACCGTGATCATCGGCGGATTTGGCGTGAGTAGGCGAAGCTCAGCGACCTACGGCGTGACCAAAAGCATGGCCGGACTCGTGGCCAGTCTCGCTTCCGGGCCCATGGAAACGGTCTTCGTGTGGTGCGGAAACCCCTATGCGCTTCGTTTTTTTGGGCAGGAACAGGCCACGGTGCTAGCCTACGAGACGGAGCGGGAAGCGCAGCAGGCAGCTGCTCAAGCAATTTTCGGAGGGCTTCGGGTCACAGGAAGAATGCCCGTATGGGTGTCGTCCTTTTTCCGTGAAGGGGAGGGTTACCAGATTCGCCAGCCTATTCGATTTGGATTTGCACTCCCAGAAGAAGTCGGTATGGACAGCCGCACACTCGCGAAAATTGATTCAATCGCCTACCACTACGTCGAGCAAAAAGCTATGCCAGGATGCGCCATCCTGCTGCTTCGTGGCAATGACATCGTGTACCATCGTGGATTTGGCCAGACAGAATACACCCTTTCGGGCGAAGGGATTGATCCCTGGTCCCACAGCTACGATCTGGCATCCGTTACTAAAGTTGCCGCGACAACCCTCGCCACCATGCGGCTCGTGGAGCAAGGACGGCTAGAACTAGATGCGCCCCTCGGTCGCTACCTCCCAGAGTGGAATCACCTCGACAAGGGACGACTCACTGCTCGTCAGCTTTTGCAGCACAGTGCAGGTCTGCCGAGTTGGAAGCCCCTTTTTCTGGAGACCTATTCGGATCCGCAACGCAAAATCATTGATCGGGACCGCTTTCGCTTCGAGGCTTCTTCCGAATTCCCACTGCCTGTGGGGCCCGGCCTCTATGCCAGAGCAGATGTAGAATCATGGGTCTGGGAAAAAATTGCTGCGGTAGAGCTGAGTAACAGTCGAAAAGTCACCTACAGCGATGTCGGTATGATGATCATGGGCCACCTCGTGGAGCGAATTGCTGGCGAATCGCTGGAATCTTATACTCAATCTCAGTTTTTCGCCCCGCTGGGCATGAACCGCACTTGGTTTCGGCCTGCCGAAAAAGGCTTCACTGCGCATTGTCCACCTACAGAAGCGGACACTGATTGGCGCCACTGCGTGATCAAGGGCTATGTTCACGATCCCAATGCAGCGCTGCTGGGAGGGGTGGCAGGCCATGCAGGACTCTTCGCTAATGTGTATGACCTCGCGAAGCTCTTTTTGATGCTGAAAAATAGGGGGGAATACGGCGACCGACGCTATTTTTTGCCGGTGACGATTGATGATTTTACCCAGAAACAACTTTCTTCAAGTCGCAAGGGCTTGGGTTGGGACAAGCCTGAGTTAAATGGTTCCAGTTCCAATCCCGTGTCAGTTTACGCTTCTGCTGATACCTATGGGCACACGGGTTTCACAGGAACCTGTGTATGGGTGGATCCCAAGTCTGACCTCATCTTTATTTTTCTGTCGAATCGCACTTACCCGAGCGCCAGCAATAAGCTCCTCAATCGCGATCATGTCCGCATCCGCATCATGGATCAGGCCTATTTGGCCATTCGCAATTATCGCCCAGCAGATAGCTGAATCAGGGTGGCGAGTATGATGGCTTTCGCCAGTCTCAAATGATTCGCTACCTCCTCGTGCGAAGGTAGATCGAGAGGTAGTAGAATAGCGTGCCCAGCGAGCCCAGCGCCGCCACTACGTAGGTCATCGCAGCCCATTTGAGGCCGCTGCGCGCATCTCCCTGCTCCTCAGCAGTAGCAATGCCGCTTTTTCCAAGCCATGCCAGAGCACGCTTGCTTGCGTCAAATTCGACAGGCAATGTCACCAGACTAAAAAGCGTGATCGCTGCCAGAAACACAATCCCCGCTAACAGAATCGCAGGAAAGGTCTGGAGCGTGGCGATTCCAGCAAGCAGGAGCCACGGACTAAATTTGGAAGCAATGCTCACCACGGGCACTAAATTGGAGCGGAGTTGAAGATAATGATACGCGGTGGCATGTTGCACCGCATGACCACATTCGTGAGCAGCAATGGCCGCCGCTGCAATGTGGCGCTGCTGGTACACGACTTCGCTCAGGTTCACAGTCTTCTTGCTCGGGTCATAATGGTCGGTCAGTTGACCTTGCGTCGATACCACCCGCACGTCCGTGATCCCATAAGCGCGCAACATTTGCTCGGCTACTTCTCGACCGCTGAGTCCTTTTCG
The DNA here is from genome assembly GCA_036835375.1 of Bacteroidota bacterium. Taxonomy (GTDB): domain Bacteria; phylum Bacteroidota; class Bacteroidia; order J057; family J057; genus JANQTF01. Next base: position 21,502 of record DAITMB010000028.1, read on the forward strand.
GAGCGGTAAGCGCGAAAGGCGGCCTATCACCGACTGGAATCGCTGGCGAACCAGCCAGCTCAATCCCATCACGACCAAGCCTATGATATAAGGACTCATCATGTTGAATTCAATGAAAGAGTGAGAAAACGGAAAAAGAATCGAGGGGTAAAATAGAGATTTTCACCCAAGAATCAGACGATAGCCTTGATTCTTTGTCACATCTCGATTGGATGTGGGAGCATCTTCTGGAAATCTGCCGTCGGAGGGATTCCAGCGTCGGACATTCCAAACTTTAGAATGCGACACAGGATTTTTTTCTAACTTTGAAATTCAATTCCTCTCCAAGTAAAGGAACTGATGATGCAGAGGAGGTAAAAAAAATCTCTCCTTGAGAATCAAGAAGAGATTTTTAAGGCTGTAGGGGAAGGATTCGAACCTTCACGAGGAGGTTGGTTCCGGCGAACCGGAATTTATCCCTGCGCCCCCACCCTCGAGACAAGAGGGCATGGCTGCCAATTTCATCACCCTACAGGGTAGAGGGAAGTTTGCCGAGAATCAAAAAGGCAATGTTTTCCCTTGTTCGTTAAGACAAATATAGCACATAAGTCCTTTTTGTCAAATTTTTTCAATAAAAATTGCGAAATTTGAAAAAATTGAAAAAGACGTGCCTGGTTTTTGAAAAGGATCTAACCTGACTGCTCATTTATGGCGCTGAATTCAGAAATTGATAAACTCGACCTGAGCATCTTGACCATGCTCATGCATGATGCCCAGACTCCCTACACCGAAATTGCCAAGCAACTCAATGTATCTGGAGGAACCGTCCACGTGAGAATGAAAAAGCTCTTTTCTTTGGAGATCGTCAAAGGCTCACACTTGGAGATTGATGCCAGCAAATTGGGCTACGACATCTGCGCATTTGTCGGGATGTTTCTAGAAAAGGGATCTCTATACAACCGGATCGTGCGCCAACTCGAAGAAATTCCCGAAATCACCGAAATCCATTACACCACAGGCCGCTACGGGATTTTCCTCAAGATCATCAGTCGAAACACCCGCGAGCTCCGCTCAATCTTGAATGACAAAGTGCAGCCGATTGAGGGAATTCAGCGCACAGAGACTTTTATTTCTCTGGAAGAAAGTATGAAGCGCCCCATTCAGATCGCCAACGAAGATTGATGTTCCTCTTTATTGACTTGTAGCTCTGAGTCTTTACTCTGTGCTCATGTATGCGTTTGCCTTCTCAGTTTTTATTTTCCATGCGCATCGATATCATATCCTGTGTCCCTTCTCTGCTAGAAAGCCCCCTTTCACACAGCATCCTCAAGCGGGCGCAGATGAAGGGCTTGCTAGAAATCCACGTGCATGACCTCCGGGACTATGCCGAAGGCAAGCATCGGCAGGTGGACGACTATCCCTTTGGAGGCGGAGCAGGCATGGTGCTGAAGGTGGAACCTGTGGCCAAGTGTATTCGCGCCTTGAGTGCAGAAAGAAAATATGACGAGATCATCTTTTTGACACCCGATGGTCAGCAGTTTGATCAGCCGATGGCGAATCAATTGTCGCTAAAAGAGAATTTGCTCCTGTTTGCTGGACACTACAAAGGACTGGACCAACGAGCCAGAGATCTTTTTTTTACCAAGGAGGTCAGCATCGGCGATTATGTTCTCTCAGGTGGGGAAATCCCAGCACTCGTGATGACAGACGCCATTGGTCGCCTGATTCCGGGCGTGCTGGGTGATGAATCTTCGGCCCTCACCGACAGCTATCAGGACCAACTCTTGGATGCCCCCATCTACACCCGGCCAGCAGATTTTGAAGGGCACCAGGTTCCAGACGTGCTGCTCTCGGGTCATCAGGCACATATTGAGGAGTGGCGAGAAGAAATGTCCCTACAAAAGACACAGGAGCGCCGCCCGGATCTCTTGGCATAATATTGGGACGAGTGATTGTTCAGGAACGAATTACCAACGGCTGTTTTTCTTTAGATCTGTCTGATAATCAAGGGTGTCGATTTGAAGAATTTTGCGCTATCTGTGATCTCTTCTGTTTTGTTCAGAAGTATGATAAATATTATAAAATTTCTTTGGTGAACAAAGGGGAATCTCCTACCTTTGCAATCCGCTAATGCACCCTGGACATGGAAGAACTGGTAAAACTCATACAAGCTGCTGACCTCAAGGCAGAAGTCCCCGCTTTCAAAGCAGGTGACACCGTCAATGTGTACGTGCGAATCAAGGAAGGAGACAAAGAGCGTGTTCAGGTGTTCAAAGGGGTTGTGATCCAACGCCGTAGCCAAGGCTCTACTGAAACCTTTACTGTTCGTAAGATCAGTGGTGGAGTAGGGGTGGAAAGAATATTTCCGATTCATTCCCCCATCGTTGAAAGAATTGAGGTCCTTCGCAGAGGAAAAGTGCGTAGAGCACGGATTTTCTATCTTCGCGATAAGATCGGTAAAAAGGCTAGAATCAAGGATTTAGACAGCTGATTTACGCGCTTTTCGCTTTTCAAAGCGATTGTTGGGATTTTTTTCTGTGGAGGTTGCAAGGTTGAGATCCTATGTCTAATTTTGCAAGGCTTTTTTTGAAAGGATTCCGACGCATCGCCGGTGTAGCTCAGCTGGTAGAGCAACTGATTTGTAATCAGTAGGTCGGCGGTTCGATCCCGTCCACCGGCTCCTTAGGATTAAGTAAGTTTGACCAATAAAACCTACTTTCTTCTATAAGGTTTTTACAGGGGGAGATTCCAGAGCGGCCAAATGGGGCAGACTGTAAATCTGTTGTCTTACGACTTCGCAGGTTCGAATCCTGCTCTCCCCACTCAATTCGTTCTTTCACACGAGGAAAAGGTATCATACATGAGAAAGTAGTCCTCCGAGGATTCACCAGTGTAGGGTATTTCTTTCCACTCAAATCAAGCGGGAGTAGCTCAGTTGGTAGAGCATTAGCCTTCCAAGCTAAGGGTCGCGAGTTCGAACCTCGTCTCCCGCTCATGTTCACGGGGATTGTTACCTAGATAATCGCACCAAGGATTACTTGGATTCGCCCCTCATGATTGAGTGCCGATGTAGCTCAGTTGGTAGAGCACCACCATGGTAAGGTGGGGGTCACCGGTTCGAGTCCGGTCATCGGCTCAATTCTTTTCTCCACTTCAGATTAAGGCTACAGGCCTCACAAACAAGGATTCCAACAATGGCAAAGGAACAATTTAAGCGTAATAAGCCTCACGTGAACATTGGTACAATCGGGCACGTGGACCACGGAAAAACCACACTTACTGCTGCCATTACCACTGTGCTGGCCAAGGCCGGTGGGGCGACAGTACGTAGTTTCGACTCCATCGACAATGCTCCGGAGGAAAAAGAACGTGGTATTACCATCAACACTTCTCACGTAGAATACGAGACTGCTAATCGTCACTACGCTCACGTGGACTGCCCAGGACACGCCGACTATGTGAAAAACATGGTGACTGGTGCTGCTCAGATGGATGGAGCGATCCTCGTGGTGGCTGCTACTGATGGACCAATGCCTCAGACGCGCGAGCACATCCTGCTCGGACGTCAGGTGGGTGTTCCTGCCATTGTCGTCTTCATGAACAAAGTTGACTTGGTAGATGATGAAGAGTTGCTTGAGCTCGTAGAGCTGGAGATTCGCGACCTTCTCAGCACCTACAACTACCCAGGTGATGACACACCAGTGATCCAAGGTTCCGCCCTTGGTGCTCTTGACGGTCAGCCACAATGGGAAGCCAAGGTGATTGAACTCATGGCTACTGTGGATGAATTCATCCCAACGCCTGCCCGTGAGAAAGACAAGCCATTCTTGATGCCTGTTGAGGACGTGTTCTCTATTACTGGTCGTGGTACAGTTGCTACAGGTCGTATTGAGCGTGGAGTCATCAACACAGGTGAGCAAGTGACCATCATCGGTCTGGATGCTGACAACCTCACTTCCACTGTGACTGGTGTGGAGATGTTCCGCAAGATTCTTGATACAGGTGAAGCTGGTGACAACGTAGGTCTCCTTCTCCGCGGGATTGAAAAATCTGCCATCAAGCGTGGAATGGTTATCTGCAAGCCTGGTTCTGTGAAGCCTCACACGAAATTCAAAGCTGAGGTTTACGTCCTGTCAAAAGACGAAGGTGGTCGCCACACACCATTCTTCAACAACTACCGCCCCCAGTTCTACTTCCGCACCACTGACGTGACTGGAGTAGTGACCCTGAACGAAGGCGTCGATATGATCATGCCTGGTGACAACACCACTGTTAACGTAGAATTGATCTACCCAATCGCGATGGAAAAAGGACTCCGCTTCGCTATCCGCGAAGGAGGTCGCACCATCGGTGCTGGTCAGGTCACCGAAATCGTTGAATAAATTACTTTGTCACCTTGAACTCCTCCTTTTTGGGGGAGTTCAAGGTTTCATTTTCTACAGAAGGCTCCGGCCATCACACGGGTGTAGCTCAGCTGGTAGAGCGGCGGTCTCCAAAACCGTAGGCCGAGGGTTCGAATCCTTCCGCCCGTGCAAACTCACCACCGATCATGTCAAAGTTCCGTCAAGTATTTAGAGAGTACACGGATGAACTCCTGTACAAGGTGCAATGGCCTACCTTAGAGGAATTGTACAGCAGCACCGTGACGGTATTGATTGCCTCATTGATGATTGCTTTGGTAATCGGCGCCATGGACCTCGTGTTCAAAAACGCTATGGGAGGTCTTTACTCATTGTTTTAAACATCCTTAAGCGGGAAGATGTCCAAAGCGTGGTACGTCATACGTTCGATCAGCGGCAAGGAAAAGAAAGCCAAGCAGTATCTCGAAAGCGAAATTGATCGTCTTCGTCTTCACGATGAGATCAGCCAAGTGCTGATCCCTACTGAGAAGGTATTTGAGATGCGCAATGGGAAGAAAAAGTTTCGTGAAAGAAGCTTTCTTCCGGGTTACATTCTCATAGAGTGTGAGATGAAGCCAGAACTCATGTCCGTGATCAAAGATGTGCCCAACATCATTGGTTTCCTCGGTGGTAAAAAAGGAGACGCTCCTGAGCCACTGCGTCTGACTGAGGTCAACAAGATTCTCGGAAAAGTGGACGAAATGAATGAGAAGGGCGAAATGCCTGAAGACCCCTTCATCAAGGGAGAACCAGTCAAGGTCATGGAAGGTCCTTTCAATGGCTTCACTGGGATCGTCGATGAAGTGTACGAAGACAAAAAGAAACTAAAAGTAGTCGTCAAGATCTTCGGGCGTAATACCCCGATTGAGCTGAATTACTTCCAAGTTGAAAAGGAATATTAAGATTTTCGCAAATCTCCAGTAGAAGACGAAGCCCTGTGAGCGGGTGCTTGATGTCTTGCTTCCACTGCTGAAAGACTTGCATCCCTGCAAAACTCACTTGAATCAATGGCCAAGCAAATACAAACGTACGTAAAGCTCCAGGTCAAAGGCGGTCAGGCCAACCCTGCACCCCCTATTGGTCCGGCACTTGGGTCCAAGGGACTCAACATCATGGAGTTTTGTAAGCGCTTCAATGCCGTTACGCAGGACAAGATGGGTCAGGTAGTCCCCGTGTTGATCACGGTCTACACCGACAAATCTTTCGACTTCGTCGTCAAAACGCCTCCAGCACCAATCCTGTTGATGGAAGCAGCTAAGCTCAAATCAGGCTCACCAGAACCCAACCGGAATAAGGTAGGATCAGTGTCTTGGGATGTGGTGAAGCAAATCGCCGAAACGAAGATGCCAGACTTGAACTGTTTCACGGTGGAAAGTGCGATGAAAATGGTCGCAGGTACGGCTCGTAGCATGGGCATTACTGTGAGTGGAACCCCTCCTTGGGAGGAAAACCAGTAACAAGAAATGGCAACTCTCACTAAGAAGTACAAAGCTGCGTCCGCAGCCATTGATCGGGAAAAAAACTACGACCTCAAAGAAGCATGTCACCTCGTGAAAAAGGTTGCCTCTGCCAAATTTGATGAGTCCGTAGAGCTTCACGTCCGTCTCGGAGTGGATCCTCGCCAAGCGAACCAGATGGTTCGTGGTGTGGCAGCCCTCCCGCATGGAACCGGGAAAGAAGTCCGTGTCTTGGTGCTCACTACACCAGACAAAGAAGCTGAAGCCCGCGAAGCAGGAGCCGATCATGTTGGTCTGGACGATTACATTACCCAAATATCCAACGGCTGGACAGAGATCGATGTGATCATCTGTTCTCCCGATGTGATGCCCAAAGTCGGTCGCTTAGGCCGCGTGTTGGGTCCCCGCGGGTTGATGCCCAACCCCAAAAGCGGGACTGTGACTCCAAACGTCGGCCAAGCCGTCAAGGAGGTGAAAGCCGGTAAGATCGACTTTAAAGTTGACAAAACTGGGATCATCCATGTGGCGGTAGGGAAGGTTTCCTTCTCTGAAGAGCAGATCTTGGAGAATACAACAGAGATGTTGCAGACGCTTCATCGACTCAAGCCACAAGGATCAAAGGGGATTTATTTCAAATCCATCACAATGGCTTCGACCATGGGTCCTGGTGTGCGTGTAGAGAAATCCAGTGTACCCGGAATCTAATTTGCCATGACGAAGGATCAGAAATTACAGCTAGTCAAAGATTTGGCTGAGAAGTTCAGGGAATTCCCCAACTTCTATCTTACCGACACCGGTGGCCTCACTGTGGCACAAGTATATGAGCTTCGTAAGCTCTGCTTTGAGTCCGGACTTCAAATGACCATGGTGAAAAACACCCTGATCAAGAAGGCATTGGAAGAATTGGACGGTGACTTTTCGGAGGTATATCCTACCCTGAAGGAACCAACCTCCATCTTCTTTACCACCACTGAAAGAGCCTCTGAACCTGCTAAGGTGATAGAGAAATTTCGCAAGCAATCTGCCAAACCCATCTTGAAAGCGGCCGTGATTGAAACGGCTGTTTACGTTGGGGATGACCAGATTCAAGCGCTCAAAGACCTCAAGTCCAAAGATCAACTCCTCGGAGAACTCATTGGATTGTTGCAAAGCCCAGCCAAGAATGTGTTGTCCGCCCTTCAATCCGGTGGCTCCAAATTGGCAGGTATCCTTCAAACACTCTCTGAGCGCGAAGAAGCGTGACCGCAGGGCTAGCTTCCTTCGGGACTCGTTCCCGTAGCCCGTTCCTTATTTTTTCGACACTGTTTTTTGAACAATAACGACTTTTTTAACTTCAGAAACGATGGCAGATCTGAAAGCTTTCGCAGAACAACTAGTCAACCTTACCGTCAAAGAGGTAAACGAATTGGCTAGCATTCTCAAAACCGAATATGGCATTGAGCCTGCAGCAGCAGCTGTGGCTGTAGCTGTAGCCCCTGGTGGCGGCAGCGACCAAGGCGCTGCTGAGGCCGTACAAACCGAATTCGACGTGATCCTCAAGAGCGCTGGCGGTGCCAAGCTCACTGTGGTGAAAGTCGTGAAAGGTATCACTGACCTCGGACTCAAAGAAGCCAAGGCGCTCGTAGATGCTGCTCCTACTCCTATCAAAGAGAAAGTGAGCAGAGAAGAGGCTGAATCCATCAAAGCTCAATTGGTAGAAGCTGGTGCTGAGGTAGAAGTGAAGTAATAAACCTTTGCTGGATTCTCCAGTTCTACCTAAAAGATAGGCCTGACTCTTGTAGTCAGGTCTATTTTCCCGTATTCTACAAAATCTTTCTTTTTGGCGCTCGCGCACTCGTTCCTACTTCCAGCCGCTCGCGTTTCACCCAATAAACCCTCAAGGCATTGAGCAACACCCATCAACCGAACCGTATTTCTTTCTCCAAGATCGGAAAGGTTCTCGAATACCCCGATTTCCTGGAAGTTCAATTGCGCTCGTTTCGGGAATTTATGCAGGTGGATACTCCACCCGATAAACGGAAGGAGGAGGGCCTTTTCAAAGTATTCAAGGAGAACTTCCCCATCAGCGATGCAAGGGAAAATTTCGTTCTTGAATTTCTCGACTACTATATCGACCCGCCACGCTATTCTTTGAGCGAATGCAGAAGCCGGGGCCTTACTTATTCCGTCGCCCTCAAAGCAAAACTTTTCCTTTACTGTACCGATCCCGAAAATGAGGACTTCGAGCCAGTAACTCAAGAAGTGTATCTCGGCAACATCCCTTATATGTCTGCCGATGGAACCTTCATGATCAATGGAGCAGAGCGGGTGGTCGTCAGCCAGCTCCACCGCTCCCCCGGTGTATTCTTCGGCCAATCCTTCCATGCGAATGGTTCTCGGCTCTATTCTGCCAGAATCATTCCTTTCAAAGGATCGTGGATTGAGTTTTCTTCGGACGTGAACAACGTCATGTACGCTTACATTGACCGGAAAAAGAAATTTCCAGTCACTACCCTCCTTCGTGCCATTGGATATGGTTCTGACAAGGAGATTCTCGAGATCTTCGGTCTGGCCGAGGAAGTTAAAGTCTCTAAAAATAATCTTAAGAAAGTCGTTGGCAGGAAATTGGCTGCGAGAATTCTTCGTACTTGGACCGAGGACTTTGTAGATGAAGACACGGGCGAAGTGGTGTCGATCACCAGAAATGAGGTTCTCTTTGAACGCGATCACATCATCGAGAAAGATGAAGTGGAGCAGATCCTCGACTCGGGAATTGCCAGTATGATCTTGGTTTCTGAAGAAGCCAACGCAGCGGAGTATTCCATTATCTATAACACCCTTCAGAAGGACAATTCTAACTCTACGTCTGAGGCGGTGGATCTCATCTACCGACAACTCCGCAATGCTGAACCACCAGATGAGGAGACTGCACGCGGGGTGATCGATAAGCTCTTCTTCTCTGACAAGCGCTATGACCTCGGGGAAGTAGGTAGATTTCGCTTGAACAAGAAGCTGCACAACGACTTCGAAGAAACAAGTCAAGTCCTCACCAAAAAGGATATCATCAAAATCGTGGAATATCTTGTGGAGCTTCAAAACTCCAAGACCCACGTGGATGACATCGACCACTTGAGCAACCGTCGTGTACGGACCGTTGGTGAGCAGCTATATGCACAGTTTAGTGTGGGCCTTGCACGCATGGCCAGAACGATTCGCGAGCGCATGAACATCCGCGACAACGAGGTGTTCACCCCTGCTGACTTGATCAACGCAAGGACACTTTCTAGCGTGATCAATTCCTTTTTTGGAACCAATCAGCTCAGCCAGTTCCTCGATCAGACCAATCCGCTCTCAGAGATCACCCACAAAAGAAGGGTCTCCGCACTGGGGCCTGGCGGTCTTTCTCGAGAAAGAGCTGGATTTGAAGTTCGTGACGTTCACTATACCCACTACGGTCGCCTCTGCCCCATTGAGACACCTGAGGGGCCCAACATTGGACTGATTTCCTCCCTCTGCACCTACGCCAAAATCAACGACATGGGCTTCATCGAAACACCTTATCGCAAGGTGGACGATGGAACTGTGGCGCAGGTAGCGACTTACTTGAGTGCTGAGGAGGAAGACAATGTGATCATTGCGCAGTCAAACGCGCCGATCGACGAAAAGCGTCAATTCGTCAACGACAAGGTCAAAGCTCGCAAAATGGGTGACTTCCCTGTCGTACTCCCTTCCACCGTGCGGTACATGGATGTCGCCCCGAACCAGATTGTGTCGGTTGCTGCTTCCTTGATTCCTTTCCTGGAAAATGATGACGCCAACCGTGCACTCATGGGATCGAACATGCAGCGCCAGGCAGTGCCTTTGCTTCGCTCCGAAGCTCCCATTGTGGGAACTGGAATCGAAGGGAAAGTAGCACGCGATTCCCGGGCGATGATGATGGCGGAGAGAGAAGGGGTAGTCGAATATGTGGACGGCGCCAAAATCGTGATCCGCTACGATCGCTCTCCCATCGAAGATCTGGTCAGCTTCGACTCCGCCGTCGTCACCTACGACGTCACGAAGTTTAGCCGCACCAACCAAAATACCTGTATCAACCTTCGCCCTGTAGTTCGTGCCGGAGATCGCGTGGATGAGACCACTGTGATCGCTGAAGGTTACTCTACAGAAGGCGGAGAGCTTGCCTTGGGCAAAAACCTTGTGGTTGCATTCATGCCTTGGCAGGGATACAACTTTGAAGATGCCATTGTGGTATCAGAGCGTGTTGTGTCTGAAGACATTTACACCTCGATTCACATCGACATGTTCGAAATGCAAGTGCGAGACACGAAGCGCGGGGAGGAAGAGTTGACCCGTGAAATTCCAAACGTCTCCGAAGACGCCATCAAGCACCTCGATGAGAATGGCCTGATTCGCATTGGCGCCGAAGTAAATCCTGGTGATATTTTGATCGGAAAGATCACTCCAAAGGGAGAGTCTGATCCTACACCAGAGGAAAAGTTGCTTCGCGCGATCTTCGGCGACAAAGCAGGCGACGTGAAAGATGCCTCTTTGCGTGTACCTCCGTCCTCTCATGGCGTGGTCATTGACAAAGTGCTATTTTCCAAGGAGAAGAAAGAAGCCAAAGTCAAAATCCGCGACAAAAAGCTTATCACTTCACTCGAAGAGCGCCTTCACCAAGACACGACAGATCTCAACAATGAGATGATCTCCAAGTTGACACAACTGCTCGGAGAGTCGAAGTCAAAAGGTGTGAAGAACAAGTTCAACGAAGAAGTGATTCCCGCCGGGAAAAAGTTCACCGAGAAGACCATTCAAGCGATGAACTTCACGGACTTGGTTCCTAGTGGCTGGACCTCAGACGAAGAGTTGAACCAAAACATAGAACAACTCTTCCAGAATTTCAAGCGCAAGCACGACCTCATTGAAGGACGTTTCCGCCGGGAAGAATACCAGATTCGCGTAGGAGATGAGCTTCCTTCCGGGATTCTCAAGCTGGCCAAGGTATTCGTTGCCATGAAGCGCAAGCTGAAAGTGGGAGATAAAATGGCTGGTCGTCACGGAAACAAAGGGGTGGTTTCACGGATCGTACCAGTCGAGGACATGCCGTTCCTGAATGATGGAACGCCCGTGGACATCGTTTTGAACCCACTGGGGGTGCCTTCTCGTATGAACTTGGGCCAAGTATATGAAACCATTCTTGGATGGGCAGGAAGGAAGTTAGGCGTGAAGTATGCCACCCCAATTTTTGATGGTGCTTCCTACGAAGAGGTCAACGCAGAACTACAAAAAGCTGGGTTGCCGACATTTGGTGTCACCCGCTTGATCAATGGCCAGACTGGCGAATATTTCCGAGAAGAAACCACTGTGGGGGTTGTGTACATGCTCAAGCTGATCCACTTGGTGGACGACAAAATGCACGCCCGCTCCATCGGTCCCTACTCGCTCATTACCCAGCAGCCGCTGGGTGGTAAAGCGCAGTTTGGTGGCCAGCGATTTGGAGAGATGGAAGTGTGGGCCTTGGAAGCCTTCGGAGCAGCTCACATCCTGCGTGAAATGCTCACGGTCAAGTCAGATGATGTCGTAGGTCGCGCCAAGGTATATGAGTCCATCGTCAAAGGCGATGTCCTTCCTATCCCAGGTGTACCGGAGTCTTTCAACGTGTTGATTCACGAATTGCGTGGACTGGCACTTGAAGTGACCCTTGAGTAAGACACAAGCATATTCCCCGGTCGGTAGTTCCGACCGGGTTTTCCCCTTAGCTAAGGACATTAACATAGGAGTCTCGCATGCCAATCGCCAAAAACACCAAGATCACGAGTGACTTTAACCGGATCACCGTGAGTCTTGCCTCTCCGGAGGCGATCCTGAACCGCTCACACGGCGAGGTACTCAAACCAGAAACCATCAACTACCGGACGTATAAGCCGGAAAAAGATGGTCTTTTCTGCGAACGGATTTTTGGTCCGGTCAAAGACTATGAGTGCCACTGTGGGAAGTATAAGCGGATTCGGTATAAAGGGATTATTTGCGACCGCTGCGGCGTGGAAGTGACCGAGAAAAAGGTTCGCCGTGAGCGAATGGGTCACATCCAACTCGTCGTACCTGTCGCCCACATTTGGTACTTCCGCACACTTCCCAGCAAAATTGGATACCTCCTTGGCTTGACCTCCAAGAAGCTCGATCAGGTGATCTACTATGAGAGATACGTGATCATCAAGCCAGGGGTCATGGAGAAGGAAGGACTGCAAGAGATGGACTTTCTCACCGAGGAAGAGTATCTCAACATCCTGGAAACGCTTCCCAAGGAAAATCAAAGCCTGCCAGACGAGGATCCACAAAAGTTTGTCGCCAAGATGGGCGCAGAGGCTCTGGAATCTCTCCTAAGCACCATCGACCTAGACGACCTGTCGTATAGCTTGCGCAAGAAGGCCGCTACGGAGACTTCCCAGCAGCGTAAAAATGACGCCCTGAAGCGGCTCAAAGTCGTGGAATCTTTCCGCGCAGCCAACCGCCGGATTGAGAACAAGCCGGAATGGATGGTGGTCAAAATTGTCCCTGTCATTCCTCCAGAGCTCCGTCCATTGGTGCCGCTGGAAGGTGGTCGATTCGCGACTTCCGACCTCAATGACCTCTATCGCAGGGTCATTATTCGCAACAATCGTCTCAAGCGGCTCATCGAGATCAAAGCACCCGAAGTTATCCTTCGCAACGAGAAGCGGATGCTTCAAGAAGCCGTGGATTCCCTCTTCGACAACACTCGGAAGGTCAACGCGGTACGTTCTGATTCTAACCGCGCCCTGAAGTCTCTTTCCGACATGCTGAAAGGAAAGCAAGGGCGCTTCCGCCAGAACTTGCTCGGAAAGCGGGTGGACTACTCTGGTCGATCCGTGATTGTGGTAGGCCCTCAGCTCAAACTCCATGAGTGTGGACTGCCCAAAAGTATGGCGGCGGAGTTGTTTAAGCCCTTCGTGATCCGCAAACTCATCGAGCGAGGCATTGTGAAGACGGTGAAGAGTGCCAAAAAGCTCGTGGATCGCCGTGATCCTGTGATCTATGATATTCTCGAGAACGTGTTGAAAGGCCATCCTGTGCTTCTCAACCGTGCACCGACGCTTCACAGATTGGGAATTCAGGCATTCATGCCTCGACTGGTCGAAGGAAAAGCCATTCAGCTTCACCCATTGGTCTGTACAGGATTCAACGCCGACTTTGACGGTGACCAGATGGCTGTACACGTGCCGCTGAGCAACGAGGCGTGTCTGGAAGCGATCGTGCTGATGTTGGCAAGTCACAACATTCTTCACCCAGCGAGTGGTTCTCCGATCACTCTGCCGAGTCAGGACATGGTATTGGGAATCTATTACCTCACCAAAGGCCGTCCAAACATGAAGGGCCAGGGAATGCTATTTGGTTCTCCAGAAGAGGTAGAAATTGCTTACAATGAAGGTGTTGTCGCCAAGCATGCGATCGTCAAAGTTCGCATCCCGAAGCGGGACGAGGACACTGGAGAGCTCGTATTGAATACATTTGGCCGACAAGAAACAGAAATCATTGAAACGACTGTCGGTCGCGTACTTTTCAACAAGATCGTCCCTGGAAAAGCGGGATATGTAAACATCTTGTTGACCAAAAAGACCCTCAGAACTGTCATTGGGCAGATCTTCATTCGGGTAGGACTGGTCAAGACCGTCAACTTCCTAGATGACCTCAAAGACCTTGGCTTCCGCGAAGCTTACATGGGAGGACTTTCCTTCTCCTTAGGTGAAGTGATCGTTCCCGAGGCCAAGGATGTGCTCATTGGTGAAGCCGAAGGCAAGATTGAAGAGGTGTTGATGAACTATGAGATGGGTCTCATCACTGAGAATGAGCGATATAATCAGGTCATTGACATCTGGACGCACACCAACTCTCGGCTTACAGACACCTTGATGAACCAGTTGGAGCACGACAAAGACGGCTTCAATAACATCTACATGATGTTTCACTCCGGTGCTCGTGGATCCAAAGAGCAGATTCGCCAGCTTGGCGGCATGAGAGGGTTGATGGCCAAGCCACAAAAAACCCTCAAGGGCGGTGCTGGAGAAATCATTGAAAACCCGATCCTTGCCAATTTCAAGGAAGGCCTCTCGGTTCTTGAGTACTTCATTTCGACACACGGTGCACGTAAAGGTCTGGCCGATACCGCTTTGAAAACAGCGGATGCGGGCTATCTTACCCGTCGCTTGGTGGACGTGGCACAGGATGTCATCATCACGGAAGCAGATTGTGGTACGCTCCGCGGACTTACCATCTCGGCCCTCAAAGAAAATGAGGACGTCATTCAGCCCCTTGGGGAGCGCGTATTGGGTCGGGTCTCCGTCAACGATGTGTTTGATCCGCTGGATCCCGATATTCTAATTGTCGGTGCTGGTCAAGAAATCACAGAGACAATCGCCCAAGTCATTGACGAATCGACCATTGAGGAGGTAGAAATCCGCTCGGTACTCACTTGTGAGTCCAAAGTTGGGGTGTGTATCGCTTGCTACGGTCGAAATTTGGGGACAGGTCGCTTGGTCGAAGTTGGCGAATCCGCTGGGGTTGTCGCGGCTCAATCCATCGGCGAACCAGGAACGCAGCTCACCCTTCGCACCTTCCACGTAGGTGGTACGGCTCAGGTAAGGTCTAATGCCAGCCAGCTCACCGCGAAGTTTGCAGGAAAACTGGAACTGGAGAACGTTCGGATCGTGGAACGGGAAGAGGCAGGCGTATCGGTCAAAATCGTCATTAGCCGGACAGGAAAACTGAAGATTCTCGACGAACAATCGCGGATCTTGTTCTCCAACAAAGTGCCTTACGGATCTAAGATCTATGTGAAGGACGGGCAGATGGTCGAAAAAGGAACCCGTATGTGTGACTGGGATCCATATAACTCTGTCATTATCTCCGAATTCAACGGTAAGGTGCAGTTCCGCGACGTCAAAGAAGGGCTTACCTACCTGGAAGATTTGGATGACCAAACGGGTCACAAGGAAAAGGTCATCATCGACAGCCGTGACAAGACGATCAACCCGACCATTCTGATCATGGATGCGCAGGGGAAAGAGCTTCGCTCTTACAACTTGCCCGTTGGTGCCCACCTGGTCACGGATGATAACCAAGAAGTCTTCTCTGGCCAAGTCATGGTGAAGATTCCTCGCTCCGGTGGCGGTACTGCCGACATCACGGGTGGTCTGCCCCGGGTAACAGAGCTATTCGAAGCTAGAAACCCCTCTAATCCTGCTGTGGTGTCCGAAATCGAAGGCGTCGTGCGCCTCGGTGGCATCAAGCGTGGAAACCGTGAGGTGTTCATCAACGCGCCTGACAACTCCGACGAGCGGAAGTACATGGTGTCGCTGAACAAGCACATTCTCGTTCACGACGGTGACTACGTCATGTCGGGCGAGATGCTTTCCGATGGCGCCATCGCACCCAAAGACATTTTGACCATCAAAGGTCCAAGTGCGGTGCAGGCTTACATCGTGAATGAGATCCAAGAGGTGTACCGGATGCAGGGTGTACCGATCAATGATAAGCACATTGAGGTGATCGTTCGGCAGATGATGAAAAACGTGGAAATCGTAGATGCAGGTGATACCATCTTCTTGGAGAAAGAGGTCGTGACCAAGATCGACTTCCAGGAAGAGAATGACTGGATCTTCGACAAATTCGTGGTTGACGATGCAGGCGACTCAGCCGTGCTGAAGGAAGGGCAGATTGTGCCACAACGCAAGCTTCGGGATGAGAACTCCCAGCTCCGTCGCAATGACAAGAAGCTTGTGGTTGCACGTCAAGCTCGTGCTGCCATCTGCCAGCCGGTGTTGATGGGGATCACAAGGGCCTCCCTCGGAACCAAGTCATGGCTCTCTGCGGCTTCCTTCCAGGAAACGACGAAGGTGCTCTCCGAAGCAGCCATTTCTGCCAAGACCGATGAACTACTCGGTCTCAAGGAGAATGTGATCGTCGGTCACTTGGTCCCAGCCGGAACAGGTCTGCGCAAGTACCAAGACTTGGTCGTTGGCTCTAAAGACGAATACGAAGCACGTGAATCCGCTAAGGCAAGTACCGTTCGCGGTCCCAGGGCTATGGTAGAATAGCGTGTGGTTGATTCCGGCTTTTGCATAGCTCAATCATAAGGATTGTCCTAGCCCAAGTCAGGAATGAAATGTCCATGAAAGCAAGCATAGGCCAGTTTCCCAATGGGGAGCTGGCCTTTTGCGAGTTGGTTCATCCGCGATCGCTTAACGCGGTCAACTATTTGACCTCCTCCGGCGGAAAAGGAATACTACTTGGCAGAGCGACGAAAAAGATCTAGAGAGGTAAATTTCGGGTTAGTAGCTTATCTTGCTATCGCGAACGTCTTTTTGACCAGTGAGAAAATCAGCAGGACCAACCTATGACACGCTGACTTTTTGACCTTGTCAGGACCATTTATCGCTACTTACTCGATATGTGGATTTCGCCTTCCACTGTTTTTTCAAGTTTACTTTCTTATGAACGATCATCCTATTTGCATTTTAGATCGGCAAGCTGTGGAGGCCCGGATCCTTCGCATGGCGTATGAAATTTATGAGTCTCACTACGGAAAAACGGAGTTCGTGATGATTGGGATCGCTGAGCGTGGCGGATTTTTGGCTGAATTGCTGCTGGGGCATTTACGCCGAATTTCGCCTTTCACCATTCAATATATCCAGGCAGAACTGGACCGGACCGAAGGAGACCCGCTGCTGGGGATTGATTTGGATGTGGATGCGCTGGATGATCTTGCAGGGAAAGATTTGGTGGTTGTGGACGACGTGCTCTACTCTGGCACGACCCTGCTCAATGTGGTCTCGATCCTACTTCAAGCCAGGCCTGCAAGTATTCAGACTGTCGTTCTGATTGATCGGGGACATCGCACGATGCCTGTAGCAGCTGATATCACTGGGATGGAGCTTGCTACTACACTTCAGCAGCACGTCGAGGTGCGGCTTCTGGTCCAGGAATCGGGAGCGGAAGCCTATTTGTCTTAATAGCTTTTTTTCAAGTATTGATCAAAAAGAAGTTCACCTTGTTGTGCCCCGGCGAGTAGCTGTTATAAAAGCAACAACCGCCACCGGGTTCCCCCTTGTGGCGGTTGTTGCATGTAGCTCCTTTCCATCACTTTGCGACTTTCAGCAATTCCTGATCGAAATGCTTCCGCACTTCGCAGGTGTTGTCAAATATCATATTGGCACCGTTTTCCGCTGAATAAGCTGGCCACTTTGGCAAGCCAGCATGGTTGGGGTTACCAGTCTTGGCAAAAGACACCCATGCCGTACTCACTTTTTCTGCCAGGGCGTGGGCTTCCTTGCCGCCACCCGTCATTTCTTCGCAGCGGGCAATGTTGTCGAACACAAATGGCAACTCCATGCAGTGCATGGATTTGTACTTCCCATCCATCACCGGAGATTGCCAAGTAAATACATACAAATACGCTGGAGCTGCGCCCGCCAGCGTCGATTTGCTCTCTGCCTGGGCCACTGCTCCGGGGCGAAACATCAAGTCCACATCCATGAGGTCGGAAGGGCGGCTATCAGCCGGATACGCCTTCCTTACTGCCGCCAAGTAGGCGTCGGTCTTATCGCCATACCGTGAGGTCAAGTAAGCCAGCACCTCTTCCTCCTTGGCATGCGTCATTCCTGCGTAGCCAGAGGCCATGAATTCGTTTTTCACCGTGCCAATCAACAATGGAATTTCCTTTGACAAGGCCTGTGCCTCAGGTGATTGTAGGTCATATGGCAGAATTTCGCCGTCGCGGCTAGGTCCCCAACTCAATCCAAATCCTTGTACAGGTCTGCCTTCCGCTTTGAGTTGCTCGGCTACTGTGGCGAGCGCGCGCTTTCCTGCCGCTGACAGTTCGTCAAAGGGCACTCTTTGAATGCTGTCCACATTCGGAGCCTCAATGCCCAATTCTTTGAGAACTTCCGCACCAATGATCTGTGTCACTTCCTTGCCGAAGATGCTCGTGCGGAAAGCCCCGCTTTGATTGATGGCCTTGTGGAACAAGCCTTTGGCCGAAGGCATCGCCATGAGGGTATTCACCTTGGCACCCCCACCTGACTGGCCGAAGATGGTCACGTTGTTGGGGTCGCCTCCGAAGTTCGCGATGTTGGCTTGCACCCACTCCAAGGCCATACGCATGTCTAGAATGCTGAGGTTGGCCGAGTGCTTGTACTTTTCGCCGTAAGCCGACAGATCCAGGAAGCCGAGAATGTTGAGGCGGTGGTTGATGGACACGACTACCACATCACCATTGCGGGCGAGATTCTCGCCATCATAGGAGGGAAGCTCTTGCGAAGAGCCGGCTGTGAACCCGCCACCGTGGATCCAGAACATCACTGGGCGTTGTTTGCCGTCATGGATGCCGGGCGTCCACACATTGAGGCGCATACAATCTTCGCTGGAATAACCCCAATTGTGGTTAAATACGAACTCCGATTCGTCCTGCACCGAAGTGGTGGGGGCCATCAACGGAGCCACTGGGCCGTAGGACAATGAACTGCGAATGTTTTCCCAAGGCTTTGGCTTTTGGGGAGCTTCGAAACGGTCTGCCACAGCGTAGGGAATGCCTTTGTATGTGAAGATGCCGCCATGAACATAGCCGCGCACCTTTCCCGCGTCGGTTTGGGTCACAGCCACGTTTTCACCCGTTTGGATTTGGGCAGTGCCAGGGAGCCAAAGCGTGGTGAGGAGCAGAAGAAGAGGGAGGAAAGTTTTCATTGCGAGTGAATAAGTAAGTAGAACATATTATTGTCTCAAGATGTGACAATAGTAATTAGTCTCGCTAGAAATTCCTACTTACCTTCGAAAAATATTTTTTGCATCCGATGGCTCCTTTGTCTAATAAGCCCTACTTACCCCACATTGCCTACGATTCCGTGATTTTTGGTTTTTCGGGTGATAAACTGAAAATTCTGATCATGGAGTACCACAATACGGGCTTGTTTGCTTTGCCTGGCGGGTTTGTGGAATGGGGTGAAAATCTGAATGATGCGGTGATACGCGGCTTGCGGGAGCGAACCGGGCTTGACCAAATTTATTTGGAGCAGTTTTACACCTTTGGTGATGCTGCCCGCTGGCAACCGGAAGTGATGCACACCATCCTGACAGCCAACGGACTGAAGCCGGAAGACCAAGCCTGGATGATGGATCGCTTCATTTCGGTGGCCTATTATGCCCTAATCAATTACAGTGAAGTGTCTCCTCAGCCCGACGAATTGTCAGATTCGGTGGCCTGGTACGACTTGGAGGCCTTACCGCCATTGATCCTCGATCACGGGGTCATGGTGCAAAAGGCTCAGCTAACTTTGCAAGATAATCTGGATCGAAAGCTGGTGGGCATGAACTTGCTGCCCACGCATTTTACGATGAAGGAATTGCAGCAGCTGTATGAAGCTGTGCTGGGTCACCCGTTGAGGCGCAGTGCTTTCCAGCGCAAAATGCTGAGTCTAGGTATCCTGAAGCGGCATGAAAAGCGATTCACAGGCAAAGCCCACAAAGCGCCTTTTGTGTATAGTTTCGAGGGGAAATGAGGGGCAAATGGCCCAGGAATCGCGACGCCACGGATCAACGCTATTCGAGAAAAGGCCGTTTTTTCTTAAGGTCGTCATCGTTGAGCTTAGAGAAAGTTCGGTATGATCTATTCGAAGCGATCGTTTCTCAAGCACTTGTTTGAGGCGATGGTCCCCAATTATCAGTAGAAGCGAGCATCTATTATTGTCCCAACGAGTTGAAAGAGCCAAAGAGGGGGTAGCATTTTTATGTTGTGTGTGGGTCAAGCGGTTGGTTGACCCTTAATGAAGGAACCTGGTCATGCTAGGCAAGAATGTTATGAAGACACAGCGAATTAGGTGCGGCCATTTGGGTAGTTGCTACTCGGTTCTCAATATCTTCTCCATCTTTTTACCTTTTGCTAATTCATCCACTAGTTTGTCAAGGTAGCGTACTTGTTTCGTTAAGGGATTGTCAATTTCTTCTATTCGATAGCCACAAATTACCCCTGTGATGAGATGTGCATGTGGATTCAGAGCTGATCTCATGAAAAAGGTCTCAAATGTTACGTTTTCATTGATGAGTTCTTGTAGTTCATTGTCATCAAAGCCGGTCAGCCATTCGATCACTTGATGTAACTCTTCCTTCGTCCTACCTTTACGTTCCACTTTGGTGATGTAATGTGGATAGACTGTGGCAAATGTCATGTTTGCCATTCGCTCATGATGTTCGGGTGTTGGTTTCATATAATAGGTATTGATTTGAATTTCACGATTTTACGAAGTTTAATGGGCTTAGGGTGCTTCTGATATGCAACATGTTCGCTCGGCCACGTCAGTTGCGCAGTCAAGGGGGCTTTCAACACATTTCACGATGATTGCTTTTCGATGTTGCTAAATAATAGTTGATGTTGTTTTGTGAAGAGGGCAAACATATATTTCTTGATTGGGAGTGGTGATCGAATATGTATTTTCTCGTGGATCAAGGTAAAGTCATCTTCTTCAACGAAGGTGAAATGCATGGAAATTTTTGTGAGACCCATGATGGTAGCAAGCATTTTTACTTCGTGGGCCTCCAGCGTTATGGATGCGTGATAAGTAAAACGGTAGGGGATGGGTCCAAAAGTTACTTTTTCGAATACTTTATAGCTATTCTGGCTGACACGTTCCATTTTGTAGATCAATGGATGGACAGACACAAACTTATCGGCATCCGTCAAATACTGCTGAATGGTGTGTTTATCTGTTTGTGCTTTGAAGGTCAACGTGATCATTGCTGCGTGAATCTTATGCTTTCAGTTTATTTCTGATGCGGATGTCGGCTCTCGGCTTCTGTCAGTCTCGATGAATCGTATTCAGCATACGAAAGTAAAAAAACCTTCGCTATCCCAATGCATAACAAAATAGAACGCCCTCAAAATAATTACGACTTTTCAGAAAGTATCTCCATGTAAATTTATGTTTTGGCTCATTCAGATATCCTGTTTTCTCTATTTGGTTTGCTCATTCCATTTTTTTGCAAAAGTTCAATCGGGGGATAAGCACCAGACGATTCACTGTTAGCTTTTATTCAAACAACTTTTCCAATTCCAAAAATTCAGTTTCGATGTAGAAAATATCCCATTCGCCGTACTCGTAGTTCCCCAAGTTTTTGGCTCTGGTGAAGAAAAAATATTTGCCATCTCTGGAGAAGCGAGGGCCACTTTCTTCGTCAGTGGAGTTGATTTTGTCTCCTATAGGTCTAGCCTGGCTCCAGCCGTTGTCTAGCCTTTTCGACACGAAAATATCCTCTCCTCCTGCTCCACCTGGCACGCCATAGGAGTTGAAAACGAGATACTTTCCGTCTGGTGAAACAACTGGTGAGTAAATCCAATATTTTTCATCATTAAAAATTCCGTTGATTTGTACGGGGGCGGAGAATGCTCCCTCCCTGTAGCTTACCTCATAAAGGGCAATGGAGCTCGTCCCTCTCACCATGGTGGAATAGTAGAAAGTTTCATTGTCAATGGGGGAGAGAAAGTTGTTGTTGGAAGATGGCCATTCTTCTCCTTCGACCTGGACTTCGTTGATGGGAGATGGCAGCGGCTCAGGGGCACTCCATTGATCCCCGACTTTGCGCATCATCCAAATATTCATGTCAAAGTTTCCTTTGTTTGGCTTGCCGGGGATGGGTCTTTCGGAACCAAAAAAGAACAATTTTCCGTCAGGAGTGATGGCCGGCGCTTCGTCTCTGTCAGTGGAAAATTCGCAGATGATGGGTTCGTTCCATTGGCCATTGACAAATTCAGTTGTGTAAATTTTCTGCTTCTCTTCTGGTGCTCGTCGAGAAAAATATGCTGTATATCCATCTGGGGAGAACATGATTTCAAATTCACTGTGTTCATCCGTCGATATAACGCCCTTGGCAAATGGAATGGCTTCCATGACCTTGTCTTTTGAATACTGGATAGTATTCGGCTTTTGAGTTGATTGGCAGCCCCAAAACAATAAGAGAAGGAGAGTAACCGCGATCCAATTCATGTATTTGTACCTTTCAAGAAAAAGATGATATGTCATGTAGAAGTGTAGTTGTGATGGTAGGTGTTGCAGTCCTGTTCTGGTGCGACTTGAAGCCAACATAATGATTTTTAGCGATTCAACGCATAGGCTCCTCCAACCCCAATGACGTCATTTATATTTCATGTACTCAATAGGCTTTTTGCTCTTTTTTCCAGGTCATAAGCATCATTTTTTTCGTCCATTGTTTCCATTCTAATCTTATTCAAGGAATCTCGTTTTTGTCGCTGCCCGAATGTACAGAACAACTCATCTGATTCGCTCTCTAAATCACGCTCGGTTGCTAGCTGCTCAAGGAGGAGGCGCGTTGTGGAGTACTTGCAACTCTTGTGGGATTTGGTGAGGGGCTTGACTCCTCTCCTCCGGCGGTTGGAAATGGAGCTCAGTCAAATTTAGGAATATCCTCATGTTTCTCTAACACACGATTATGGTAATACTGGACGACTTTGTCCCCTGGGTTGATTGCCAAGATGCTTTCTGTGATGTCAAGCGCCTGTCTAAAACGTTTTTGCTGGTAATGTTCGACCATTTGATCGAATTGCTCCATGACTTCCAGCTTTGCCTGCATCTCTTCTTGTCGATCTCCGTCCATACATTCCCATGCATCTAAGGGCTTTTCTTTTCCCTTTACACTCACCTTTCCCAGATATCGGAAATGATATTTGGCCTTATGAATGAGATTTTGGTAGCAGTGGCCTGTGATCAATATTTTGACACCAAAGTTTTTTGTCAGGCCTTCCATTCGAGATGCGGTGTTCACTGTATCGGAAATCGTCGCAGCATCTCTTCGTTTCTGATCACCGATGATCCCCATGATCAGAGGTCCTACATGCAGCCCCATCCCTACGGATATTTCGGGGCGATTTTTACCCTTCCGTTCGAGGTTATACTCCCTCAATCTTTTTTGCATACCGATCATGGCATCAAGGGCATCATCTACACAATATTGAAAGATTGCCATGATTCCATCCCCCATGTATTGATTAACAAATCCTCTGTTTTCCTTAATGATAGGCCCCATCCGGCGGGTATAACCGCTAATAAATCGGAAGGTATCTTCTGGAGTCATCGCTTCTGAAAGGGTAGTATAGTCTCGAATGTCTGTGAAAAGGACACTTACGACCTTCTCTATTAAATCACCCAGATTTACTTCGGTGAGACGATCGTGTCCCAGTGCTTTGATAAACTCATTGGGGATATAGCGATCAGTTACGCTGAAAATATGGTGTAGATCTATCTGGGTTTTTACTCGGGCCAGAAATTCCTGTTTAGAAAATGGCTTAGCAAGGTAGTCATTGGCTCCTCTGTTCAGGCCGGATACGAGGTCGGAAACCTGATTCTTGGCAGTAACCATAATGATGGGCAATTCTGAGGGCAGGTATTTTTCCCTGATCCTCCGGCAAACCTCATATCCCGACATATTGGGCATCATCACATCTAGCAAGACCAGATCAAACATAGGAGACTCTTCGATGAGTTTGAGGGCACTATCTCCGTCGTCTGCGAAGGCCAATTCGAAGCGTTCGCCGTCTAAATGATTTTCCATCACGCGCTGATTGACAGATTCATCATCTACAATCAGGATCCTGATGATCTCGCTGTCGCCCCCTATTACTGAAGAATTTCCCAACAGGGCCTCCTCCTTTTCCAGACTTTTGTTGGTTCGCTGGGAGAAACTCCCATTCAAGACGGTTGGATTAAGTCCAATCAATTTCTCTTTATCCGAGAAAACATCCATACCCTCTTCAGGGCTCGAGAGGAGGGTAAACCAAAAGGTACTTCCCACTCCTTCCTGGCTTTCTACTCCGATTTCACCTCCGTGTAGCCCCACCAGTCGTTTGGTGATGGTCAGTCCCAGTCCCGTACCACCAAATTTTCGAGAAGTTGACCCATCGCCTTGTTTGAACTCCTCAAAGACTTCTTCCATCTTATCCTCCGGAATCCCTATTCCCGTATCTGAAATGCTGATTTTTACTTTGTCGCCTACCTGCTCGGAAGATATGTTGACTCCTCCCGTTTCGGTAAACTTGATGGCATTTCCGATGAGATTGTACAGAATTTGTTGGAGCCTGTGCATATCTGCTTTTACCGCCGGTAGCGAATCCGGCGTATCATGAGAAAGCGTTAGGTTCTTCTTTTGAATGGCGGGTTTGCTCATCCGACAAATCAGCTCTACCACGCTCTTGAGGTTGACAGGCAGAAGTTCAAGCTCGAGCTCCCCCTTTTTCAACTTCGAAAAGTCGAGGATATCGTCTACTAAGTAATGTAATCTTTTACCCGAATTGATGATTAGCGCCAAGTCTCCCCGATCTACTTCATCGTGGGATCGATCATAGACTCCCTCAGATAGTCCAATAATCCCATTAAGAGGCGTTCGGAGTTCGTGAGAGGTATTGGCAAGAAATTGATCCTTGAGTAGGTCTACCGCCTTGAGCTGGTCCGTCAGTTGGCGCTCGAGCTGAAGCTCCTGCTCTTGAATCTTGAGTTTTTCTTCTTGCTTTTTGGTACTCAACTTTACCAGACCAAATACCAAAACAGATAAGAAGAGTAAATAAGCTACGTAGGCAGTAGGCGTATCCCACCATGGCTTATGGATGGTGAGGCTCATGACCGAAAGCTCTTCCGTCCATCTGCCTCCGGCACTAGCCGCTTTTACCTTTAGGGTGTAGTTCCCTGGGGGAAGTCCTGCATATCTAGCCTGCCTGTCTTTACCTGCCTTAATCCATTTATGATCAATCCCTTCCAGCTTGTACATAATCGTATTTTCAGAAGGCAGAGCATAGTGGAGGGCCACGAATCCGAAGGTTAGTTCATTTTGGTGGTAGGCTAATTCTAACCTATCTGTCTTTGAAATGTGAGCCTTCAGGATCTCTCCATCGGCAATGTCGTAGGTCTGATTTCCGATTTTCAGGGAACTGAGGT
>DAITMB010000029.1:0-45096 GCA_036835375.1 Bacteroidota bacterium
CCACTTCAAAAGCCAGACTTGGAATTTCCAAGCCTGGCTTTTGGTTTTGGGGGGGTGAGAAGATTAACCCAGATCTTGCCCTCATGGCAGGAAGATGGATGGCAGAAAGCCCTCCGCCCTAATACCTCCCTTATATATGTCGGAACCTTGTGATAGGGAAATCGCCCAATTGCTCTTCCGACCCAAGCAGAGTCGAGCGCGCAGCGGTCCTACCGCTTGCACGGGCATTAGATCTGATCTTGCTCGTTGTTGAAGGAAACGAAACTGACGTGGAGAGGTGGGAGGCAGTGTTCGATGGTCAATAAGACGGAAATCCTGCAAGGATGGAGGGGTTGTTCTACAGAGGCAGGCAATCTTGAGCGATCAACACGCTGAATCTTACTCGAGTATCGCTCATTTGACAACAAATGGGCCTATGCTGCTTGATGCGACCAAGGCGCATCCATTTCCTGGAGGTATTGGACTTCCCTGACAGTGATGGTTGCGGAGTGGGGTTGTGTGAGCCAAGCTTGGATATTGGCCGCGGGGGTTGAAGGATTGAGCCAAGCCATTTCCAGGTGTCGGGGAATGATGATCGGCATGAGCAAATGATGCTGCCGCAACAGTGCATGGGAGGAAGTGGCTAAAATCGAGAAATACTCCGAAAAAGTCCCATCAGCGTGAGAGAGTGGGCTTCGAATCGCAGCGAAGCAAAAAGTCTCCTGGCCATGTAGCTCCACTTTCCAATGTCGGCCATCGGGTGTCCCAAGGTAGTAGCCGTTTCCAGGAATCAAGCATCGAGAAGACGGAAAAATCTGAAGCTGATCTAGCTCATCCAGCGGCGATTGTACAGGCAAAACGGCTTTTCTATGATGTGAATGGATCCCTCGCTTGCCCCATTGCATATAATGGATGCGGAGTTGATCAAGTTCCCGAACAAGGATGGGGCAAAAATGACCTGGAGAAAAGTAGCCCTCTTCCAGCAAACGGAAACCAGGAAAAGAATCTGCTTGCTGTGGATTTGGATGGTATTGCGAGTCGAATCGATAGGAAGATAGCATAGGACTTGTGCTAAGGATTTAGACAAGAATAGGAAAAGCTAAGCAATTGAGCAAATTTTATTAGTAATATTTCTTTGCCTTCATCAAAACTCTATTTCTACCAGCATTGAATCGTCATCTGCGTTTTCCCAACCAAAATTGAAAGAATCTACCGATGTTCGGGTCTCTCGCTACCTCTTTCCCTATTACATTCAACCCCTGGTTAATTCTACTTTTGATCCCCGAATGATGAATCGCATAGCAATTCTTCTGCTCCTTCTTTTTTTCTGCGCTTGCCATCCGACGTATGTAAAAATGGCGCCTGGTGGACTCCCAGCCTATTTGTCAGCAGACAACCCCTCGCTTCCGCCCGTGAGCGCTCACAGAGGGGGCAGAAACTATCCCAAAAAGCCCGAAAATTCTCTCGCAGTGTTTCGCTACGTACTGAGACATACCCCGGCAATGATCGAATGCGATGTGCAACTCACCCGAGACAGTGTGTTGGTCTTGATGCACGACAAGACGCTCGACCGGACCAGCACGGGCACAGGCCCACTGTCCCAATTGAGCTACGAAGAATTGAGGGCATTGAGGTTGGAAGACGATTTTGGACAAGTCACTCGCCACAAGATCCCCTCGCTGGCAAGCGCACTCCGCTGGGCAAAGGGGAAAGCCATCCTCTCATTAGATGTAAAAAGAGGAGTCCCGTGGGAAATGGTGATAGATGCCGTCCGCGAGGCGGAAGCACAAGACTATGTCGTACTGATCGCCTATCGGCCAGAGGATGCCGAGACCATCTATCGCTTAGCTCCCGAGTTCCCGATCTCGTGTGGCGTGCAGCGGCCAGAAGATCTGGAAAAATACCGTTTCCTCCCTGCTGGCCAAATGTTGGCGTTCACAGGGACCAAGCCCCTGCCCGCAGCGGTATTTGAGGCATTGGCGCAGCAAAACATTCCGGCGATGCAGGGGACGATGTCTGGGTTAGATGAACAAGCCCGCCAGTTGGGAGATTCTATTTATTTGGAACTGCTATCGCGCGGGGCCAACATCTTGGCTACCGATCGGCCCATCGAAGCGGCTCCCGTGGTGAAAACTTGGAGAGAAGGACAGAAAATCAAGACCACTGACTGACGATAGGCAACTTTTTTCTAGGAAATCCTGCTACTCTCCGATGACCATCCGCACGGAGGCCAAGCTCTGCCCTGTAAAGATCCCTTGCCCTCCTGTGACATTGGTCGTGACGGTAGCGGGTTGACCAAAAGGGCTCAGACTAGCTACGACTGCTGCATCGCGTGTCTCCAAAAAGCGGGCATATTCTGCCGTGACGCTATAGACGGAGTGAATCAGCGTGTCCCCATCGCGATGATCGAAGCCTGTGCCAAACGTAATCAATTGCCCATTGGTGATCTCATCGTCGATGGTGAAATCTTGTAGAATGTTCCCTACCCAAATCGTGTCGCTGACGCCATTTTCATCGGTGATGATGTTCATTTCGCGCTTTTCCAAAACCCGGCGATAAAAATTGGCGCGGTTGGGATCATCCTGAAATTGGGTGAGCACCAGAGCTAAGCTATCGTCATTGTAGCGGTAGGGTGTCCCCAAAATATCCACAGGGGTTGGGATCGTGGTGACAGCACTCAGTTCTTCCCCCTCCGCCGTGAGGACGTTCAGCGTAAATGGTGTATCGTAGAGTTCTGGTACAGGCTGCAATTGGCCATAGAGGTAAATGGATTCGCCAAGAAATTGGGCAAATCGATTCACGAGCGCCGTATCAAGCAGCAACTCCAGCCCAGGAGTGTTGATGGGAATCTCAAAAGGTGCGAGGGTATCAGTCCGTCCATTATAAGAAATCGTCACTACCGCATCCTTCACATAGACAAGCCGCAGGTCTTCGAAAAACCCGATGCTCTTGGTCAGAATGACGGTGAAGGGAAGCCCCGGCTCCAAATAGCTTTCCACGACGACCTCTGGCTCATATTCTGGCAAATCAATCTCAATGTCGCGGGTGAGATCACAAGAGGATAGCCCTAACAGGAGCAGGCCAAGGATTCCAAGATGAATCAAAGGGAAGCGAATCATATGTGTGGTGTCGAAAGGGAAGTCAGAAAAAGAAAAAAAGCCCCAAAAGCGAGGACGACCTAAAACTTAAAATTGTAGGTGATCGATGGAATGACCGGGAAAAGTGTCACCTGCTGTGCGCGATTGCGGGCCTGTGACTCATCGAAGAAGAAGCGGACGAAATAGACATTTCTTCGACTGTAGGCATTGTAGGCACTGATGGTGAGGTCGGATTCTCCCCATCTTGGTGCAAATTTGATTACAAATCCCAAGTCGAGACGGTGATAGGGAGCAATTCGGAGGCTATTGCGATCGCCGAAGACGGGCGTGCCTGTCGGAAACGTACTGCTTCGCCCTGTGGTAAAATCAGGCCCTGTATTCCAAAAAAAGCCTTTGGGGGGAGTGGTCAGGGTTCCAGAAAGGTAGGTCCACGCGCCACTCACGCTCAGGCGGCGATTGATTTGGTAAATGGCCACGACATTGACGGTGTGGCGGCTGTCATTGCGGGGGTGCAAGGGGCGGCCCTCATTGATCGCATCTTCTTTGATGTACTCTCCGGTTCGCCAAGTACCATCAAACTTCCGCCAGGTCCAGGCCAAGGTATAGCCGATCCAGCCCGTGAGCTTTCCCTGGGTTTTTTCGATATAAAATTCGTTTCCATAGGCCCACCCATTTCCAAACACAAATTCAGATTCGAGGTCGTCATTGACAAAAAGGTTGGCCCCATTGCTGAAGTCGATTTGGTTGTGAAGCCATTTGTAATAGACCTCATTACTCAAAATATATTGCTCCCCCAGCCCAAAGGCGACGCCCATGGCCACTTGATCCGAGATCTGGGGTTTCACGCCACGCGTAGAAGGATACCACACGTCGGTCGGGAGCGAAGTGCCACTGTTCGCGACCAGGTGGAGATACTGTGCCATGCGGGCGTAGCTGAGCTTGAATGAGGCATTTTTTCCAATGGAAAATTTGGAGGCAAACCGCGGCTCAATTGTCGCATAGGTTGTAGAATCGCCCGCAAAGCCCGAAAGTCGGACCCCAGCGTTAATGGTGATCCCATCGTTGATCTGCCAATCATCAGATACGTAAGCCCCGAACTCCGTCCCGTAATAGGTATCTCCAGAATTAATAGAAAAGGTGCTGTCGGAATCTCCGGCATTCAATCGGCCCACCCGAAACGTGTGATAAATGCCCGAAGCCCCAAACCGCACGGTGTGACGGTTGTCAGGAGTCCACGTGAGGTCGGCGCGGCTACCCCAGTCGGTGATTTGGGAGCCGAGCTCAAAGGTGAATAAATCACTCAGGTCGTTTCGGATCACATATTCGTAGTCTGTAAAAAAAGCCGACACATTCATGAACAGCTTGTCGGTAAACAGGTGATTCCAACGTAGCGTACCGTTGGTGTTCCCCCAGTCAAAATTAAAATTGAAGTCTGAATCATCGAACTTAAATCGATCTCGACCAAAGTAGCCACTCAGGAAGATTTGATCTTTGGGTCCAAGGTCGTAATTGACTTTGGCGTTGAGATCGTAGAAAAAGTAATCAGGAATCTGAAGGAAATCGGGATTGTCTTGCTGGGCATCGTTGATGGCTCCGGTGATAATATCGACGTAAGTTCTGCGCCCGGAGACCATGAAAGAAGCCTTGTCCTTGACCAAAGGGCCTTCCAGGGTAAGGCGGGAAGAAATCAGGCCGAGGCCGCCTGCCCCACTGAATTTGCGGCGATTGCCTTCATTCATTTTCACATCAATCACAGAAGACAGCCTACCGCCATATTGCGCAGGAAAACCTCCCTTGTAGAGTTGCACATCCTTCACGGCGTCGGAGTTGAACGTCGAGAAAAAGCCAAACAGGTGATTGGGATTGTAAAGCACGGTGTTGTCGAGCATCACCAAATTTTGATCTGGCCCGCCGCCCCTTACAAAGATTCCCGAACTTCCCTCGCTCCCACCTGACACTCCTGGCTTAAGTTGGAGTGTCTTGATGATGTCCACTTCCCCTAAGAGCGCAGGCAACACTTTGGCTTCTTTCATCGACACCCGTTCCACACTCATCTGGCTGGAATTCACCTGCTCAAACACCGAGGAAGCAGAGATCACGACCTCGTCCAAGGACTGGTAGCGCATGTTCACCTCATAGACTATGTCCTTATTTGGAATGACCCAGTGTTCCTCTCTCACATAGCCCGAAAAGCTAAAGACCACCAGCAAGGAATCTTCTCTCTTGGGAAGACTGAGGGTATAAAAACCAAATTCATTGGTGAACCCTCCCTGCTTGAATTCTGGATTGGCCACCGATGCCCCGATCAGGGTTTCTCCTGACTCCGCGTCGCGCACATACCCCGAAATAGATACAGTACCCTGAGACCACCCCAGCCACGGGGTCAAAAAGCAAATCACCAATAAAAACCGATTCATATGATCAAAACAATCGTTGCGCTCGTCTTGTGACACTGATGCCTTGCAGACGAACAATCATGGAAAAAAGCTATAAAAAATCGGGGGTAAAGTGAGGTTTTCTCTTCAAGCCAAAAAGAACATCATCTGAGCGCACGTAAATCAACTTCCTGTCTGAAATTCTCGCATAAAACTTTTTCAAAGTAGTTCTATCTGCATAGAACAGGCAACATGAATCAATTCTAACTGCCTAGAGCATAACCCTCCGTTCAAACGAGCGCGCATTTCCTTTGTTAAGGTTCCGTAGTACAAACTTCGAAAAAGTAATATTCCCTTAAAACGAACAGCGAGACCTTTGGGTAGGCCTCGCTGTTGCGATAAACATCAACTTCCTGATACTGAAAGATCTATTCGACCAATTGCATTTTGATGTGATGACGGAAGCCATTGCTTGCTTGCATCACCATGTGATACACCCCAGCAGCCACGCGTTCGCCACCTTTGCCATCGGCATACCACACCACTTCGTGCTCTCCTGCCGGATAGGTTCCTCCAAATTCTCTTACTGGTTGCCCAAGCATGTTGTAGATCGTAATCTTCACCTCGGCAGCCTCTGGCAGTTCAAATCCTGCGCGTGTCACCTCAGAGAATGGATTCGGATAATTTTGCTTGAGGTCGTAGCCAAAAAAGGAAGATTCTGGCCCGATGAAACTGAGAGAATTGGTACCGGGCTGATTTGACCCTCCATTTCCTCCCGGCTCGCCCCCCATGGACATGGTTCCCTCTGGTGCTGCTACTTCAAGGATCTCGATGCCATTGATCAATGGATCGCCGATCACACGACCAAAGTCGATGTCGAGGTTGCCATCTGTCACAGTAGCCACAATAGTCTTCATGCCAGCTACTTTGTGGCCAAATTCTGGAATGATATCAAAGTCATTCAAGACAACCACGCCTTCTACCACAACGTCGAACACACGCTTGCCTGGTGTCGAGGTGCCGTTAAAGCTGTTGAGGAAGAAGAGATGGATCTCATAGGTACCATTCGCTACAGGGAAGTCCCACTGCATA
This sequence comes from Bacteroidota bacterium, assembly GCA_036835375.1. Lineage (GTDB taxonomy): Bacteria > Bacteroidota > Bacteroidia > J057 > J057 > JANQTF01. The sequence continues at coordinate 6,545 of DAITMB010000029.1, forward strand.
TCCGGTGCACCCCCTGTGTCCCAGCGCTCTTGAGCAAAGATTCCCAGCGGTGTGTAAGTCGGCACAGATGAATGCACTGAGTTATAGGAGGCAGCAGAGACATTGCTTCCAGGTCCGCGGAAAGGAGAGGCATAGCCCCCTTGACCATCACCAGCCCAATTCATGTTGGGTGCATCCAGTGCTGCCAAACCACCACCGCCAGCATTGATCCGGTAGAGGGGAATCGCACCGCTCGGGTCGGTCGTGCTAAACGTCACCGCAGCAGTAGCTCCCACATTCGTGTACTCGGTGTGGGTGTAATCCGCAAGCTGAACGATCACTGTGTGAGACCCGGCAGTCAGCCCGGTGAAGGTGTAGGAATTGTCTGGCTGCACGACAGAAGTGTGAGGCAAGCCGTCGATGGACACATGGTAGTGGTCCAGTGGATCCAGATTCATGCCCGTCCAAGTCACCGTCACATCGGTGCCGGAAATGACCTGACCAGCAGTAGGCGAGATGATTACGACCGTAGGAACAGGAATTTCTGTCGTGAAGGTCACTGTGGCAATAGCTCCGGCATGGGTGTACTCAGTGTGAGTGTAATCTGCGAGCTGAACACTCACCGTATGCGCCCCGGCAGTCAGCCCAGTAAAGGTGTAGGAATTGTTCGGCTGCACGACAGAAGTATGAGGCAGACCGTCGATGGACACATGGTAGTGGTCCAGCGGATCCAGGTTGCTTCCAGCCCATGTCACCGTCACTTCGGTGCCAGAGACGACTAGTCCTGCTGTTGGCGAGGTAATCACAACACTTGGTAAAGCAGGACCCGATCCCATTTTCACAATCTCAATTCCATTGATCAACGGATCTCCAATCACCCGACCAAAGTCGATATCCAAATTTCCGTCGTTGACCGTCGTCACGATGGACTTCATCCCTGCGACTTTGTGGCCAAATTCTACGATCAGGTCAAAGTCATCCAGCACGGTCACCCCTTCTACGACCACGTCGAACACACGCTTGCCGGGGGTAGAAGTCCCATTGAAGCTGTTGAGGAAGTAGAGACGAACTTCATAGGTGCCAGGATCAGCGATGGGGAAGTCCCACTGCATGTCAGGTGCGCTACCGGTGTCCCAGCGCTCCGTGCTATAGATGCTCATCGGCACATAAGCAGGGACTGATGGATCTACCGTGTTGTAAGACGAGGCAGAAATGTTGCTGCTGTTGTTCCGGAAAGGAGAAGCCGCTCCGCCATTGCCGTCGCCTGCCCAATTCATTTGTGGAGCGTCGAGGGCTGTGGTAAGCACGCCACCCGTGTTGATGCGGTAGAGCACTTCCGAGGCAGTAGGCGCCGATGGATCCACGCTGAAGCCACTGAGCGTGATTTCGAGCGGTGAGGGATTCGTAGCGCTATGACCTACCTGCAACAGGGCGGTTTTGGTGCCAGCCGAGGTCGGAGAGAAAGTGACACTCACATTGGCGGAGGCGCCAGGTAGAATCTCGTACAGGGCAGAGAAATTCAGCGAAAATTCACTCGCATTAGCGCCGGCAAGGTTCACTGCACTGATGAGGATGGTGTCGCTTCCTGTATTGCTCAAAGTGAAAACCTGCGCAGCAGAGCTGGCGTTCACGGCTACCTGACCAAAGTCAAAAGTAGAAGGCGTGGCTTCCAGTGCGCTAGGTCCGGGAATCGCTTCCCCGTCCAGATTCACAACCAACGGAGAGGAGGTGGTACCATTGTGCACAAAGCTGAGAGATGCAGAGGGAGACCCAACAGCAGTCGGTGTAAAGGTCACATTGACCACGGAGGTACCACCTGCAGGAATGATGAGCGGCGTGGTGGCGCTATGAGCAAACATTCCAGGGTTGGAACCGCCCAAGGTGATGCTACTCACCGTGACTGAAGCGTTGCCTGGATTGCTCAGTGTCACGCTTTGTGCGGGAGAAGTCACTCCGATCTGGGTAGAGAAGAAGTGGACCGAGCTGGGGTTTACTGCCAACTGAGGGTTGCTCGGCACGGTGCCAGGAGCAGGGGGACCCAGAACCTCAATGGCATTGATCAACGGATTTTCAACCACCCGATCAAAATCGATGTCGAGGTTTCCGTCGGTCACACTGACCTGATATGTCAGCATCCCGGCGTTTTTGTGACCGAATTGCTGGATCAGGTCCAGGTTGTCCCAGACTACCGTTCCTTCCACAGAGATATCAAACACCCGCGTACCCACGCCTGATGTTCCTCCATGAGAGTTGTTGAGAAACAAGCGTACTTCGTAGATGCCTGGCGTAGGAGCTGGAAAGTCCCACATCATTTCGCCACCTGTAGCTGGATCCCAGCGCTCCGTGGAGAATACTCCTAGCGGAAGGTAGCTTGGGATGCTGGCATCCAAGGTTGTGTAGCTGGCATTGGAAGTGTTGTTGCCATTGGTGCGGAAGGGAGAAGGCGTGGCGGGAGCATCCGAAGACCAATCCGGGTTCGGTGCGTCAGTAGAAGCCAAGAGAGGCCCCGCTGCATTCACGCGATACAGGACTACCAGCGGCTCTAGCACGGTGACCAGGAAGGTATCCTGTACGAAATTCCCATCTGCGTCTGTGGCACGAACGACGATCTGACCATTGTCTGTGTCGTTGGCTGGATAAGTGAGCATGAGCTGATTGCCGCTGATGCTGGCCTGTACCAGGGTACAGGTGTTGCTTTGGATGGTATAAACCAGATTGGCTACGCCTTGATCGTCCTGAAAGTAGCTATCCAAGCTGATGGTCTCAGGATTTGCACCAATGAGGACCTCTTTGTCTTCGATGCCGCTGGCGGTAGGGGTAGCTCCGCGCACAGAAATAAAGTCCCATGTCGCGCCGAAAGGGGTTCCGCTGTTGGCAGAGGTAGAAATGATTCCGATCGCGAGGCCCACATTGTCTGTTGCGCTGAGCCAAGAGGCCGGAATATCCAGCTCGGGTCCCACTGCTACGATGGTTGCTCCGCCGTTGAGGGAAATTTTGGGTTGCACCTTGAGGGTAGCAGGGTTCACTGAGAGGAAGAGGTCTGTCGCATTGGAAGCCAACACATTGCCAACTACTGCTGTGCCGTAATCCGCAACGGTGGCGACTCCATTTACTTCTCTCACTACGCGGATACCACCTTGGCCACCACCAGCATGTACCGCCACCTGAATGTAATTGTCTTGATCGCCACGGCCGATGAAGATTCCCGCAGACATGTCATTGATCGGCGTGATAGGTGTTCCATTCACGAGGAAATAAGGAGATTCGACCTCGGAGTGATAGGTAAATGGCTCAGAATTCACATCCACATTCAGCCCAAACTGGAAGGCATTGAATTGGTTGTTGTTTCCTTGGAGCGCAGTTCCCGGCTGAATGCCAGAGATCCCCAATTTTGACACCGCCCCGCCTAGCTTCAGGTTTTCTTCCACGTACAAATTCAGGTAGTCATCGCCGGGGGTCTGGGTCACAAAGTTGCCATTGGTCATGACACCCGTGAAGCCAAGGCCAAACAGTGAACCTGGCACAGCATCGTTGTTGTTGATTGAGAAGCTGTAGTCGATCGGGAGGAACGTAGTCATCCCGTTGTTAGGATCCACAGAGAAGGGATCGTAGGTATCTAGCCAGCCATCGTTATCGTCATCTGTATCCAGAAGATTGGAGATGAAGTCACCGTCGTAGTCCTTTGGTTTGGATCCTTGCGAACAGGGATCTGTGCCGTTGAGAATCTCGTCAAAGTTGCTGAACCCATCGCCATCCTCATCCAAATTCGGATCATTGGCACCGGTACAATTGAATGGCTCGAAGTCATTGGGCTCGAAACAGACAATCTTGTTGGCGCCGTGCAGGGCAACCCAGATGGTTCCGGGAAAAACCTGGTTGTCACCTTGAGCCGTGATGTCAAGTGGATTGTCGCCAAAGCCGTTAAGCATAGCCGTTTGGGAGACCAACGCATCACCAGCAGCATTGAGCTGAAAGCGATAGACATTATCGTTGAATGCCACTGCGAGCAGATCGCCTTGCATCGCTCCTCCGAAATTCGAGGCTGTGTATTCGGTGATCCCGTTGGTAGAAGAGTTGATAGAGGTCAAAGACTGACTGTTGGGATGGTTGGGTGCCATGTACACCATTTCGATGGGGCGCGCCAGGACTGGGTCCACAGCAGGATGCGGAAAATCAGTTGCCCAGTTATAAGTCCCGGTGAGATTCCATACGCCACTGACTTTTTCGTAGGAGTATATTCCAGACCGAAGTGGGTCAGCACGGGTGGGGTTAGGATATCCCCCGTAATAGCCTTCGTTGGCGATGAAGTGGAGCTGATCGGCGTGTCCTCCTGAGCTTGTCTCGTTGATCTCGTTCGAGGCGTAGTCCCCGGCTGCTGGATCGGCAGGACCAGTTCCCTTGGGGTTGCCATTGATGTCATAGATGAGCGGTTGACCTCCCCATCCGGAATTCGGACCATTGTCGAAAGTGTAAAGCCTGCCCAGCGAGGTGAACAACACATCGTAGGGATTTCTGAATCCAGAAGCATACACCTGTACAGGGCCGCCCACGATCCAGCGGGCTTGGTTCAATCCGTTATTTCCTCCAAAAGGATCGTGAAGATCTATGCTTTGATTGTAGTAGGGGTGTCCGGGGGGATAGGGAAAGGCCGGATGTGCATTGGTAATGTTGGCACGGGTAGGATCGTCCAATGTCGGCAGATCATAGACGAATTTGGTATTCGTGCGAGGATCTGTATATACGGGCATCGCATTGAGGGCATTCAGGTCGATCGTCAAGATCGCAGCATTGAGGGCGTACTCTGGGGTGCCAGAGAAGTTGTTGGAAGGGGCACCCTTGTTAGCATTTCCTCCTATCGCCAAAAACAGACGGTTCGTCGCAGCATCGTAATCCATCCCGTTGGTGGCGTGGTTTTCTTCCGATCGGGGCAGTCCACGCACGAGATCAACCTTGTCCCAGTATCCGTTTGGATCATCGAGATCAGCGCCAATCCAGGTGAGGCGAGAGACCAGACCGGAGTTGGTATCGAGGTTCGAATCGTTGCCGACAGCAATCCGCCAGTCGGAGCTGCTGACATATAGAACAGGGTTGTTCGCAGTACCCAGCACCAACAGGCCCGTCACTTGGCGGGTCTTGGTACTGTTAAAGGTCCCATCGTCATTGTGATTGGGCGTGTTTTCTTTGACCAAAAGAATGGTCTCTGTGCTCAGCACTTGGTAGGAACCCGGTGCATTGCGCTGGATCGTGTACACCTTGAGGGTGCCATTTTGCTGCGAAACATAGAGTCGACCGTCGGGGCCAAACTGCAAAGAAGTCGGACTGGTGAGTCCCGTGACGACATCTGCGCTGAGGAACCCAATCTGTTGGGCTTGCACAGACATCATAACCCCAAGGCCCGCCAACAACAGCAGGTAGCGTAGCCCATAGGTAAGAACGCGTGACGAAAGTGAGTTGAATTGCATGACTTTCAATAGAATATCCAAGATCTGGTGATAAAGCTGTGGAAAATTACGATCCGTTTACACTGAAAATGGCCCTGACTACATCCACGGGCAGGAAATAAGAGAGAATGGTTACGAACTCTGGTTGAATGGATTTTCTTACCTCTGAGTGCTCCCACACATTGCCCAAGGAAAAGACACCATGGAGAAATTGGCACAAGCTTCGTAAAAAGAACGAAGCATACAACCTCCGCCCAACTTCTTCTAAATGAGAGAGTTAGGCTTTGGAACATCTGATATCCACAATGACTTTTGTCATTCGGATCACAGATTCATCTCATGGCGTGAGGGACAAATAACACCTTTTCCTTTCTTCCACAGAATGGGGAGAAAAGCAGCAAAAAGAAAATCACAACAAAACTAAATCCTGATACATTGGAATACCTGCATACCTTGAGTCAGGATGTGAGATGTAATTGAGACGCTTTTCAGGCTTCGATTACATACGATATCCCACTTGATGCAGATCTGAAACAGGTGAATCAGGTGAAAGTTTTTGGTCTTATGCGCATGACTCTTTGCGCAAGCTTAGACGCGGTTGTCAATTCACGCTTGCTATCCTTCGCCATTTGCCACCTCATGGATGCCTGGGACAGCTCTTTCAAGAATCAGCATCCTCCATTCCCGAAATATTTACGCGGGTCGTTGGCTATCTTTCAAAATGGACCTAACTTCCAGAACATGACATAACCCTGAATTCGTGACAATGCGCAAGCCATTGAGCCCACTGATCGCAAATAGTAAACTGCTGATCGTGGAAGATGAAAAGGATCTATTAGATACCATGGAGGAGCTGTTTCAAGAGCTCGGATTTGAGGTAGAGGTCGCTTCCAACGGGAAGGAAGCCCTGGCTAAAATTGCCATTTCACCGCCTGACCTGATCGTATCAGATGTGGCGATGCCTGTGATGGACGGCTACGATCTCTTACGTGCCCTGCGTTCCAGCCAGGAAGGAAGAAGAATTCCCGTGATTTTGCTTACAGCCAAGGCTGCTTTCGATGAAAAAATACAGGGATTGGGGCTGGGGGCCAATGACTATGTGACGAAGCCATTTGACTATGAGGAACTCTTGCTGAGGATCCAGAATATTCTCAGGCTCAAAGCATCATTAGAGGACCAATCGCAGGTAGAAGAGGAAGAGCTCGAACTGGAAGGTTCCTCTTTCCTTCAGAGCATGACCCAATTCATTGATCACAACATGGTCGGAGGTAGGCTGGAATTGAATATTGTTGCCAACAGATTTCAGATGAGTGAGTCAGGCCTTCAAAAAAAGATTCGCCGCATCACTGGCAAAAGCTACTCTCAATACATCCGGGAATATCGCCTGGAGCGCGCCAAGCAGTTACTTCAGACACATCAGTATAGCATCGGCGAAGTAGCAGAGCTCGTGGGCTTTTCGACCACGTCTTATTTCAGCGAGTCCTTCCGCTCATTTTTTGGCTACGTTCCGTCTAAGCTGCTGTCTTAGGTTTGCTTTGCTTTGACTTCTGTTGCAAAAAGATGACCTTAACAAGCTATTGATTGATGGCTACTGGCATTCACCTTTGAGTGTTAGCCAGATTGCAGCGCCTGGGCTGGCTCTGCGCGCATTTCCCTTCACCTATTGAAGGTATCTGATTTCCTGATTCGCAACTTTCATGATTCGCATTCTTCACCTCGAAGACAACTATCTCGACGCGCGGCTCATTCAGGAGCGGCTCGTCGAAGAGGGCCTAGATCCCTCCATCCACTTGGTGGCGACGGAAAACCAGTTTCTGGAGGCGCTAAAAGTGGGGCACTACGATCTCATCCTGGCAGACTTCTACCTCCCTGGATTTGATGGATTGAAAGCGCTGGAGATCGTTCAGAGATATGGGCTTTACACACCCGTGATCCTGATTTCAGGAAAATTGGGGGAGGAGGCAGCCATTGAAAGCCTGCAAAAAGGCGCCATTGACTACATTCTCAAAGATTATCTTCAGCGGCTTGGCCCCGCAGTGAGGCGAGCCTTAGAGGAGCACGAACAGCGACAGCGCACCCTGGCGATTGAGCAAGAGCTCCTGAAGAAGGCCGAAATTTTTAGGTCCGCAGAACTCATCGGGAAGCTGGGCACTTTTGAGTGGAACGTGAGCGAAGAACTCATTTACCTATCTGACGGGCTCTACCACATACTGGAAGTATCCAAAGAGCAGCTGTCTCAAAAGGTCGAAGAATTCTCTCGATTTATGCATTCGGAAGACCTTCCCATATTTGAGGAATTTTATGCGCGACTCTTGGAGGATCCGGTTCCGCTCACCTGCGAATATCGGATCGTGACGCTAGCTGGCAAAGTAAAGTACATCCGCACCAACGCAAGTTCAGCTAATTCTACCCCGCAGGCCGTCCTCCTCACCGGAGTGTGCCAAGATATTTCTGACCAGAAAATGGCCCTTGAGGACCTGGAGCGCAGCGAAGAAAAATATCGAACCCTCGTGGAGCAAGCTACAGATGGCATTTTGGTGACAGACGACGCGATGATCATCCAAGATGCCAACGCCAGTGCACTCGAAATTCTCGAGGCTGATTCCCCCGAACTGCTGATCGGGCAGCACCCAGAGGTATTTCTGAGTGAACATGAGCGCATGCATCGCCCCATCAATCTCCCCCTGCTACGCCGGGGAGTAGCTGTGACGAATGTGCGGGAGGTGATCACCTTTGGACAAAAAAGCAAATACCTCGAAATCACTTCCAAGCGCTTGACAGGTGGACAGATTCAGACTGTATTTCGTGATGTGACTGATCGGGAAGAGGCGCGCAAGGACCTCGAAAGGGTGAATCAATTTCTTGATGAGCGGGTGAAACAAGCGGTCAAGGAAGCCCAAGAATTGGCAGAAAAGTATCGGCTCATTTCTGAAAACTCTTCTGATCTCATCACTCAAAGCAACGCAGAAGGCTATCTGTATTATGTATCTCCGTCGGTGGAAGACATGATTGGAAAAGAGCAGCAAAATTGGCTGGGGAAGCTTTTTTGTCAATGGCTCCCGCGCGAGGATCGGCAGTTGTGGCAGGCGACCTTGGAGCGAGAGCTTCCGCGTGAGTCCAAAGTGGCCAGGGACTCTTTCACACTTCAGCACCGAATGAGGCACGCCAGCGGACAACTGCTGTGGGTAGAAACGGTGTGCAAAGGCATCCGAAATGAACATGGCACCCTGATGACGATCCAGACAGCCAGCCGGGACATTCACCTCAGAAAACAAGCCGAAGAAGAGGCGCACAAGGCTTTGGTGCGCGAACGAGAACTCAATGAACTCAGGGCCCACTTCGTATCGGTGGCTTCGCATCAATTTCGCACCCCCCTGACGGTCATCAGCAGCAATGTGCAACTCATGGAGCTGATCGGTATTGATCGCTACGACCCGAGAATTGGTCAAGCTATCCGGCGTATCAGCAACGAGATAACACGACTCACCGAGTTGATGAATGACATTTTAATTCTTGGCAAACTAAACACAAAACGCCTGCGAGCTTCCCTCGAACGTGTAGCCATTGATTCACTGATTCATCAGTTGATCGACACCCACTTTTCTCAGCAAGAGGATCAGCGGCAAGTGATTACCGCGATCCCAACCCAGCTGCCGGACGTGTTGCTCGACCCCGGCCTCACCGAACATATTCTCATTAATCTGCTCACAAACGCTTTCAAATATTCTCCTCAATCGCCCAATCCTGTCCTCCACGTGTCGCTGGAGGCGCATCGATTGATGGTGCGGGTGCGAGACTGGGGGGTAGGTGTGCCACCCGAAGACCGTGAAAATCTGTTTCAATCTTTCTACCGCGCCTCCAACGTGGCTCACTATCCCGGCACAGGGCTAGGATTGGTCATTGCGAAGGAATTTGTGGATCTGCAAAGAGGGGACATTGGCTACGAGCCAATGGAAGATGGGGGCAGCACCTTTTGGTTTTCGATCCCGCAGGACGACCTTTGAATGGGTATTTTTGATTGGCAAAAAGAAACAAATCAACGCCTCATCTCAGCGAACTTCAAACACCCGCCTTCCAATGAGATGGTTTTCCTGATTAAAAATGCGCACCTCGTGGCGTCCGGGAGTTGCATATCGGTGATTGTGAAAAATCCTGTATCCCAAACCTGTGTTGGCTTCGACCGTGATCGATTTCTCATTCAGGATCTCGTTCCCAGCTCCATACCAAGCCACTTTGATACTTTCTCGCCTCGGCGCATGGATCCTGGCCCAGGCATACACGCTCCCAAGCTGGAAGATTTCTGCGACATTGACCGGGTTGAATTGATCGGACACACTGGTACACAGCACAAGGTTATCTTCCTCCTTGACGGATGCAAATTGCTCCATAACGGACCTGAGCTCCTGTACTTTGGCTTGAATCTCTTGCAGGTGCTGGCCGGTAAATTCCTCGCCTGCTGATTTCCAGATAGAGATTTTGTCCTGAATGCTGAGGGTGTCGGCTTGGGCGGCGGCTAGCAGAGCTTCATATCGATTGGATTCGCTCATGCCAGCGGCGAGAGAATCTCTTCGTTTTTCGGCTATGCCGTTGAAGGTCCCCAACCGCGTACTTCTCAGGTAAAAATTGTACATCTCCACCGTGTTTGTCCCTTGGACGATTTCCCAGAGGTCATTTTCTTGCTCATCGCGCTTCTGGACCAGGGAACTCCGCAGCGTCTGGGCTTCCACAGCATGAGGGCCTTCAGGAAACTTTTCCAAAAAGAGATCCAATTTATCGATCGTAGCAGTCGCCTTGATTTCCTCCCAGAGGACTTCTTCGGACTCTTCTTGTATCCCAAACTGTTGCCCTTCAGGAACAGGCGCTGTAGCAGAAGAAATAGAAGGGGAATTATTGCTAGAATTGGGCACTACGGGCGTGGAATTCCGGCCTATCAACCAGAACAGCGTGACTGCGACCACCACGCCCACGATAGCCCCTACTACGCCAAACATAGTTCCTCGCCCACGCACGACGATTGGATCATGAACGGGAGAAGAAAAGCCAGAAAACCCTCCCATCGTCGGCGATGCTGCTGCAGGAGGGGCTTTTGGAACTTCTATGCTTCCTTTTTCGGCTAAAAACTCTTTGAAAGAAGGATACTCGTCCATCGAAGAGATGATCCCCAGCAAAGCCGAAAACATCTTGGATCTGGCCACATCAATTTCGGAGGAAGACAGCTGGATGTTTCGCTCCTTCTCAGATAGTTCCCGCATTCGTGCAGAATGCAGAATGATCTGCCTTTCGAGCTGATCTATTTCCTGAATTTGATCAGGATGCTCTCTCTTGAACTCGCGAATGGACTTTCGGATTTCCTCAATCGCTTTGTCAGGCTGATTGGTTGCGAGGAGGGTGTTGAGGTGATCTAAGTATTCGATCCACATAGACATTATTTTCTGATCCAAAAATTACAGACTAATTGCTCAAAATCCTACTTGGCGGTGTAGGCACCAGCGATGGGTGTTCCTGAAAGGCATTTTCACGAGGAGCTTGCAGCGTGAAAATAGCCTTGAATTGTTCGACGCGGCAAATTCTTCTAGCTTCGTGGTTGGGTCCATGGCCTGGTACTCATTATCAAACTTTTTTACTTCATGAAACACCTATTGATCATAGGCGCTGGCAGATCTGCCTCCTCCTTGATCGCCTACCTCCTCCAGACTTGCCTTCAGCGCGGGTGGACCCTCACATTGGGCGACCTTTCTTTGGACCTCGCCCGATCCAAAGTAGGGAATACCCCTACAGCTGAGGCCGTTCGGTTCGACATTCATGATGAACTTCAGCGGGAGCGGGAGATTGCCAGGGCCGATCTGGTGATTTCGATGCTACCTGCCTACTTTCATATTGTGGTCGCAGAAGCTTGCCTTCGCCACCGCGTGCCCCTCCTGACAGCCTCCTATGTGAGCGACGAAATCCGAAAGCTGGATTCAGCTGCCCGCGAGGCGGGTGTCATGATCCTGATGGAATGTGGCCTTGATCCTGGGATCGACCACATGTCGGCAATGAAGGTCTTGGACCGAATTCGCGCATCTGGGGCTACGCTCACGGGGTTTGAGACATTCACTGGCGGGTTGCTCGCCCCTGAATCCACGGATGGCAACCCCTGGGAGTACAAGTTCACTTGGAATCCAAGAAATGTCGTCCTCGCGGGACAGGGCACAGTCAAATTCATTCAGGAGGGCCGATATAAATACATTCCTTATCATCGATTGTTTCGGCGAACAGAGGTGATTCAGATTCCGGGCTATGGCTATTTCGAGGGCTATGCGAATCGCGACTCGCTCAAGTATCTGGACGTGTATCAGTTGCAGGATATTCGCACCCTCTACCGAGGCACGCTTCGTAGGGTGGGCTTTTGTAAAGCTTGGGATATTTTCATTCAACTGGGAGCGACTGATGACACCTATCGGATGGAAGGGGTCGCTGAGATGACCCACCGGCAGTTCATCAACTCCTTTTTGTCCTACGATTCCCAAAACTCGGTCGAGCTCAAGTTAGCGCACTATCTACAGTTGGATCTCGACGGTCCAGAGCTTTTTAAGCTCCGGTGGCTGGGGCTGTTTGAGGAGGAACCCGTGGGCTTGGCGTCGGGAACTCCAGCGGAGATTTTGGAGCACATATTGAAAAAGCGATGGGCCCTGAACCCAAATGACCGGGACATGATCGTCATGTGGCACAAGTTTGACTTTATTGACGAGGGAATCCATCGCCAAATCCAGTCTCACATGGTGGTGAAAGGTGAAAATAGCGTGGATACAGGGATGTCCAAGACCGTGGGGCTTCCTCTCGGTATCGCGGCGGAGCTGATGTTGGACGGAACTGTCTATCAGGCTGGTGTCCAGATTCCGATAGCGCAAGCGATCTATGGGCCGATCCTGGAGGCGCTAGACCAAGCGGGGATCCAGTTCGTAGAGACCGACACTTCCACCAGCTTACCCGCCGCCCACAAATGAGGGTCTAAAGGATGAGAAAAGTGCCGACGAACTAGTTTGGATTAAATTAAATCTGAATTTTCTTGAGGGTTGACAATTTAAAAGCCCTCGGCTGTCACAAGCATGATCCCTGTCGATGCAGGCTCATCTCCCCAATCACACTTCCCTGTCGATTTAGCTCAGATACCCTCTTTTACATAGCCGAATCGTAAATTTATCTATTTTTCTCAGACAACCATCCAAAAATAATCTTCGTAGTTGGTGCGTCTATAAGAAAGCAAACGCAATGTTGACATGGTTTTCTTCCAAAAAACTATTTAACGCGTTTCGGGTGATTTCATTAATTGAAAAAGTTTTTGACTTTTTCTCACAAGTGACTCCCCATGTTCTTCTTCGTCTTATTCACCAAATCATCTTCTTTCAAATTTTCCAAACAGACTATGAACCAACGCACTTTTTTCATCTTCCCTATCCTGCTCGCTTTCGTAGCACTTTTCACTGCTTGCGATAACACGCCTGAGCCCGCTGTAGGACCATCTATTTCCCTGGGAACTGGAGGCCAATTTGTCAGTGACACAGCTACCGTTTTCACCGACTCCACATTCCAGATTCAAGTCACTGCTTCCAAAGGAGATGCTGACTTAAGAACCATTGAAGTACGCGAGAATGGCACCGCCATTGCCAACACCCGCATCCTGATCGACGGCTTCACTGCCGGAGCCAACCCATCGCCTTTGTTCGATGCAGCCCTTTCCTCCTTTACCTATGTCCTCACCATCACTGCTGGATCAACAGCTGATGAGACCAACGAATACACGGTGATTGTCACAGATACGGATGGCCTCAACGCCAGCGCCTCTGTGGATGTGACCACCAAAAGCTTCGGTACCTTTGTCACAGAAAGAAATGTGATCCTACTCCTCAACCAAGCCGGTCCTGCTGGGCAGGGTGGATTGGATTTGGAATCCGGTAATTCCATTGGAACTAACAATGACTCAGCTGATATCCGCGATATGGGTATTGACTTGGCACTTCCCAATGCGAGCAACTGGAAGCAACAAATCGGAACAATCAACACCTCTGTGTTGAAAGTACCAGCTGCTGGCCTCAACTATGACGAGATTCTCACCAAAGAGCAACTCCGTATCGCGTACGATGCTGGCCAAAGCTTCACGACAAGCGACAAAGTTGCTGAGGGAGATCTCTTCCTTGCGCTCACCAGCGAAGGCAATTACTATCTCTTGAAGACAGATGCCATCACGGTGACACCGAATGACAATTCTGACAGGTACGAGTTTTCTGTGAAGAACTAAGTTTCGAGCGCAAAGCTCCACGATTTTTACAGGGGGTTATGACGGCCGGTTACCTTTCGAGGTGCCGGCCCTTTTGTTGGACAGAATTTGCTAAAAAAAGTGGCAGTATCCAAATTTTTCCATATGCTATTTTGTGGATGTACACATACTCATTGGCAGGGATCGCAATTTTGGGATCGCAATGCGTAGGAAACACAACATCTAGATGATCTGGGATAAGCTCGCGGAGGGCAAAAAAACGAGTCCGACCTACTTTCAAACAATGATACGTCTCGGTGATCCCGACCATCCATAAAGTCAGCACTGCGAAGGGGTCGTCGAGTGCAGTTGGTAAAGAAATAGAAGACAAAAGATCCTTTTCTCTGCGGCGCTTGTTTTTGCTACCTTGAAATGAGATGGCCTTGCTCTGGACTTCATCAAAGATGATTTTAGTTATCCGCAGTTCCGCGTCCTTTCTCGACTCAGAGCCGGGAGAACCAAAAATCTCTGTCATAAATTCGAATACTGTGTACATAAGCTCAAGTGTTAGTGGAACCATAGAATTATTCGTTCGCGTCTCCAGCTATACGTCTGATAACCTCAATGATCAGCTCCTTATCAATCATGTTTCCGAGTTGAAAGGGCAGCGTCATATAGGCCCGCCTCTTGCCTCCGTACCTGTGTTGGGCGAGGACGCAAGCATATTGATCAGGATAGATTTCATTGGGAAGGAGTATCATATCTATACCTCTCTTGCGCTGAAGCATAAATTTTACTGAGGACCAATACTGTTCAAGACCAGGATAAGAGGACAAATCCACGGGCTGAACCAAATGTGACGAAAGGGAAATGAGGTGATCGAAACGGGAGAAAAGCGCTTGCGCAGACTTCCAACCAGTTCCTTTTAGTTCTTTCATCTCCTTGCGTGATAGGTGGGTAAGCTGCAAGTCAAAGGTTGGAACTTCCAAGGGAGGAGTTTTAATGGAAAGTGATATTTGCAGCCAATGCAAACGCTGACAGTGGATCGCCTGGAGGAAATCATGACCAGACCAGGCACTGGTGGGCGCTCTGAGGTAGCATCGCAACAGCACCATGTGGCCATCGCCCCAGTATCCAAGCACTTGATAGGGGGTAATTGGGTGAACAAAATTTTTGACCAAAAATCCTCCTTCGCTCCATTTAATAGGATTGAATGTGTGGGGAGCTATGGGCTCGGGAGCTGCTTGCCAGCCTTGTTGAGGAAAAGGAAATTCGGCAAGTGATTGAAGACACAGTTTGATTTCTTGGGAGAATACTTCTGGCAAGGTCATGAGATCTTTGTCAAATGAAGGAGCGAATAAAAACGCCGCTGCGATCGCTTGTCTCATCGTTTTCGTCAATGCCTCGCCCTCTTCCCATATATTCATCAGCAGCTCGAGGTTGATCTCAACATCTGCTTCTAGTCGCTGAAGCCCCACCAACAGCAGTGTGTGACCAATATCGACCTTCAATGCGTAGAGAATAAGTCGGGGAGTATCTTTGTGAACGTCCACAATCTTCATCCGACAATCCCAGAGCCAGGAGGGCCATTCTTGGCTCTGGGAGATAAGTTCTGGACTGATCAATTGAAACCCACAGTCTGGATACGGACTCTTGTTGGCCATGTTGATCGCCGCGAACAATGCCCATTGTTCTTCATTGCTAAGTAGCTTCACGGCCTGGGTGAAACCTTCACTCATTTTAATCGTCGGGGATTTCATAAAGAAGCGAGTTAAAAAGGCTACTACTCATAACACACGGTATTTAAAAAGCTAAGACAATGCTGTGGAAAAGCGAAATGTTGTATCAACATACAACCCCGGATTGACAAAAACAAGCTCCCATCATAACTCTTTGTCCAATTGACTGTGAATGGATGACATATTTTACACTGATAATAATTACCAAATCATGACGCATTTCCTACGAAATCGTTAATTGATTTGAGAAATGGATTTTGATCTATTCAAATTCTATCTCCAAGCGTCAACGTAAGACAAGCCTTCTACAAGCAAGTGCCAACCATCAGTCAGGCACTCCTGCTGGAAGTGATCTCAACAGTGACTTTGTAAAAGTCTATCGTATTTACCCAGTCCAGCACAACCATAATTTGAAGATGTATCGTCCGGCTGCGGGTAAGGCAGCAAGAAATATTTGCAACAAGATTGCGTCAAGTGATTGATTATAAGCACTTCTGAAATTCTAACACAAATCCTCCACGACGAAGTCATCATCGCAACGCAAAGACTCACACCTTCGATCGTTTATATTCCGACTGATTACTGTTTATTCAATTTCCATCCTCAGCTTGAGACCTAAACCCTGCTCCACAAACTTATACACGGTGGAAATTTGGACATCAATCTGTCCACTTTCGATCCTTGAGACGTATCCCTTGTCTGCGTTGATTCTACTAGCCACCTCAGATTGTGTCATCCCTTTTTGCTTTCGCTTTTCCTTCAACAGGGATCCGATTTCATACGACTTTATTTTTTCCTCTGCGATCATTCTGGAACTACTCCCCTCCTTACCAAAAATTTCTTCTTGGAATTCTTCGTAGGTCTGTGTTTTGAAGGTTGGCTTGAAAGGGTGGATGGTCTTTTCCATGTTAATGAGTTAAACAACTTGAGTCAAAGAATTTGAAAAAATAGCGAAAGACACATGCTGAAAAAGCATTCTTTTAGGGCGAAGACATTCTGAGGGGATGAACAGGGGTGAAATACAGTGCTACTGCAATATTGGGCGGTAGAAGGCACGTGGAAAATATCAAAAACTAATTCACTTTTTCTTTAGAGGGTTTGAAGTTGCAGAATGTTATATAATTAAACAACTAATTTTAGGGCGATTTCGGAAATATTCAACATTATTTATCCACGCCTTGTGGAAGAATTCCCTCCATGTGGTTCCTCCTTTCTTTTTTAGGATTTTCTGGTCAATAGAGATTCACCGCATGTCCAAGGCGAAATTCTCTGTAGATTTACCAGAGAATTGCTTGTATACAAATTATTCCCAAGAGGGCAAGTCTAGCACCGTTTTATTGTCCTTCGCCTATTTTGGCCCCATTCTACTTATTCTTTCTTCATGTCTTCCATTTTTCTCATCACTGGCTGCTCCACAGGATTTGGCCGTGAGCTTGCGCAAGTCGCTGCAGCAAATGGCGCTATGGTCGTCGGCACGCTTCGCAACGAAAACCAGATCGCCGATTTTGAAGCGCTGGCACCCGGCCAAATTTCGGCCGTGATCATGGATGTCACCAATCCTGCACAAATCAGCGCTGGCATTGAATCGATTCTGGCCAATCATGGCCGCATCGACGTACTGGTCAACAATGCTGGCTATGGCTCCCTCGGCCCCATTGAGGCAATTGATGAAGCGGAGATGAAGCGCCAATTCGATGTAAACGTCTTCGGCTCCGTGCGACTCATTCAGGCGGTGCTGCCCACCATGCGCAAGCAGCGATCGGGACACATTCTCAACATCACTTCCATCGCCGGGCTGAATGGTTTTCCAGGAGTTGGCATCTACAACGGCTCCAAATTTGCCCTCGAGGGCATCGGAGAAGCTCTCTATCATGAGGTGAAGCACCTTGGCATCAAGGTCACCAACGTAGAGCCAGGCCCATTTCGCACCGACTGGGCGGGCAGATCCGCTACGTTTTTTGGAGAAGACATGGAAGACTATGCCGACTCAGCCATTCGCAACCTCCGCGCCATCGCCAGCGTGAGCGGCAAGCAAGTCGGTAGCCCACGCAAAGCTGCCGAAGCCATGTATGCCCTCACCTTGCTCGACCAACCACCCGTGCACCTCCCCCTCGGCGAAGCCGCCTACAAGCGCGCCAGGATCAAGTTTCGCGCCATCCTCGAGGAACTTGACGCGCACGAGTCCCTCGGTCTTCCTACTGACTACACCGCAGAAGAACTCCGTGCTTTGGACGGGAAATAGCTTGCCTTGCGCATCGCGCGCTCGACCAGCTTCCTTTCTCCTCCGATTCATCCAAGCCGCCTATGGAAGTGCCCGACTACCTCCAGTCTAACCTCGACGCCTGGAACCAGCGCACAGCGCATCATCTTGGTTCTGCATTTTATGATGTGGAAGGATTTTTGGCAGGGAACAACTCCCTACGCGAGCCAGAATTAGCGCTTTTGGGAAATGTGGAAGGGCAGCGCTTGCTCCATCTTCAGTGTCACTTTGGGCAAGACAGCCTTTCGCTCGCGAGGATGGGAGCCAACGTGGTAGGAGTAGATTTCTCAGACGAGGCCATTTCCGCTGCCCGCAAATTGAATGAAGCGCTCGGTTTATCTGTCGAGTTCATCCAATGCGACCTCTACGCCTTGCCAGCGCATCTCGACCAAACATTTGATATTGTGTTCACGAGCTATGGCACCATCGGCTGGCTTCCAGACATAGAAAAGTGGGCGCACATTGTGAATCGGTACTTGCGACCGGGTGGGCGATTCGTAATGGTGGAATTTCACCCGCTACTGTGGATGATGGACAACGATTTTGCAGAGATTATCTACAGCTATTTTCGATCCGAGCCAATCATAGAAGTAGAGCAAGGAACCTATGCAGATCGGGAGGCAACTTTCACGAGCCGCACGGTCACATGGAATCACGGCCTGGCCGAAGTTATACAAGCGCTTCTCAGTCAGGGTTTGTCGCTTGAGCAGGTCCAGGAATATGATTTCTCGAGCTACAACTGCTTTTCGCACACCGAAAAAATTGGTGAACAGAAGTGGCGGATCAAGCATCATGGTGATCGCCTCCCGATGATGTACTCGCTGGTCATGAGGAAATTAGACGGTTAAGACCGCCAAACAAAAATCTTACAACAAATCCGCCCCAAGAAAGTGGCCAATCGTCGATTGAGCAGATGGAATAGATCCAATCACGTCTTATCTTTCCGCTCGTTCTGATGAGCAGGAGTCAACACATCCATACTACCTGCCCCCCATCCCGCATTCCTTTTCTACCTTCTAAAATCTAGGCATTCGTCATGATCAATCAGGAGTTCAAAACTACCCTGGCTGCCAGGTGTGTTGCTCATCATACCCTGACATTCCGGGATCTCCCCAGCCATCAACCGATCTTGGGCGACGTCGCTCTCTTTGAGGTTTTGGCCCTGGGTAAGCATGAAAAGCTACAATTACATAATTATCTCACCGCCAATATCTATCCTGGAGACTACATCCTGGCAGCATTTGGGCCACGATATGCCACTGCTCAGTTTGAGGGATATATTCCCGAAGGTCCGCAGGAACACTACCATGTCTTGGGCATGGGTGGTGCGATTGGGCAGGTCGCTTCGATGCACTCGAGATTCGACAAGATTGGACCTACTACCCTACGCTTGGTTGGATTCGCGGTGGACGAACAGCACCGCCCCATCAACACCCGCTACCATCACAGCGTAGCTCCCACGGTGGCCGTGGAGCCGTCGATCAAGAAGCCGCTGAGAGTCATTCTCTCCATCGGATCAAGCATGGACAGCGGCAAAACTACCTCCGCAGCCTTCCTGGCCAGAGGTCTCAGAGCTGCCGGCCGGCGCGTCGCCTTTATTAAACTCACAGGGACTATCTTCTCCAAAGATGCCGACCTCGTGCGCGACACTGGTGCACATCTGGCGCTGGACTTTTCTCACTTTGGCTACCCCTCCACCTACCTCTGTGACCCGGAGGAGCTGATCGAATTGTTTGAACGGCTCAAGCGAGAAAGCGCTGCCATTCACCCGGATGATCTCATCGTCGAAATCGCCGACGGCATTCTTCAGCGGGAGACCCGCGCGCTGCTCCAGCATCCGGGATTCATGGACAAGGTCGATCATGTGCTCTTCTCGAGCGGGGACAGCCTCGGCGTGGTCGGTGGCTTGGAAATCCTGCGACGCTGGGACATTGAGCCGACGGGCATTTCGGGCCTACTCACCGCCAGCCCCTTGCTCGTGAAAGAAGTCAAGGCAGAGGTCAATCTTCCGGTGTGGAACATTGAAGAGCTCTCCAGCCCCTTGATTTCGGCCCACTTCTCCCAGACCCATCGGGCTTGGAAGCGAGAAGAATATGCGATCACGACCAGGCTGCGCGAGATCGCCTAAACTTCTGATATCTAGCCGCTTGACTTCTGATCCCAAGAAGCGCCGAGGAATTCCCGGTCGCTTCTTGGCTTTTGTGTACCTCGCCTTTGGAGAGACTATACGTCGATCCGAAAAGTAATGAGGGGTGTCAATGGGCTTTGGCGGTAGTGGATCCAGGTGGTCTGCCCAGGGAGCCACTGATAGGGCCTCCCTTCGTTGGTGCGGTTGATGAAATTCTGCACATCCAGGGCGAGCCACCAAGCGAATTTGGCAGCATTTTTTCGGACGGCGATTCGGAGGTCCGGCCGAAAATACAATGGCAACCTCGTCTCGTTTGGACTGGCCAGATTCCAGCGAGGCTCTAGGCCGTCTCTGGCCTCAAAGCCTTCGACAATTCTCACTTCAGGATTTCCAGCATTGTATATAAACCTCATCCCGGTCTCTAAAAAGGAGTTTTCGCCGATCGGAAAGATCTGCCCTCCCGTGAAATTGGCGGCGTAGCGGCTGTCCCAACCCGTGGAGCGCCAGCGATTCTCATCGGGCATCTGGTACTGTGAGCGCTGCCAGGATCCAGAGAGAACGAAGAAGGAACCTTTTCGGAAAAATTTCTCGATCGAGACGTCCACGCCGTAGTTTCTCCCACGGCCATCTTCATCCAAGGGCTCTTTGGCAAAACCCCAAAGCAAGTCGAGCATGAAAAAATTCCGGCCCGGATCTGCCGACACAGGCGTGTTTCGAAGGCGCTGAAAGTATGTCTCTGCCCGAAATCGAAAGAGATTGGCGATCTCTTGCTCAAAGGAAAGCAGGTAGTGCTCGGACTTGATCAAGGGCAAATCGAGATTGGGTTGGGCACCATCGATCAGAACGAAATAATTGCCGATCGGCACGATGCTGCTGTGCTGGCCATAGCTCAGCGACAGATTGCTTTTGGGCGCGAGGGAGAACGTGGCCGAAAGCCTGGGTTCTATCCGTCGATCGCCCGTGAGGCCAAAGTAAATTCCGTGGAGTCCTCCCACCAGCGTGAGCCGCGCGGAAGGTCGATAGCGTATTTGCGCGTAAGGTTCTGCTAAAGTCGTGGCACCGCGCTCATCTATGAAGGTGGTGAGGCCCGGCAGGGAGTCGTGCCACTGTTGGTCATATAAATCATAGAACATCCGGCTGGCATGGATTCCAGCTTTGAGGCTCGCCTGCCGGCCAAAGCTTCGCTTATAAAATGCGTGGGCCGATATGCGAGTATTGATGTAAGTCTCTGTCTTGACCCGATCGGTAGTGATGCCATCGTCCCGCATAGAATCGTCGGCGGTATAGGCATTCTGGGTCATGTAAGCAAGGTTCAGCTCGAGGTAGGACTGCTTGTCGAGCAGGTGACGAATGGTGCCTCCCACCACGCCCGTGTTGGAACCATAGCTATACAGATATCTTTGTCGCCACACCGTCCAAGGCATTTCATCCACATCAAGGAGCTGAGAGCTCAGGCCGCCGATCCCCCAAAGGGAGTACTGGGTTTTGGTGCCTTCATGATGGACTTTGAAGGAAACATCAGAAAAGCTGTTAGCGATGCGTGGCCCTACGAGATAAATCCCCGCCGCATTGAGGATCCCGAGGGTCGAGTAGCGATAATTGGCTACATATGAACTTTTTCCTTTGACGATCGGCCCCTCTGTGGCCAAGTCCAGCCCGAGCACACCTGCACGGAAAGTGTGCTGGCGCTCTTGCTTGTTGCCCACCCGAAAGTGCATATCAAACACACCGGAGAAGGCGCTGCCGTATTCGGCGGAGAAAGCGCCGGAGGAAAAATCGGAACTTCCAATCACCGAGGCAGAAAATATCGTGATCCCGCCACCAGAGGAGCCGCCGCCTGCATAGTGATTGGGATTGGGGATGTCGATCCCTTCGAGCCGCCACAGCACCCCAGCTGGCGAATTTCCGCGAATGACCACTTCGTTCCGATTGTCATTGCCACTCTGCACCCCCGGCAATCCCTGGACCAGACGCCCGGGGTCGTTGGCTGTCGCAGCATGATACTGGAGCTCCTCAGGATCGAGCCGCCTCACACTCATCACTTGAAATTCGTTCACAGCTTCGGTCGTCTGATAGGCCGAGACGACGACTTCTTTCATCTCTAAGCCAGGCCGCAGCGTGATGTCAAGCTGGTATTCTCGCGCAGAATTGATGTTGAGATTGTCTCGGATGAATTCGCCGTAGCCGACATAGCTGCACCGGACGCTGCGACGACCCACCGGCACATTTTTCAGCACGAAGGATCCATCTTCTTCGGAGAGTGCACCGATGGTCGGCGACAAGTCGAGCACCTCCACCCTTGCACCGAAGAGCGGCTCTAAGCTTTCGGCATCAACCACACGCCCCCTGATGTCTTGGGTGAGTGTCTGCGACCACATCAATCCCGGAAACGAAAAAGCCAACCAAGACAAAACGATGAAAAAGGTCGATAAAGAAATCGGTCTCATGAACATCACAATTACTTCGAGTAGCGATGGGAAAATGCCCAAAAATAAGCCGGGGTTTCTCAGCGTAGAAAACCAATTTGAGGTGCTTTCATTGCATAGATTCCCTCTCGCCAGAGAAAAGGGAGCGAAGAACTCATTTATCACCTGTTGTTAAACATGGCGAGGGTACAAGGTACACAGCTTTTTTTTCTATAGAGACGACAAAGGGAAGTGGCCAGAGGTGCCTGGAATATCCTGCTGTTGAAAAGCTCTATCAGAAGAAAGCCAGAGGCAAATAGGTAAAAAAGGTCATTCACTTGATTCCTTATCGATTTCGGAATTCGAGTGGCAGCCTCCATTGCCTCAGGGAGCGTAATCCCTATTTTAAGGCTTTAAAAACCTCTTTAACCTACTACTACATGAAACATCTCCTCTTTATCATGCTACTGGCCGGGGCCATGATGGCCTGTCAAAACGATACGACCGAACTTCCCTCGGAAGCCAGCTCCCCCGACGGAAAGATTTCGGTAGCATTTTTCCTCGACGGACAGGGACGTCCTGGATACCTCGCTACGATGGATGGCAAGACCGTGATTGACTCTTCCTACTTAGGATTTGAGCTCAAAGATGCTGATCCCATGCAGGCCGGATTTGCCCTCATGGGCTCCACACGCAGCACTTTTGACGAGACCTGGGACCTCCCCTGGGGCGAATATGCGACCATACGCAATCAAGGCACCCACCTAATTTGGCAGCTAGCCGAGGAAGCGGGTGCCAAGCGGCGGGTGAATCTTCACCTGAAGGTCCTCAACGATGGCTTCGGTCTCCGATATGAGGTGCCAGCTCAAGCTGCTTTTCCAGATTCGATCTTTGTGATGGAAGAATTGACCGAATTTGCCCTCACAGGCGATCACAAGACTTGGTGGCAGCCGGGAGATTGGGACATATATGAGCACCTTTACAATGAGACCCGCCTCAGCGAAGTGGATGCCGGGAGCAAGCGCAATCATCCAAACCTCGCCCAGACCTACATCCCTGACGACCGTGCCGTGAACACGCCTGTGACGATGAAGTCCGACGAAGGTTATTACCTCAGCATTCATGAAGCGGCGCTCTTCGACTATCCAGACATGACCCTGAGCGTGGACAGGGAAAAACCTACTCTTCGCAGTGCACTCGTCGCATGGCCAGATGGCGTTCGGTTTCGCGGAACGGCACCTTTTGTCACCCCTTGGCGGGTCGTGATCATGGGCCGCGAGGCGGGCGACTTGATCGAGTCCACCTTGGTGCTCAACCTCAATGAGCCGAGCAAGCTGCCCGACGCGGACTGGGTGCAACCGATGAAATATGTCGGCATTTGGTGGGAAATGCACTTGGGAAAATCTACTTGGGACTACGCCGGAAGCCAGGACATGAATTCCTATGTAGATCCCGATGCCCTCCGTCCGACTGGCAAGCATGGCGCAACGACCGAAAACACCAAGCGCTACATCGATTTTGCTGCGCAACACGGATTTGGTGGGGTATTGGTCGAAGGGTGGAACACGGGCTGGGAAAACTGGATCGGACCCAACCGCCCGCAAAAACCCTTTGACTTTGTGACGCCTTATCCAGACTTCGATATAGAAGAGGTCACGACTTACGCTGAAAGCAAGGGCGTGCAACTCATCGGACACCACGAGACCTCAGCCTGTGTCGATAGCTATGAAGAACAACTCGACACGGCCCTGCGCTTTTATAAGCATCATGGCGTTCGTGCCATCAAGACAGGCTACGTAGGCCCCATCCAACCCGAAGGGCAGCGTCATCACGGGCAGTGGATGGTGCGCCACTACCAGAAAGTGGTAGAAGAAGCAGCGAAATACAACATCGCCATCAATGCCCACGAACCCATCAAGGCGACAGGGATCCGGCGCACCTGGCCCAACTTTGTGGCACGTGAAGGACTTCGTGGCCAAGAGTTCAACGCATGGTCCATCGAAGGCGGCAATCCGCCCAATCACCTCGCGATCGTGCCATTTACCCGCATGCTCGGTGGTCCTGTGGACTTCACCCCCGGAATCTTCCACATTTCCCTCAAGCCCTACAAGCCCGAAAGTCAGATCAATACGACCCTCGCCCAACAACTTGCTCTCTACGTGGTGCTGTATGGTCCGCTCCAGATGGCGGCAGATTTGCCCGAACACTATGAGGGAAACCCTGCCTTCCAGTTCATCAAGGACGTAGCGGTGGACTGGCAAGACAGCCGGGCGCTCAACTGCGACATTGGCCAATATGTGACCATTGCGCGGAAGGAGCGAAAAGGAGATCGCTGGTTTTTGGGAAGCCTGAGCAATGAAACAGCGCGAGAATTCTCCGTATCACTGGACTTTCTGGACTCAGGCGCCACCTACACCGCCACGATCTATGCCGATGGTCCCAACGCGCATTATCGCGATCAGCCCCTCGACCTTGTCATTTCGACTCAAGATGTTACCGCCGAAACAGTCCTTCCGGTGAGCTTGGCTGCTGGTGGTGGGCTAGCCGTGAGTTTTGTAAAAAATTGACTCGTGGTGCGGCTACCCATCCCTCTCAAAAAATCCTGATCAATGGGCATGGATGGACGCGTGAGGGATTCATTTTTTGAGACAAAGTGCTGCCTAAGCGGCAATTATGCCTTTTTATGGCCAAATAACTAGCCAAATCCCCTTAACAAGATTACCAAACGAAAATCAAAAAATAAAATTATCTGTTTCACAAACAATTCCAGACCCTATTAGTATATTTGAGCGGAAATAATTCAAATTTCCTTTTTCCAAAGAAAGTAAATCAAAAATGAGAATTCAACATTTCACATCTTTCATAGGGGCCATTGTCCTGATTGCCATCACAGCCACCAGCTGTGAAGATCCCGGTAAAGCCGCAAAAGAAAAAGCTACCGCAGACTCTATCCGCATGGCTGACTCCATGGCGATGGTTCAGCGCGTCGCTGACTCGCTAGCTTCCTTACCTAAAACCACTGCACAGACTGCTATGAGTGTGCCAGATTTGAGTACCCTCGTTGCAGCTCTCTCCGCTGCTGAATTGGTAGAAGTGTTCAATGGTACCGACGAATACACTGTGTTCGCTCCTACCAACGACGCTTTCGCTGCCGTTCAATCCACCGTGGACATGCTGCTTCAGCCCGATAACAAGTCGAAGCTGCAAAGTGTGCTGAAATATCACGTGGTTGCTGGCACTGTTATGGCAGCTGATCTGCAAGACGGACAAGAAGTCACTACCCTACAGGGCGAAAAACTGAAAGTATCTATCAAAGATGGTGTCGTCATGATCGGTGCTGCTCAAGTTACCGCTGCTGACATCGAAACGAGCAATGGCGTGGTTCACACAATCAACGCTGTGCTGGTACCAAAGACAATGTAGGCAATCCTGCCTCTTCCAAAAAGCCTTCTTCCACACCGGAAGAAGGCTTTTTTTGTAAAAAATGTACTCTCTACCCTTTCTCGCCACAGGATTTCTATCTTGAAAAACCATTTGAACCATCTGATGGACGGCGAAAGTGAAACTTAAATCCCTTGTTTTCGCGACTAAATTCCCATGATCTCCATGCATCTTAACGTCGAAATCAAAGCCCGAACCCAGCGACTAGCTGAAATCAGGGCTATATTGCTTGCACAGGACGGTGTGGAGCCTCAAGGCTTGGATCATCAAATCGACTCCTACTTTCAGGTGCCGGAGGGACGTCTAAAACTCCGGGAGGGAAACATCGAAAACAGCCTGATTTATTACGAGCGGATGGATCAAGCGGGCCCCAAAGCCTCTCAAGTTCGCCTGTATCAAGTAGATCCGAAATCTGGGCTTAAGTCCTTGCTGATGGCGGCACTTCCTGTGAAAAAGGTCGTGGATAAACACCGGGAGATCTTTTTCATCGGCAACGTGAAGTTTCATCTGGACAAGGTAGCAGGGCTAGGCGAGTTTGTAGAGATTGAGGCCATTGATACCGACGGCAGCCACAGCCAGCCTACCCTTGAAGCACAATGCAACCACTACCTGAATCTGCTGGGCATTGTCCCGGAGGAGCTTTGCCGACAATCTTACAGCGATATGCTGGATCTCGGGCCAAAATAAAATATTCCTCCGCTAATTCCCGTAACATGGGGGCAAGGATCGGATCGTCAGAACACAAAATGACCTTTCCTGTCTGCTTCAAGGATGAATTTTTGAAAATTCGACTTCCCTCCTCTGATTCTCAACGACCTCAATCTTCATTGTCATCATGCTTCGTAGCCTCATTTGTTCCTTTTTTCTTTGCTGGGGAATGCTTCTTTCCGGCCAACCATTTTTCGAAGGCACCTTGAACTTCAAAATCGAGATGTCGGGCCAGACTGCTCAGATGCTCTCCGAAAACGAGCCGAGCAAAGAGATGACCATGCACCTCAAGGGCGGTGATTATATCGTGCTGCTCAAAGGAGGCCGTTACCCCAAAACTTTCTTGTTCGTCGCAGACAGCAACTACGAATACAGCATGGATCAGGGCAATCGACTTGCCTACCGCTATTCTGCTCACCTAGACATCAACCGCGAAACCCACCAGCTAGAGCAAGAGCGGGCACTCGTCGCCCAGCCCACCGGTGAATCCGCGGAAGTAAATGGCATACGCTGCCAGATATATGAGCTCCGGAGACCCGATGCTACCTTTTTATACTTTGTCTCCGATGATTATCGCATTGATGTCTCCCAATACCCCAGTCCGTGCAGAGCCAAAGTCGCGCATTTGGCGCAAGGACTCGAGGGCCGAATACCACTCAAAACCATTCGTAAGGAAGCCAGTCTCACAGTCACGACGACCCTCACGGGAATTTCGGCCAGGACCTTTTCCCAGGACCAATTTCGGATACCCAGCGCCTACACCGTAAAAAAGCGCGATTATCGCTATTGATGCGCGGGATGAACCTGCTCTATGACCCGGATTTTCGATAGATTTGGGGAGAACTACTTTTCTCAGTGACCTCTCACATGGCCAGCCACAACGACATAGGCAAGCTCGGCGAAGACTTAGCCGCAGGGTATCTCGAAGCCAAAGGATATCAGATCCTCGACCGGAATTATCGCTTTGAGAAAAGCGAAGCGGATCTGGTGGCCCTGATGCTAGATCCGGCAGAGTTGGTGTTTGTGGAAGTCAAGACCCGATCCGATGACATCTGGGGCTATCCTGAGGAAGCCGTCACGGAGGCGAAGAAAAAGCACCTTTTTCGCGTGGCTGATTGCTACACCTATGAAAAGCACCTTCAAACGGTCCCCATTCGCTTTGATGTGATTGCCATCAACCTTCGAATGCCCGAACACCCGCTGATCGAACATTTCGAAGATGCCTTTCGCATGTGGTAAGGAAAAATCTCTGAAAACGGTGAACCATGCAAATTGCGCGAACTTTCGCGTTCACGATTCTCACTCACCCTTACCGCTAGTGGGAGGCACCATCAATGCTGCTGAAACGACTGGAGGTTTACCTTCCCCCAAAAGCCCAACAGGTGATGAATAGCCTGCTGGAATTCATTTCGATCCATCGATTTTTGCACAAAGGCATTCGCCCCGATCGCATAGGCTTTATCGAGATCGCCTGGGAATGAGGAAGCCGTGAGCATGATCACCGGCAAAAACCTAGTCTTATCACTCGCCCGGATGCGTGCCAGCACTTCTAAGCCCGAGATAGCAGGCATCTTCATGTCCAGCAAAATGGCTGCAATGTAGGGGCTACCAGGAACCCATTCCGCTAAATAGTCCAGCAGCTCTATCCCCGTAGGAAAGTGAATGATGGGGTGCTGATTGTCTGTCTGATCCACGGCTCGCTGAAAGAGTCTGTAATCCAGTTCATCGTCTTCCATTATCAGGAAAGTGGCGGGAATGTTCATTCTCTTTTCCATGCGATGTAGTTGATAAAAGGCGATCTGAAAAGGCCACAGCTGTGAAGGAAAATAAGATGGAGAAGATGTTGAAAGCTAAATTGAACGTATCATTACTCGATCAAGCCATTTCCTGAAGCATCATTGGGAAGCGGAGGACAAAACGGCTCCCCTTGCCGGGATCTCCAAACGCGTCGATGGTGCCGAGGTGCCGCTCCACAATCTGCTTGGCTTGCGCCAGACCGATCCCAGTGCCGGGAAACTCAGATTGCTTGTGAAGTCGTTGAAAGATATCAAACATTTTTTCTTTCCCTGCTTCGGAAAAGCCCACGCCATTGTCTTCCAGGGTGAACTCCCAGGCATTTCCCAGCTCCTTCGCTCTCAGACGGATAAACGGATTGGGATTTTTGGAACTAAACTTCACAGCGTTTTCCAGTAAGTTTTGCCATAATTGAAACATGAGCAGCTTGTCGGCTTGAATCGTGGGAAGATCTCCAATATCCCAGACACAGCTTTGTGATGACTTTTCATCCAGCATGTTGCAAATCTGATCGACCATATCGTTCAAGTTCACCGATTCGAGCTGAGAACTGAGTTGTCCCGTGCGCATGTAATCCAGCAAGTCGTCAATGAGGTGCCCCATGTGCTTCGATGATTGGCGAATGGCAGCCAGGTCGTATCGCTGAGAGTCTGAAAGTAGTTCTGGCGAGAGTCCTTCGCTCAAGGTCTCAGAAAAAGCGATGATATGCCGGACAGGTGCCCGAAGATTGTGTGAGATGGTGTAGGAAAAATTTTCGAGCTCACCTTTGGCCTTTTCAAGCTCTGCTACTTTGATGCTCAGTTGGCGGTTGCTTTCCACCAACTGATCATTGGTGTTATCCCATTCTCGAAGTGACGGCACCCGAACGGCCACCGGGAGCAGACGCCACAGGTGAATCGCCGTGGCAATGGAGACTAGCCCAGTAAGCACCTTGATCACAGAAGATAATCGATAGGTAGGATGCCAGATCGTAAAAACATCTATGACATGGGTGGCACCACATGCTAAGATAAAGGACGCAAACAGGAATAAGACCCCACGAAATTTGAGCTCCGGCCGCTTCTTAGCAAAAATCGCCAACGCAACAGGGATAGCAAAATAGGCAGCTGCAGTCATCGCATCCCCAATCACCATGGACCACAGGACGTCGGATTGCCAAAAGTAGCAATAACCATGTGGCATGAAGCCGCTGCTGTCTAGTAGTTGTCCCCAAAAGTCCATGATGGATTTCACTTGTGATGAGGTCCAGAAACAAGCAATTTTCTACGGGTTTAACAAATTAATTTTCGAGGAACCATTTTTAGAAAGTACTCAATTCGATTTTGTTTTTTCTCAAACTAGAAATAAATTTATATAATTAAATTATTAATCATTGTATAACATTTTCACAATCTAGGATACTTTATCATTAACTCAAAACTTCTTCTCGCGTCCTTCCCCTTGCCTCAACCCTCAGGCATTCTCCGTTCGTGCAAAGTATTCCTTGCCCCCTACCCTGCCAGCCCCTATCTTTGATGGCCTGCTTCGAAATTCGAGACAGCATCAATCCATTCTCATGACCCAAGAACAAATACGAGGCCTTCGCGAGCGCATTCAAGCGCTGAAGGGCTATCTTTGACGTGGCTCCCAAATTAGCCCTGATCGAAGAAAAACAAGCTATCACCCAACAACCCGACTTCTGGCAACATCCCGAGGAGGCGGAAAAGGTGATGAAGGAAATCTCCAACCTCAAGTACTGGACGCTCATTTGGCAAAAAGCCGCCAACGCGGTCGAAGAAGCCGAGACCATGTACGAGTTTTTCAAAGAGGGCGACGCCTCCGAAGCCGACATACAACCCCTCTATGAACACGCCGAAAGTTTGGTGGAGGACTTGGAGTTTCGCAAGATGCTCGACAAGGAAGAGGATCGCCTCGACTGCATCCTGGAGATCAACTCTGGCGCCGGGGGTACCGAAAGTCAGGATTGGGTGTCGATGATGCGGCGTATGTACATCATGTATGCCGAGCGACAAGGCTACAAAGTCAACATTCTCGACGAAGTCGAGGGCGACACAGCTGGCTACAAAAGTGTGGAGCTGGAAATACTTGGGCCTTATGCCTATGGCTACCTCAAAGGCGAGAAGGGGGTTCACCGCATGGTGAGAATCAGCCCTTTCAACGCGCAGGGTAAGCGACAAACGACCTTTGCATCCGTGGACGTGCGCCCGCTCATTGATGACACCATTGAGATCGACATCAATCCTGCCGATGTGGAGGTCACCACGACGCACTCCTCCGGGAAGGGAGGGCAAAACGTGAACAAGGTCGAAACGGCCGTGCGCGTGAAGCACATCCCAACCGGAATTGTGATTTTCTCCCAGACCGACCGCTCCCAGCTTCGCAACAAGGAAAAAGCTTTTGAATTGCTCAAAAGTCGTCTCTACGAGCGGGAACTCGAGCGAAGACGGCAGGAATCTATGAGCGCGGAAGCCCAAAAAGATGCCATAGAGTGGGGATCACAGATTCGCAACTATGTCTTCCACCCCTACAAGCAAGTGAAAGATCTTCGCACCGAGCTGAAGTCGCAAGACTTGCAAGCCGTGATGGATGGCGATCTGGATGAATTCATCAAGGCGTATCTCATGGCAACCGGCGTAGAAAAGCGATCCTGATCAGGCGTCGATCATTTCCTGACTCCAAGGTCCGAGCACGGCGTCGAGGCTTTTGTGTCCTTCGAAATACCCTGTCAACTTTAGTAGGACTTGTTCCACAATGGCGTCGGGGCAAGAAGCGCCTGAAGTGATCAGAATCCGCGTAGGATTGCCTTTGGGCAGGTAGTTCGAGACAATCCGCTCCTTGTGATGATGAAAGTCATAATGAAGAATCTCGGTAGCGGAGAGAATGTCTCGTTCGGACGCGATGAAATACGTGGGTAACTTCTCCTCGCACAGCTCCACCAAGTGGGAAGTATTCGAGCTATTTCGCCCGCCGATTACGATGGCCAGATCCGCCGAATTCCTCAAGAGCTCTAGCGTCGCCCCTTGATTGTTTTTGGTGGCATAGCACAGCGTGTCGCGGGTGTTGGCGATGTGTTCTTCTACCTCCGCTTCGCCGTACAGCTCGGTCATGACTTGCCGAAAGTACTCCGCAATCTCTGATGTCTCGGAAGCTAGCATGGTGGTCTGATTGACCACGGCGACCCTGCGCAAGTCGCGCTGCCAGTCGAACCCCCGCGAGGACTTCATGCCAAATTGCCGATCGAAGGCCTCTTTACCCAAGTTTCCGCGCATCACCTCTGCCAGAATCCTGGCCTCTTCCATGTCCTTGACCACGAGTGTAGGGGCGTGTACGCGGCTGTGCGAAAGTGTGGCGAGGGTTTCTTCATGGCGAAATTTCCCGTGAACAATGATCGAATATCCCTGCTCTCCTAGTTCCTGCGCACGAAACCAGACGTTTTCAACAAATCTACACGTCGCATTCCAAGGCGCGAGATCTACCCCTCGTTCCTCTAGCTTGGCCTGATCTTCCAGCGTGGCTCCAAATGCCGGGGTGATTACAATGTCGCCGACGTTCACCTCTTCCCATGGGATGAGCTGATCTCCGGAGGCTGTTTTGAGAAAACGAAGACCCCGCGCCTTGAGGTCGTCATTCACAAAAGAATTGTGGATCAACTCACTGACCATGAACACCCTGCGGTCGGGATGCTGTGCCAAAGTCTCATACGCGACTTCAATGGCATTTTCTACCCCTTTGCAAAAGCCGAAATGTCGCGCCACCCGGAAATGAACAGGACCGAAATCCAGAAAAAAAGATTCCATGTCATGCCCTTTTCGGCTGTTTTTCAACAGCGGAAAAATGCTGCTTCGGTACAACGGGGCGTACTGTCCGAGGTCATATTCTTTTTTGAAATTTCGCGACTGGTATTTCCGCATAAGCGTGCAGGGGGTTATCCGTAAATATCATCGATTAAACCCGCCAAAGGCATAGAAAGTTTTCCTAAACAAAAGTCAACCGGGATGCCTGCGATAGCAGGGATTACAATCCCAAACAGCACTGCCTTCTTTGCGGCTCAAAAGCAATCAGAATCATCGGCAATTACCAAATGGAAAGAAGGAGCGACTTGAAAGAACAGCAGCGAGGGAATTTGATTCAGGTGCTTTTTGTTGAAAAAAAATCAGGAAGCTTCCCTGGTGCTTTGTCAATTCCCTCGTGATGGGTAATCGCTGCATGCCTTCGGCTCCGCTCAGGGTAGCACTTTTCGGCGTCTCTGCATTGGAAGCTCGCCCGTGGGTCCCTTGATCCCACCGGCTCGCGACTTGACTCGCTAAGCTCGGATTTTCCATCTTAATCTGCGAAAAAATTTGTGACCGCCTACCCATCATATTTAACTTGACAAGGCATTAGTTTTCAAGTCTCTTTGTTTTTTCATATTCGTTGATTCCCTCTTCCTCTCCCCAATCCCTCTTTCCATGGCGCATGAAGCTTTTTTGATTGATGCTGTTCGGACTCCCATCGGAAACTTTGGTGGTGCCTTATCTCACATCCGCACAGATGACCTGGGTGCGATCCCCATTCGCGAGCTGATAGGGCGCTACCCGGATATTCCGCTGGAGGCTTACGACGATGTGATCATGGGTTGCGCCAATCAGGCTGGCGAAGACAATCGCAACGTGGCGCGCATGTGCCTCTTGCTTGCCGGGCTTCCCTGGTCGGTGCCGGGCGAGACGGTGAATCGACTCTGCGCTTCGGGAATGTCAGCGGTGATGCACGCCCGGCAAGCGATCGGCGTGGGCGATGGCGATCTCTACCTCGCCGGCGGCGTGGAACACATGACCCGAGGGCCTTGGGTCATTTCCAAGGCTTCGCAGCCTTTTGGCCGAGATGCAGAAATGCACGACAGCAGCTTCGGGTGGCGATTTGTGAATCCGCTGATGAAGGCACGCTACGGTGTGGATGGCATGGGACAAACAGCCGAGCACCTGGCCGAAGCCTATCAGATTTCGCGGGAAGATCAGGATGCTTTCGCTTTGCGATCTCAGCAAAAAGCTGCTCAAGCCCAGGCTGCGGGTCGCTTCGCGAGGGAAATCACGCCTGTCGCCATTGCCCAGCGCAAGGGAGATCCAGTAATGGTGACGCACGACGAGTTCATCAAGCCCGACACTACGCTGCAAGTCCTGGCCAAGCTGCGCCCCGCGTTTAAGCGGGTAGAGGATGGCGGCACGGTGACCGCTGGCAATTCCTCCGGCCTCAATGATGGGGCAGCCATTGCCTTGGTAGCGAGCGAACAAGGAATAGCGCGCTACGGCCTGCAACCGATGGCACGAATCGTGGCCTCTGCCGTCACGGGCGTAGAGCCTCGGATCATGGGAATTGGCCCGGTGAGTGCTTCGAACAAAGCCCTCCACAAGGCTGGTCTCAGTTTGGCACAAATAGACATCATTGAGTTGAATGAAGCTTTCGCTGCGCAATCTCTCGCCTGTATCCGTGCCTGGGGCCTCGCCGATGATGATTCGCGGATCAACCCCAATGGAGGAGCCATTGCCTTAGGTCATCCCCTCGGTGTGTCTGGCACGCGCATTCTTCATAGCGCAGCGCTCCAACTTCAGCTCACCCAGCAACGATATGCCCTTGTGACGATGTGTGTCGGAGTAGGCCAAGGGTATGCCGTGGTGCTAGAGAGGAGCTAGGATTTTTGGTTCTCTGGCAAAAATGGCAGGAATGGATTCGGGGTACGACCCTTCCAGGCTTGGCTCATGGACATTGACTTGCTACTAGGGGAGCAACCCCGATGGGGTGCAAGGTGACTCGACCTCATAGCGGTCGCACCTTCTATTTTTTCCGATAAAGTAGTATGGGGAATAGCCACGGATGTTGCAGGCGCGTAGCGACTGGCACCTATACATAGGCGGGTTCACGACGTGCCAAATACATCCATCAGCTCAAGCAACAAGGTGCTGCAAAAACAAAGTCGATTACGCCACCGGCGACTCACTCAGTCCCCAAAAAGAAAACATAGCGATGGAACAAAATCATGTTTCATTTTGCCCGAATCATGCTGGGAGGCTCATCTTCGTAAGCGGTTCCAATCTCACACAGATGGTCCAGCATGATGGCAAAAAGATCGAAGAGGTCCTTGAGTTGTGAGAGATCCTTCATAATCCCGGCAGTCGAGAAATACAGTTCATTGATGTCTGGCGGAAATTTCGGTTGAAACAGGACCTCTTCATCGGGCCGGATCTTGAGGTCGATGCGGGGTTGTGCAGCAATCAGCTCGCGGATGGGAGACGACTCAAAAAACATTCGGAGCTTTCGTTCATCATTGCCCTGGATGATGAAGTCTCGGTCAAACTCGGGAAACCCTACGGTGACATCCTGCATCCCGAAGGCTTTCCCAATGTCGTGAAAAACATTGCGCCGATAAATCCGAAATAGAAAATCGTCCCGGTTGACATAGGGTGCACGCATGCGGGTGTAGGTCTGGGAGGTCTTGCCATTGGAGACCGTATAGGTATCCAACACGACTTCCCAATCCAAATGCCACGCCCGCACCAGCCCGAAACCAGAGCGCTTGATCTCCTGGTGCTCTCCGCCGAGTTCCTCGGCAAGTTGTCGCCAGATTTCTTTGGAGCTATTTCTGAACCAGATAAATTTTGTCATTGAGGGAATCGAAGCCAGATGGAATGAGCGGAAAGGAAGAATCGAAACAAGTTAGGAACGCTGACAAAATAACTCCACATTCTTGGTTGATTTTTTGCCCGAATCCTGCGTCAGAAAAATCCTCACTTGGCCCGCCAAACTCGGTTTTTCTTCCTTGTCTTCGAACAAAATCTCGGCCCAATAATAAACATCTATTTTGTCAGCGCTCCTCATTCATTTTCTGTGTCGAAATAACGATTTCATATCCTTTTCGACCTCCTTGCGCCGGGTCCTACCTTGCAAAAAATTCTTAGTCGAAGGGAATCAGGGATCAGTTTTGGCGAAGAAGAGATTTGTGCGGTAGTTTATGCAGACGAATGCTTCGGCCATGAAAAAATCGCTTCCCCCCCTTCTCTGCGTTGGTTTTCCTGCCTGGGAAGGAGACTACCAAAAGTCCACCGTGCAGCTCATGCAGGCGCTGGCCCAGCACGCGAAGGTGCTCTATGTCGAATACCCTTTTTCCTGGAAAGATGTCTATCAGGGCCTCCGACACGGCAAAAAGCCTGCTCGAAGAATCCTGGGGCTGGATGCGCGCCTCCGAAAGATGGCCCAGCACGAGACGGGAAGTTTGCATGTGTTGACATTGCCGCCCGTGCTCCCCATCAATGGCTTCCATGCGGGCAAACTGTATGATTTTTTCG
The DNA here is from genome assembly GCA_036835375.1 of Bacteroidota bacterium. Classification (GTDB taxonomy): domain Bacteria; phylum Bacteroidota; class Bacteroidia; order J057; family J057; genus JANQTF01. The sequence continues at coordinate 41,992 of DAITMB010000029.1, forward strand.
CTCGCTACCATGCGCGCAGGGCTGCCAAAGCCATTTCTCAAGCGCTTCGTCAGTTAGGGTTCGTTCGGCCAGTGATGATCAATGCCTTCAATCCTTTTTTGGGCGTCTATCTGCATGGCCAATTGCCCGTGATTCGGGAATATTATTATTGCTACGACCAAATCGGCGCTGCCAGGTGGACCGATCGGCACGGCCCCAGGCTGGAAACTCGCTTTCTGCGGATGGTAGATGGACTCATCACTTCTTCTCTCCCCTTGCTGGAGGAAAAATTGCTCCCGGGAATGCGCGGCGTCGTGGTCAAAAACGGCGTGAATCTGCCCCTTTTCGAGCAGGCATTTCGGCCTGAGCCACGCAGCGCAGCCGCTCCGGTGTTGGGTTATTTGGGAAGCCTGGATGAACGCATTGACTTCGATTTGCTCCTCGGCGTGCTCCAGGATTGGCCGGACGCACGCCTGCTGCTGGTGGGCAGAATCGGCGGACAGGAGCTCAGGGAACGGCTCATGGCGCATCCCAGGGTGGAAGTGACCGGAGGCCTTCAGCCTGAAGAACTGCCAGATTGGGTAAAAAAAATGGACCTCGGACTGATTCCTTTTGTAAAAAATGAGTTCACCCGATTCATTTACCCCCTCAAAATCAATGAATACCTCGCAGCAGGCTTACCTGTGGTGAGCACCTCCTTCAGCGATCTGAGCGACTTTGCCGAGATGATCGAGCAGGCCGATGCCCCCGACTCCTTTTGGGCAGCTTGTCGTCGTGCATTGGAACAGGACAGCCCGGCTGCCCGAATCGCCAGACGAACCTTTGCCGAAGGTCAAAGCTGGGAGGCCAGAGCCACTGAACTGGTCCAGTGGATCCAGGAAGACTTGCCAAAGGATTTTCTTTAGCTCAGAAAGCTTCCTGTTCCTCGTTCCGAGGTATGCCTTCAGCACCTTATTTCACCGAATGGGCAAACGAGGCGCGCGATATCTTTGAAAGAGACAACCTGAAAGAAAAATCAAAAACTGTGCTTTCCGCAATTGTTGGCGAACTTGTCCTACTGGTTGATGGTGACCTCCTAGCATCCGTCGAAGCATGATCATTCTCAACATCCTTGTCGCAGCCGTCCTCGCCTATCTGGGGCTTTCCGCCCTCTACCTGCTCGCCTATTCCTTGCTGGCCTTCCTGCCTGCCGCTACGCGTGACGAGCAGTTGCCCGCCGCCACACGCTTCGCGCGCGTGGTGGTGCTCATCCCAGCTTACCAAGAAGATGCTGTGATCTTGCACACAGCGACCCAAACGCTGCGGCTCGATTATCCCTCGGACCAATGGGAGCTGGTGATCATCGCCGATGGCCTGCAGCTTGCGACCCTGGAGGCGCTGCGCGCCATGCCCCTGCGCTTGGTGGAGGTCTCATTTGAACAAAGCACCAAGAGCAGGGCGCTCAACGCAGCGCTGGATATCCTTGGCGACAAATATGACCTGGTCCTTGTGCTGGATGCCGACAATCTCGCCCAGAAAGACATTCTCTATCGTTTCAACACGGCCTATCAAGCTGGGTTCACCGCCATTCAGGGCCGCAGAGTCGCCAAAAATCTTCATACCCCTTTTGCCATTCTCGATGCCATGAGCGAAGAGATCAACCATCGCATCTTCTCCTCTGGCCACCGCGCCGTGGGGCTTTCCTCGCGATTGGTGGGATCGGGCATGGCCTTCGCGTATTCGATGTTCCGGTCGATCATGGCCAGCGTCGATGCCGTCGGCGGATTTGACAAAGAGCTGGAACTGAAGCTCCTTCGCAGCGGGGTCAAGGTGGCTTATCTGCCTTCTGCCTGGATCTACGATGAAAAAGTGAGCCGGAGGGAGCATTTCACACGGCAGCGCCGCCGCTGGATCGCCGCGCAGTTCCACTATGCGAAGCTGTATTTCGGCCAGGCGCTGGGGGCGCTGTTCAGACATGGGAATGTCGATTTTTTCGACAAAGCTTGCCAGATGATCTTGCCGCCAAGGCTCATCCAGCCGGGTGTTTTGCTGATTGGTTTCGTTGCTGCGCTGCTCTTTTCGCCGCCGCCATGGGCAGCCCTGTGGGGTGCAGCTTTTGGGGCAAATGCCCTGGCATTTGCCTTGGCCATTCCCCGCAGGCTGTATCAGCCGCGCTATCTCAAAGCATTTCTCACGCTGCCGTATGCTTTTTTTTCGATGGCGGTGTCGCTGTTGAAGCTCCGAGGAAGCAATCGTTCTTTTATTCACACGCCGCATACTTCCACGGACATCACGGAGCAGTCCGAATCGGCGCGCCCAAGGTAGCCCCCGGACGACCTTTTCTCCTCCTCAAGGCCTTGCGGCGTGCAGAATGTTTCGCTGCTCCACCACCACCAGCGCAATCACCACGACCATTTCAAGGAAAAAATAGGTGATTCCGAGCAGGGTGATGCTATGATAAAAATAGAAGACCAAGCCGAGCGTCAGCATGGCATAGAGGACATTGGCGATGACAATGACCTGAAGGAAAGGCCGCCAACGTTTCTCAACCAAGAAAAAACAAGAGAGGGAGTAGAGCGCAAAGCCCGACGCAATGAGCGCCAAGAGGAGCATCACATCGCGCGGCATTCCCACCCATGCCTCATAGCGAGCCAACACAGCCCCCAGCATGAACGTCGTGAGCACAGCTCCCAGTCCGTCGATCAAAAACAGTTTCTTGGGAGGTATCTGTAGGTCCATGCGCATGATGAGTTGAGGGGTTGAGATGAGAGACGGCAGTAGGAAGCCTGTTCGCGGTCTGTGCCATCGCAGGGCAATGCCCGAGGCATATTCTTACAATTATTTTACAAGATAAAGTAAAGGAGTTGAGAAATGGACAGAATCGTCGGGAGCGGGTACAGAGACTTGAGCATACAAAGCCTGTACACTGCTGAGTAAGTAACGCTCAAAAAATAAGTTGGTCGTCTTCGCTTGGTCTTCCGCCCCATCTCGGCGTCAAAAAACCCTCACCTAGCTCGCTAGGCTCGGATTTTTTTCCTTGATCTGGAACGGAATCCCTAACCGAATCCGGGAAGTTATTTTTCTCGCGTTACTAAGCAGAGAATAATGAAAACTCTCATGATGTGATAAATGAAAAATGGAAGTTAG
>DAITMB010000030.1:0-39466 GCA_036835375.1 Bacteroidota bacterium
GAATTGGGAATTCTTAGCCTTGAAATCCAACGTATGCCCAAGGCAGCCACTCAAATATTTGGGCACCCAGGGGCTGCGCCATATGCTTCTGTGGTGAGTACTTCTACTCATGACATGTCGACCATTCGAGGCTGGTGGGAAGAGGATCGGACAGCGACCCAGCGTTTTTTTAACGATATTCTTGGCCAACGAGGCGGTGCTCCCTTCTTTTGCGAACCTTGGGTAGCCCGTGAAATCATTGCACAACACCTCTACTCGCCCGCTATGTGGGCTATTTTGCCGATTCAGGATCTACTGGCCATCGATGGCCAACTTCGCCGCGAGAATCCCCTGGAGGAACAGATCAACGTACCTGCCAATCCCAATCACTACTGGCGGTATCGCTTGCATCTTTCAATGGAAGAATTGCTCGCAGCAAATGATTTCAACCGCCAACTCGGTGAGATGATCACCGCCAGCGGCAGAAAGTAGGCACATCTTTCATGTGCACAAAGAAAAAACCTCCTGTGAACAACTCGCGGGAGGTTTTTTGTTGTGACAGGCATGTAGTACCAGAGGATTACATCAATTGATGGATTTACCTCATCGGGCCATTCACTTGCAGTTTCGGGTGAGGAGAAAGGAAAAATCGTCTTCTTCACCGGGTACGTCATAATGAGCCAGATAGCGCTGACCTTCGACTTTGATGATTCGCCGCACGCGCAGCATGACCCTCACAGCCTTGCCATCTGCCGGTAGTAGATGCGCCGGGACATAAGAAGCCAGCGGCACGACCAACTGGGAATGATTTCCGGGTTGGCCCGCAGGAACTTGCGCCAAGAGAGAAGGTTCTCCCAAAGACACTTGTCCCCAGATTTCAGCCCCAAGAATCACAAACTGGTCCTCGGTGGGCGTGCCAGAATCATAGACGATGGTGAGGGTGTCGCGATTGTCAAGGCAAAAAGCCTCATGAGTCAATTGCTCTTCGTTTACCTGATGTCCTTTGTAGTGGAGGTCCAGAGTACCTACCCAAGATTCTGGGTTAGATTGAGCAAGCAGAGCAGTGGAAACAAGCGCAAAAAGAACCGTAAGTGAAAGATGTTTCATAAGTGAAAATTTCGCTCGAATATGTGAGCTTTCAAATTAGAATGACTCAACAAAATCAGCAGACGCAAGGAAAACGGACATTCTGTTTGAGAATTGCACTCAGTCCTGGGCTTCCGAAAAAAACCTTCTTGCTAGCGCTCAAGATCAAGAAGGTTTCCCGTGGTAGGTAGCAAGCAGTTGAGAGAAAGTTCGCATCTTGCTGCCTCAAATCCGGGGTATCCTTCTCGCTCCGGAACAGGATATATCCCAATTCAATGTGAATGAGCAACCTCTCTGATATTGGTTTCCCTGTTAACTCCGAAGACGAATTTGCGATTTTATTAGAACAAGCCTATGAGTCGGGAAATCACCTCGACACGGAGCATGGGTTTTATGTGCGCTATGCCGACCTATCCGGAGCTGAGTTATGGCTTCAGTTCGATCATCAGGGGGAACTGATCGGCATGAATCCTCATTTTCGGAGCGGAAGTCGGATCAAAGTCGGATTGCTCTCTCCTGTGGAGCGTTCCCAAAGTCCGCTGGATGGCGCTTGGATTGCGTGGACCAACCCTACGGATCCATCTGATCCCGAAAGCGGTGACTATCCTTTTGTCTTTGATGCACCTGACGCACGCTTGCAACCTCATCTGCTCTACCCAGGGGAAGCCACGGTCCAGCTCGCGGCATTTTCACAAGAAGTGCGATATTACCCCTCTCCCGAGGCATTTCATCTGGCTCAGCAAGAGGAAGAGGTCCCCTTTGCCATTCAATCCTTCGTGCCTTTGGGATTGTTCACCGAAGATGCAGACAGCTCTCCCGACGCCACTGCGCTCATCACTGGGATTATTCAGGAAATAGAATCTCGAAAAAACCAGCTTTCCGGTCAGCCATTCATGGTCGCACGCCTCCAAAGCCTTGGATTAGAAATCGACCTTCTGCTAGATCCCCTCGAAATGCCAGAGTCTCCTAAAGTGGGTGCTGTGATTCAGTGTCAAGCCTGGTTGAGCGGCCAAATCATCAAAGGGTAGCATTAATTCAAACCTACAGCCGACCCTAGACGCGCAAAAGATCATCGCTCCACGGCAGATTCTAATCGAAAAATCATTCCTTGAGATCCCGGCGACAGGACCAGCTCCCCTTCAAATGTCTTGAGTGCGTCCACCTTATAGCGTTTGGCATCCTTCATCACCAGCTCAATGATGCTGGTAGGACCTGCGTTCCCACAGAAGAAGCACTCAATCATGGGATAGGCAGACAAAGCATAATCACGACCATCGGAATCTAATGGAATGATATATCCTTTCACTTGTACCAACTGGCGATCCAGCGAAGCGACTTCATGGGTGTATCGAATCAGGCCGCTTGGAAGCTCGCACTGCTGGAGGCTGCTCCATGACAGCGGTGTTTGCGCTTCCAAAGACAAAGGGGCAGCACATGCCAGCCAGCAGCCTACCAAGGCCATTTGCCAATTACTCATGGGTGTCGGAGTCAAATTCTTGCATCAAATCCGGGCGCTCTGTTCCGGGAACAGGGTCATAGCCGCTACCGCCAAAAGGATGACAACGAGCAATGCGCCGAGCCGCCAAACGACCGCCTTTCCAAGGTCCGTATAAACGGACCGCCTCTATTGCGTAGTGCGAGCATGTAGGGGTGTAGCGGCAGGAAGAGGAGAAAAGGGGAGAAATGGCTACTTGGTAAAACCTCACCAGCGCAATCATGATTCCCTGGACAATTGCTGAAATCATGGGCGAATATACGGACTTCTGCCAGCCATGTTGAAATTTGGCATTCCCATGTCCGTAGCCTTTTTCTGTAACCACACCTGCGATCAATGTCAATCAGCAGCGTTTATTCAACAAACCCATCTGGCAGTGTCACCTAGCCTCGATCAATTTGACGATCGAAAGGGGGGGACGACAGTAGAAATTCTCTTTTTTCCGAAAGATAGATACCTTTAGCCATCTGATGATGGGCAATGCAGCCTACTGCACCCGCCACACAGACCAATTCCTGAAGCTATGCCATTCCGAATTTTTTGCCTATTGATCACGCTTCTCCCTGCCTTCAGCTTTGGCCAACGAGCCATCAGGCCCAATGAGCAGATCAACTCTTCTTGTGAAGAGCGGGAACCCATTCCTTCACCTGATGGACAAATGGTCTATTTTTGGCGAAGAGAATGCCCCGAAAACACCGGGGGACATCGCGATCCCGGCGACATCTGGTATAGCCGGCGCGATGCCCGAGGTCAATGGTCAACTGCCCAACGATTTGGTCTGCCGCTCAACTCCAAAGGCCATGAATTCGTGTGGCAGGTATCCGCAAAGCACGATACGCTTTTTCTTGTACAGGTTGCCCCAGGTGTGCAAGAGGCTGGCATTTCCTATTCCGTTAGAGAGCGAAACTCCCAACAATGGTCTTCTCCTGTGCCCATGCACATTCGCGACTTTCGCTACGAAGGCTCTTACAAAGACTACTTCCGCACCCCCCAAAATGTGCTTCTTCTACCCAACGAAGGCTTCCCTTCATTTGGTGGAACCGATCTATACGCTTGCTTTCCCATCAATGACACGGCTTGGAGCAAACCCATCAACCTCGGGCCCGACATCAACACGCAGGGCAATGAAGACGCACCGTTCATGGCACCGGACGGACGAACGCTCTACTTCAACACCGATGGTGGCAGCGAGGGCCAGAACTCAGACATCTACATGAGTTATCGGCTGGACGATACTTGGCAGCGATGGAGCTTGCCTGTTCGCCTTCCTGCTCCCGTCAACAGTCCCGGCGCAGACTTTGACTTTCAGATTTCTGCCGATGGAAAGACCGCTTGGTGGTGTTCTAACTTGGGAACACTCGGCAACAATGACATTTTTTATATGGACCTCAGCGCCTGCGAGGTAGATGTGTATCCGGGAGGCGACCTCACCTATTGCGTAGGGAGTTCAGTGCAACTGGAGGCAGGATTCACGACGAAAGCCTCTGTGTCTTTTCAGTGGATGAAAAATGGAAGCCCCATTCGGGGCGGCAACGCTGCGACCCTTCGGGTAGAAAGCGATGGTGATTACCAGCTGTTGCGAAGTAGTCCCGGTTGCGAGGCCCTCTCCCCTGTACAACGAATCCGTTTTGTGTCCCCGCCAAGCGCGTTGGTAGAGACAGCCGGAGGAGCAGATTGCCTAGAGGACAGCCTGGTGCTCGTTGCGAGGGGCAATGCGAGCTCTTTTCAATGGTTCAAAAATGGCCTCAAAATCCCCGAAGCCACTGATGCGAGGTACTTGGCTCATTCTCCGGGGAACTACCAGGTGGAAGCTGCGATCGGGTCATGCAGTGCCAAATCTCCCACATTTGACCTACTGCCGTTCACACCGCCGATCATTTTCACCAAGGAAGACTCCATCAGGGGCTGGCTCCCCATCTTGCCACGTTGGCAATGGACCAATAAGCTCCGCGCTGAGAAAGGGAAAACATATTTTGCCGACCTGGTCACTGGTCCGCGCGGCGAAATTTATGCGATTACTCAGACAGAAAACCGGGGTCGTGTGCATCAGCGCATCAGCTCCTTGTTTTCTCATGGACTTGAGCGAAGCATCGTTTATGACAAAGAGGTGAAGGGCGTCAAGCCCACATTTTTGGCTACAGATCCCGAAGGCAACCTTGTAGTAGCGGGAGAAAATGAGTACCTCAGAAAATTCCATCCAGATGGACGGGTCATGTGGTGGAAAGACGAGCAAAGACAGCATCTGATGGGGCTTTGTACAGATCCTTTGGGGAATATTTACACAGCCGGAAGATATCGAGACAGCCTCCAAGTGGGATCCGAACTATTGAGTGCGCCGGATCGAGGGGCCATTTTTTTAGCAAAACATTCTCCCAGAGGAGAGCTTCTTTGGGTCAAATCTTTTGCAACAGATTCCTACCGCGCTGACTTTGGCAATGCCTTGGCGAGCGACTGCGAGGGCAACGTGTATCTCGCAGGCGGATTTGACTTGGTTGCTGACTTTGGAAGCTATTCGCTTCGGAGCACACTACTAAAGGAAAACTATTTCTTGGCGAAATTCGGTCCAGAAGGAGAAGTGATCTATGCCCGAAAAATCAATACTGAGCGCACGCGGGTGAGATCAGGAGACCTCTATGTGGAGTGCCAGGGGCCAATCACCCTCTTGCTCAACCGCGAGTATTTCACCTTTGCTAGCAACGGGATCGACCTTTGGAACGGGCCTTTGCTGATGCCCGAGGGAAGCTATGCAGTCAGTCACCGGGTGGTTTCAGAGCAGGGTGACGCCTATGTGAGTGGACTCACAGCCGATGGTCGCTACTTTGTGACCAAGCTGAACCGAATGTATAACCAAATCATTCTGTGGCAGGACCGGGGGGCTGCTTTCAGTGAGCAAGACTTACCAGCCATTGCAGTTGATAGGCAAGGGTCGATCATTGTGGCTGGAATTTCGACCGGAAACGGATTTCAAGGAGATCGATTTGACTTGACGAATGGATCATCCACCTTTCTTATGAAATATGGCCGTCCGATGGTGGAGGCAGTTGCCAGAGAGCCACTCAGCCTATGCGATGGCCAAGCGGTGGTGCTTTTGGTTCGTGAAGAGCCGGGCCTGAGCTATCAATGGGTCAAAGATGGGCGAGAGATCAGCGGTGCAACGCTTCCAGCTTACCGGGCCACACGAGCCGGCACGTATCAAGTCAAGGCTGTGCTGGGAAACTGTGTGCGAGTGTCTGAACCGCAGGCTGTGTCCGAATGTGGACAAGCTCCACCACCGCTCACGGTAGCATCCTTGTTGCCCGAGCCAGTGCCCACCACGCCTCAGCCAGAACCCGCGCGCCTGAGTGTCCCTAGCGAGGTGAACTATGGCATGAATGGCACCCCGCGGTCTTTGCGGGGTCGCAGAGTGAAAACACAAGATGAGGTGACCGTCTCCAGCCAGCAAGCCACCATCTTGGTGTGGGATCACGGCGCAGTGGACAACGATACCGTCTCGGTGAATCTCAATGGCCAGTGGCTCCTCCAAGAGTATGGTTTGAAAAAAGAACCATATGAACTTCAGGTGACTCTCCAGCCAGGCGATAACTTCCTGATGCTCTTTGCACATAATCTTGGTACGATCCCCCCCAATACGGCTTCTATCAAGATTGACGATGGCAAGAAGCCTAAAACACTTCAATTACGATCCAACCTTCGTAATTGCGGGATGCTGAAAATTCGTGTTGAGCCATGACGTTCCCATTGGCTTCCATCCTTGACCGGACATGAACAAAAAATCGCAACCAGGTACTCAGATTTTTCGTAAAAAAGGACCGTCTAAGTTTTTACCTTTCTTCTAATTATCCACGATGAAAAATTTCTTAAATATCCCCCAAGAGCAAGTTGACGACATTGTAAAGCAACTCAATCACCTACTGGCAGACTACCATCTCCACTACCAAAAGATGCGCAACTTCCATTGGAATGTGTATGGAGAACAATTCTTTGAACTGCATGCCCGCTTCGAAGCGCTTTACAATACTGCCAAGATTCACATCGACGACATTGCCGAGCGAATCTTGACCCTCAAGCGCAGACCGGTGTCCAATTTTTCAGATTATCTCTATATGGCTGCCATTGAGGAAGAAAAAGAAACCCTGCGCCCACGCGACATGGTAGAAGCAACCATCAGAGATTTATCGGTATTGATCGACCGCATGACTCATACCATCTCGGTCGCAGAAGAAGCTGGAGATGTCGGCACGGCAGACCTCATCACAGGATTTTTGAAAGAAGCACAAAAAACGCACTGGATGTTCAGCGCTTGGCTTCGTGAGCGACTACTTACTTCCTGATCCGCGTAGCGAAAAGCTCCTCAGGGGTTGATACATCGCCCTCTGCGGTAGGAGGACAGACTGCCACAACACGATCTTTTCCAGTTGCATTGGCTCAAGAAGTATAGGCCCCGGGAGATTGATCACAGGATCATTCTCCCGGGGTTTTGTTCTTCCCACCGTGATGTGAGGAATCGGTGCCTTCCGCTGTTGCGGCATCTTGTGCACTTGCGACAACCAGTGTTGCTGCTTTTGTACCAATTCCGTGAAAGCAGGAGACTTAGAAAATTGAATCCACAACATGCGAGGAGGCTGCCCCGGTGGTCCCCAGCGCCATTGGGCACCTGTCAGTTCGAAGGGCACACAGGTAGAAAATCCTTCCGTGAACATCGCCACCAGATTCTCCAGAATCTCCCTACGAACCTCCCCAATAAACAGAGTCGTGACATGGAGTTGCTCTTCCGGCACCCAGCGGATCCATGCGGGATTTTTCCAGGTGCTATTCAACGCACGGATGGGAGCCAAATAATCTTCCGGGATGGGAGTCCCCAAAAATAAGCGAACATGGGAAGACGTTTCTGTCATATCAGATGCGCTGGACAAACCTTTCGAGAAAATGGATCCGAGTGAAGTGCTCTGCGCGTTGAAGAAGCACACATTTTGTGGAGAAACGTTCATGCAGGTGGTAAGAATTTTTCCGACATTTCTCTACGATTCAAGAAAATGATGGGCTCGCGCTGTTGTACAAGAGGCAGACCAGAAGTTATTTGAGGAAATAAAATTACTAATTTTAATAGTATTTCATCTCCAAAACTAGCATCTTGCTTCCTCATTCCTGATCATGAGCCACTACCCTCCCTTTGCTTTACCTTTGCCATCCCTTCCTTTGCAAAATGTAGAACTGACCCCCTCTCTTGGCCCAAGACAGCCGGTATCGGGCACGGACACGAGCCTGTGTCCCCCCCATGATTTCTCGTGGAATGCATACAATCGAGCTTGGGAATCGCCCCATCAGGAGGCAAGAATCAAGGTACTTCAATTTCGTGACCAGTCATTTTATCAGCGTCGCGAGCGATTAGAGCAGTTGTTGCTATCCAACAATGACTTGGTTGATCGGCTGGATCGGCGAGAATCCTCTCATCGAAGTTATGAGTCCCTTCAACTTTCTTTTCGAAGAAGCATTCCCACACTCCTCACTGACCAGCCGGAGATTGCTTGCCATCGTGCACTGGCTTTTGGGGATGACAAGGTGCTTGTACTGGCGACGGCGCACTACCCGGCTCATTTCTCGGCACACCGAGAGGGGGAATTGCTGGCCTCGCTCCACAGTATTATCTATCATCCTCAAGGAATTTATGGCCACTGGCCATCCCACGCGAGATTCAGCCTCGATCTATCCTCCACCCATCTCGTCGGAATCCCTCCCCGGCAAGTGAGTCCCAATGGCCCTTTTCTGTTTCAAAGCCACCCACATTCCCCCCACCCCGGACTACAGATCTGCATTGAAGTCAAAGAAGGTAGACCGGACAAGCCCAAGGATGTGCTGGAACGCCTGTTTCAACGAAATTTTTTTAGCTCTTACTACATTCTGGATGTGCAGCCTGTGGTGGTGGGTGCCATTCAAGGCTATGAGGCATTTGCGATTGAGCATGTTTCCCAACAGGGCCTCCAACGACTGGAATACGCGGCGGTGCTCCTACGCGACACCGATCACGTAACTTTCCTCTGCCAAGCGCCCGACGATCGGATCAGCCACTTAGGCATTTTCAGGAAATTACTTTACTCCTTTCAGCCGGCATGACCTGGTTGAGTTGTTTGAATAGAGAATCGAAGCCCTAGACCTAGCGAGTGGGCACTTGCGAATACAAAAATTTACGGCTTGTTTTGCAAAAAAATTGAGAGGTTACATGCCTGTAAAAATCAGTAAAAGCTTTCGTTTCGAGTCTGCTCATTGGTTGCCAGGGATGCCGGAAGGGCATAAATGCAGAAGAATGCACGGACACAGCTTTCAAGTCAGCATTCAGGTCATGGGGGAAACAGATCCGAAGACCGGCATATTGATCGATTTTGGCGATATCAAGCAGATCGTAAAGCCCTATATTGATCTACTCGATCACTACTGCCTCAATGACGTAGGAGAAGAGCGCGGCGACGCCCTGCTACAAAATCCCAGTTCTGAAAATCTCTCACAATGGTTTTTTGAGCAATTGGAAGGCCAACTCCCGGGCTTGTATAGCGTGATCGTGCATGAAACCTGTACGAGTCAGTGTGAATATCGCCCTTCATTTCCACTTTCATCTCCGCAGCATCCTTCGCTTTGACTTTGAAAAACATCACCATTGCCATCGACGGCTATGCCGGAACCGGAAAGAGTAGCACCGCCAAATCGGTCGCTCACGCACTGGGATACCTTTATATCGACACAGGAGCCATGTATCGGGCTGTGACGATGTATCTACTCGATCAGAAGATTCCCTTTGATCAAGAAAGTCCAGCCCTGCTGGAGGCACTGGACACGCTCCACCTCGATTTCCGCAGAGCAGAAGGGAAAGAAGATCTTGAAATTTATCTGAATGATTATCCGGGAGAACCCGATATTCGTCAACCAAGGGTATCTCAAGCTGTGAGCCCAGTCGCTACTTTGCCCTCTGTGAGAGAAGTCCTCGTGGCACAGCAGCGAAGGATCGGCGCTCAGGGAGCTGTGGTCATGGATGGACGGGACATTGGGACCCATGTATTTCCAAATGCTGATTTGAAGATCTTTATGACTGCTGATATAAACGTGAGGGCCCGCAGACGACAATCGGAAATGGCGCAAAAAGGTATCTATCAAGACCTCACCACCGTCACGGCCAACCTGACGGAGCGCGATCGAATCGACTCTACCCGAGCCATTGCCCCATTGCGACAAGCAGCGGATGCCGTAGTGATCGACACCTCACTCCTTTCTTTTGAGCAGCAAGTCGAAGAAGTCCTCGAACATGCCAGGAAGATTCTTTCCAAAATTTCTACTACACCATAATCTCCAAGCTCCTATGATTAGCGTCGAAATCGATCAACAATCCGGTTTTTGCTTTGGTGTGGTATATGCCATTGAAATGGCGGAGGACTATCTTCGCGAGCATGGTAGCCTGTATTGCCTCGGAGACATAGTCCATAATGACAAAGAGGTGGAGCGGCTCCAAGCGATGGGTCTTCAGATCATCACCCACGAAGACTTGGAAAACTTGCACGACAGCACCGTCCTGATCCGTGCACACGGGGAGCCACCGGCTACCTACGAGCTTGCCATGAAGAACAACCTTGCTTTGATTGATGCCTCTTGCCCAGTCGTGCTTAAGCTTCAAAACAGGGTGCGACAATCCTATGACGAGGCCAGCACCATCGTGATTTTAGGGAAAAAAGGTCATGCCGAGGTGAATGGACTGGTCGGTCAAACCCAGGGAAGGGCACAGGTCATCTCCTCAGTTGAAGAAGTAGATTCGCTAGCCATTGAGGGTCCAATTTCTCTCTTCAGCCAGACCACCAAAGGCACGAAGCTGCTCTATGAAGTGCGCAAGCGAATGGAAGAGCGATTTGGCCCAGTGGACTTCAATGACACCATTTGTCGCCAAGTAAGCAACCGCGAACCTGAGTTGGCAAAATTTTCAGCGCGCCATGATGTGGTGATTTTTGTCTCTGGCAAAAAAAGCTCGAATGGCAAGGCGCTGTTTGGTACCTGTGCGGAGATCAATCCCCGGAGCCATTTCATTTCAGGACCAGAAGAACTTCAGCTCGAATGGTTCGAAGACGCGGAGCATGTCGGCATTTGCGGTGCTACCTCCACCCCGATGTGGCTCATGGAGCAGGTGGCTGCTTCAATCGAAGACCTCTTGGAAAAAAATCCTCACCCCTCACTGGGCGCCATCACCAGCGATCACCACGCCGCGCTGTAACAAGCTGCTACCAGATTCGTGCCGGAAATACACGACAGGCTTCACCACCTCCAGGATGATTGGCTTCAGTGTACCTGGTACCATGCTCACCTCCAAATCAGTCCGCTGTGGGTTGTATGGCTCACCCAACGGCACATCAATCAGATAGCCAGCGCCTTCTATCGCTTCCTTCATGCGACGAAGATGGCGAAGCGTTCCTGCCGCTTCTGGCAAATTGGAGAGCTTCACGTGCAGCAAATGCCACTGGTTGATCAAAGTGAGAACCGCCTCTGGCGTCATGCTTGCTTGCTTTTATTTGAGTGGGGGGTAGATCGACTTGCGTTGATCCTGCTCATTTCTTGGATTTTCTTCGACTCCATAGCCGAATTCTGATAAGCTATTGGCTGAGCCACTCCCGAAATCTGGGTGTTTTTTCGATGCTCACCACCGCCTCAATATCGGGCTTGGGGGAAAGTTCGATCTTGATCCGGCTTTTAGAGTGTGGATACATGTGCTCAATCGCCTGGAATCCAACGATAAATTGGCGGTTGATACGGAAAAAGCGCCGAGGATCCAGCAATTCCTCCAACTGTGCGAGGGTGTGATCGATCAAGTGCCGTCGCCCGTCATGCGTCACAAGGAAGGCATATTTTTGCTGGCCAAAAAAATAGGCAACTTCTTCGACGGGAATGGACCGGATTTTCTCGCCAGCACTCACCATGAACCGCTCTTGATAGGTCTTCTCGGGTTGCTGAAGCGCCTCCAACAAAGTCTTCATGTCAAATCCCGGGATGTTGAGCTGCTGCTGTCGATATTTGTCTATCGCTCCCGACAGTTCTTGCTTATCGACGGGTTTGAGCAAATAATCCAAGCTATTGAGTTTGAAGGCGCGAATGGCATATTGGTCGTAAGCAGTCGTGAAAATGATTGGGCAGCGAGGTTGAACTTGATCAAAAATGGAAAAGCTGATTCCATCTGCCAGGTGAATGTCCAGAAAAATGAGATCTGGGCCTTGAAGAGAGAGCCATGCAACTGCCTCCTGAACAGAATCCAATACCTCTACCACTTCTATATCGCTGGCCACCTCGTCAATCAAACGCTTTAGTCGGCGTGCTGCGGGTGGTTCGTCTTCGATGATGAGCGCTCGGATAGTATCCATATTCAACAAGATTTAGCTTGGGCAGGCAATGTGATCTCTCCTTGAAAAACGAATGTTGCGGGTCCTATGAGCCAGACCGCTTCCTCTTCGCTCCCGAGCGCAGTGACTTCTACGAAAAGAGAACCTCCGGGCGTGCGCACTTCGACCCGACCCTGTGTCCGCTCCTTTTTCTTTAGATACACATAGGCGCAGGCCGTGACGCCGGTCCCACAACTCAACGTCTCCGCCTCTACCCCGCGCTCAAAAGTGCGGACAGCCAGTGTGCCCGGAGCGTCTTCTCGAATGAAATTCACATTGGTACCATGTGGCGCAAATCCCGGCGAACGTCTCCATTCTCCCCCAACTTGATCAACGGACAAAGCCTCCAGCGATACTTGATCCCACAGCAACAAATGTGGTGATCCGGTGTCGATCCACTCGACAAGCGGTTCAATGATTCGATATCCTTTGGGGCGTGTCATTTTCAGGCTCACCTCAACCGGAGTCCAAATTGCCTCGTGTCGCCCATCAATGGCTTCGAAAGTACATCGCTGCTCAAACAGTCCTCTTTTCTGCGCAAAATCGACGATACAGCGCCCTCCATTGCCACACATGCTACTTTCACGTCCGTCGGCATTGAAATAGACCATCCGAAAGTCTGACTCGGGGTCCGACGCTAAGAGCATCAAGCCATCGGCTCCAATCCCAAACCTTCTATCACAGATCGCGCGGATTTGGTGCGCACCGAGGAAAGCAGCAGCTTTTCCATCGCGGTCGTCGATCAGCACAAAATCATTGCCAGCTCCCTGGTATTTTTCAAATAAGATTGTCATATCGCGTGAACTTGGGCTTGATCCAGCCCTGTCTATCGCTGCAGGGATTCGATTTGTGGTGCTGTCCCAATGCACCGCTATTTCAGTGAGCAAAATCTATGCAAATGGAGTTGGAGTCAGAGGTAAGTGGTCACAAAAGGTTTAGCTTTTCGGAAAGGCTTCTGCCTGATACAGACGTGCTTCAAGGTCGATAATGCCCTCTACTTCTTCTTCCATAAGTTTTTCACCGTCATAGAATATTCTCAGCGTGTAGGACTTGGCGCCTAACTCTACAAAAGGAAGTGCCAAGTAGCTGAGTGTCAAATCGATCTCATTCTGCGCAGGCATCCCCAAGTCACGACCATCTTTTTTGAGAGGGATGGAGCAGTGAAAATCTTGAATGTCATGCTGGTCATCCTCAAAGCTCAGGTAGAGCGGGAGTTCTGAGCGGCCGATTTGGCTGTAGTATGTGAGCGTCAGCTCCAAGGCGTAGGGGCCGCTGAGAGAGAAATTTTCGGCATTGATCTGGTACTCACATGGCTGCTGATAGTAGAGCGTTTTGGTCTCAGCAAGGTCCCGGCAACTACCTTTCCAAATAGGAGAAATGCTCCCACAGCCCGATGCAAAGCACAAGATCGCGATCATCGCGGCAGGCGTAAAGGCGCTGTGAGGAACGGGACACACAGTGAGCTTCATTCGAACAAAATAGGGTTTTGATTGTCGAGATCCGAGAGTGAAAGATAATACGTCAATGCTGATTAAAGAAATCTTGGCAATATTTGAAGGGCAGAATGATCAATTCGTACGAAGGAGTCTGTTCCATACCATGGTGCTTAATCCACGTTTTTCGGCTCCAGTGCCTGCTCGCTGACAACGCCCATTCGAGAGAATTTTTCTACTCTCGCATCTATCAGCGCCTCCAAATCCATGTGCTTGAGCTCTTCGAGATCTAGCAAAATCCGCTCTTTCACTGCTTCATATGCCGCTTCAGGCTGCTTGTGGGCCCCTCCAAGCGGCTCTTCTATAATTCCGTCGATGATCCCAAGTTCGAGATTGTCTTCGGCGGTCAAGCGCAGGGCCTCGGCTGCCAATTCTTTTTTCTCCCAACTCCGCCACAAAATAGAGGAGCAAGACTCGGGGGAAATGACTGAATACCAAGTGTTTCGCATCATGTACACCCGATCACCAATTCCGATTCCCAAGGCACCGCCTGAGGCACCTTCTCCGATGACGATGCAAAGAATTTGAGTTTTCAGTGCTGCCATTTCAAAGAGATTTCGGGCAATGGCTTCCCCTTGTCCGCGCTCTTCCGCCTCCAGCCCAGGATAGGCGCCGGGTGTGTCGATGAGGGTCACCACCGGGATCTCAAATTTCTCTGCCATCCGCATCAAGCGCAGCGCTTTGCGATATCCCTCGGGATTGGGCATTCCGAAGTTGCGAAACTGTCGCTCCTTGGTCGTGCGACCTTTCTGCTGCCCCACAAACATGATGCGTTGATCACCAATGCGACCAATCCCGCCCACCATCGCTTTATCATCGCCAAAATTCCGATCGCCGAACAGCTCAATGAACTCGTCGGTGATGGACCGAATATAATCCAGCGTGTAGGGACGTTCCGGGTGACGAGAAATCTGCACCCGTTGCCACCTCGATAAGTTCTGGTAGATGTTACTTCGAAGGTCCTGCACTTTGCCTTCCAGCTCGGAGATGGCTTGCTCCATGTCCACGGCACTTTCACCCGCAATGGCCCGCATTTCCTGGAGCCGGGTTTCCAACTCGTAAATGGGTTTTTCGAAGTCAAAAACGTTATTCGATAACATAGACGATACCTGAATTCTTACTTGAAGGTACGACTTTTTCCCGAATCGATCCGCTATTATGCCATAGATCTTCTGCAAAAATGGCCCACCTGTTCAGGCGGGCCATTTTTGAAAGTGATCATAACCGTTTCTAGCGTCGGTCGATTGGCACATATTCCCGGGTAGCTGGTCCAGTGTAGATTTGCCGTGGCCGACCGATCGGCTCATCGTTTTCGCGCATTTCTTTCCACTGGCTGATCCATCCAGGCATCCGCCCCAGTGCAAACATGACGGTGAACAAGCTCACGGGGATGCCAAGGGCCCGATAGATGATTCCGGAATAGAAATCTACGTTCGGAAACAACTTTCGATCTGCAAAATATGCGTCTTGAAGCGCTTCTTTTTCCAGGCCTTTGGCCAAGTCCACAATAGGATCCTCCAAGTCAAGTGCATCCAGTACCTGATCCACATATTTTTTGATGACCTGTGCTCTGGGATCATGGTTTTTGTACACCCGATGCCCAAATCCCATCAGGCGAAATGGATCATCCTTGTCCTTGGCTTTGGCAATGTATTTGTCCACGCTACCTCCATCCTTGCGGATATCTTCGAGCATTTCGAGGACTTTCTGGTTTGCACCTCCGTGTAGCGGCCCCCAAAGGGCGTTGCTACCAGCTGCAACAGCTGCAAAAACGTTTACTTTGGAGCTACCTACAAATCTTACGGTAGAAGCAGAACAGTTTTGCTCATGATCGGCGTGAAGAATGAGGAGTCGGTCCAGCGCATCGGCCACTCTATCGTCCACCTTTCCATACATCATGTGCAGAAAGTTCTCAATGTAGCCGAGTTCTGGATTAGGGTCAATGTAGGGGAGCTGCTGTGTTCTGCGATAAATATAAGCTACCAAGGTGGGCATATTGGCCAAGAGCCGATACATCGAAGACCAGCGGATCGACTCATTCGTCCAAGAGTCCTCGGCCTCTTGGTAGAACCCTGAAAGAGCATTCAACAATACGCCCAACATGCCCATAGGGTGTGTGCCATCAGGAAGCGCGTCGAGAACTGCTCGGATACTTGTTGGCAAATCGCGATGAGCGTGAATCTGCTGGGTAAATTCGTCAAGTTCAGCCTTGCTGGGGAGTTCTTGGTGAAGCAGCAGGTAACTGACCTCAATAAAGGTGGATTGGCTGGCGAGTTGTTCAATGCGATAACCGCGATGCTCAAGAATGCCTTTATCGCCATCAATAAAGGTAATGGTCGATTCGGTCGATCCGGTATTTTTGAACCCGACATCGAGGGTGACATACCCTGAACTTCCGAGGAGTTTTCCGATTTGAATTCCTTTCTCCTGATAGGTCCCTGTCACCACAGGGAATTGATGCGAGGAGTCGTCTATTTTGAAGTCCACGGTCTCATTGAGCTCGGATAATTGTGACATGAGTGATCTATATTAAGGTTCGCGAAGTGGAAGATGTATGGTCAAAAATGGGAATTTCACAAATATAGGGTAGCTGTATTGACAAAAGTGAAAGAGCGCCACAGATAAAGAGGAAAATTATCTGTAATGATGCGAAAGCAATCATGCCGTTCACCCAAGTCTTTTCCCGGCTAACTTCTATAGAAGGATTGCCGAAAATAGAGGAAATTCTTGAAAAGAAGCCACAAAAAACGTTCAGTATTTCCGCTAGTGGCGAAGATTCGCTACTTTCAACTCCTCAGAATAAGGTTTGCCCATTTGCAAAAAGGATGATTCCTGCCCCAAGTTTACTTCACAGGTGACAAAATTAAGCTTGCGATGCCTCCCAGCGATCCAATTCCGACAGTGCTTCTTCAAACCCTCCATTTAAGATAGGGAAGCGACACCAAGTCTTCGGGTCCAGATTTGCGTCGTCGAGATGAAATGATGGCGCATAGCGTTCACGCTTCCACTGATTCCTTGACCACAAGCGAAAGAATCTGCGAATGTAGCCTTTCAGTACATCGTCGGGATAGCTGCCACGAAGCGTCTGAAACACTTCCACCGGAGATTTATAATCCCGAATTCCCGCTTTTTCGATGCTATCCAAAATACCGTATGGCATCAAGTCATTTTCATCGGTCTGGGCATGATCCGAGGGACGCAGCTCTGCGGTAGGCTGCAAGGAATTCACGAAGCGAAGTCCTGTCACATCTAAGGCCCCTTCTGCCCAGCGTAGCCATTCCAGAAGGCTTTCCTTGTCAATCCCACCGAGTGGCGCCAGCCCCCCGGAGGTGTCTCCATCCATGGTCGCGTAGCCCACGGCGGCTTCGCTTCGGTTGCTGGTGGTGATGAGCAAACCACGATGGATATTGGCGAGCATCCAAATGCCGGGAGAGCGCAGCCGGGCTTGAATATTTTGAAGGGTGATGTCGTCTTGCTCCCAAGTGAGGGGTCGATTGACTGCGGACTCTGCCAAGTTAATGTACGCTGCGTGTAGGGGCTCGACTTCCCAATGATGAAAAGTAGCACCCAAATCCGCTGCCAATTCTTTGGCACTTTCGAGCGTTGCCTCGCCACTGTTTCGCGTCGCCTGATACACGCAAATGAGGAGCTGCGCTACAAGGGGCTGAGCCATGTCGAGATTGGCGTAAGCAAGCCGCTTGGCCATGACTTCTGGACCAAGCTCCTGAGCTGCCCGCTGAATCGCATGGGCACACAATACCGCGCAGGCAGATGAATCCGCGCCGCCGGACAAGGAAAGCACAAAGCCTCGACTCATGGATTTGCGCATGTAGTCAAACAGGGCCAGAGTCTCAGCGAGATAAAACTCTTCATGCTTGCTTTCCATCGGGGAAAGCAACTGAACAGAAGCCACTGGTTCAATTGCTTGGTAGGTGCCCGCAGCCCGCACAAGATGGTCCGGTATTTCGGGATGAAAGTTGAACGACTTTTTCTTTTGTATATGGATCCGCTCTACGTCCACCACCACGGGCAAAATCTGAAAATCGGCGAATGAAAATCGCTTGTTGCGTGCGAGCAATTCGCCAGCTTGTGCTACAAGAATTTCGCCGTCATAGATGATCCTGCCTGCCTCATTGCCCAGCAAATTGGAGTAAATGTAGGTGCATTGGAACGCCCGGGAAGCCTCTCTAACAAGCATTTCACGGACGCGGGTCTTGCCGAATGCAAAATTCGAAGCGCTGGGGTTGATGATGATATCCACATTGTGGACGTAGTGCCGGGTAGCAGGCCGCAGCCCGTTCCATGCGTCTTCGCAGATCTCCAATCCCATGCGCACCCCGTCCACCTCGAAGATGAGATCCCCAAATGGAATGCTTTCTCCCTTCATTCGATAGGCAACGATGAGCCCTTCGGTCCAAGGCTTGAACCATCGTGGCTCGTAATAGATCCCGTCGCCGGCTAGTTCTTGCTTGGCTACAAAGCCTAAGAGCTGACGATCGTGAATCACCGCCACGACATTGTACACACAGCGCTCGTATTCCACGGGGAGGCCGACGGTCACGGTCATTCCCTGGGTCGCTGCCTGAATGATCTCCAAAGACGTTAGGGATCGGTGCGCGACATACTCACTAAAAAATGTGTCTTCACATCCATAGCCACTGATCGCTAATTCCGGTAAACAAAGCACCTGCACACCTAGCCTCCGTGCTTCTGCTATGGCTGCTAAGATACGGTCGGTATTTCCGCTGAAGTCCAGCGGGGTCTGATTTAGGCTAGCGCCTGCTACACGAAGATATTTCATAGGAAGGGACCAAGTGCTTTGTTCCTGATGTTGTTGTGAGGACTGGCTTCCATGAATGCTATTCGGTGCCAAGCATCGAGTGTTCATGGAAAATGGGAAGAAGTCCAACCCAAAATGGCAAGAGAAGTTTTAAAATGCCGCTCCGACCTCAATCTGGATCATTCCTCCAAACTTACTACGCTGGATCTCGATTTTGAAACAGGAAAATTCAAAACCCTAAAGATCGTTGGCTATAGGAAATCCATGGGAAGGCCCACAAAGTGGATCATCATGCGTCGTGCACTGAAAAACTTAGTGCAAAGGATGCAATATCGATGCGTCTGATCGTTCGATCTATGTATCAATTTAATTTTCCAAAAGGCTTACTTTGAGCCGGATTTATAAGGAAATAGGACGATGAAAGCGTGGACCATTTGGCTGTGTGTGATGATGGGGGTGATCTTGATGCGATGCACAGATGAGGATTTGGTGACCGATAATCGCCGACTACAAGTACAAACAGATACCCTCAAGCGTGAAATTCAGGCTTTGCGGCAGGAAAACAACCAGCTTCGCCTTGCCTTGGGAGAGCGCCCCATGGTGGGCTTTGAAGTTCAGATCGGTGCCTTCGAGCATTTTCACATTGATGCCTACGAATCAGAGTTGATGCGACTCAGGGAGGTCCGTGAAAATGGCGTGAGCAAATATGTTCTGGGAACCTTTATTCGCTATGACGATGCCCAGGCATTCCTGCGAGATGTTCACAAAATGGGGATCAGCGATGCATTCATTGCTGGCATCGTCGATGGGCAACGCGCCACGGTCGATGAAGCCCGCGAAGCGGCCAAGATCGCTTATGGCTATTGATTCTTCTAGGAAGCTGATTTTCTCAAATTATTCTCCGGCATTTCATCCAAACAGAAAGATCATTTTCTATTTGATCCGCTAGAACTCACTTAGTTTTTCACTCACAAAATCAATCGGTCCAGTAGTTCAAATCCTTGTTTTTACGGAGCTTAGCCTTATCCACGATGTATTGAAGCAGCCTTGCGGCTGCAATAGGATCAATGGCGGCGGTCTGAAGGAGATTCTGTTGCTGATATTCCTGATAATACAGTTGTCGGGCGACCATCAGCCGCTCATTGCCATCCACGGGTAGTTCTCGCATGATGTCATGCAGCCGTCGGGGGTCAAGATTATCTTTGGCGGCTCTGTCGAATGCCGTCTCACGGCTCGATAAATTCAAGAAAGCCGTTCTGAGTTCTTCCGGGGTGTCGTAGGGAAAGATGACCACATCTTCGAGGGTCAGCGTGTCCTCCCGCATATAGTTGACGACATAGATATACTGCGAACGATCGCCTTGGTAACCCCGGAGGTAATCCGCGACCACGAGCCGACTGTCATGATATCCTACGTGGCTGAAATAGAGGGTATCCCTCAAATTGACAGCGATACTGTAAAAACCCGTCTCGTTGGCAATGGCTCCCCTACGAGAATGATTGACTTGAATCCGCGCATAGGCAATGGCAGAATCTGTCGTTTCACTCACCACCATTCCTGTAATTTGAAAGATGGAATTGGCATCGACCCGGTTTTGGGCACTGAGCCAAGCGGGAATCACCCCAAGAATACACGCGAATAGCAGCTTACGAATCATATGCTCAAAAATAGAAAAATCGGTCGGGATTGCCAGTTTCGCCAAATGTTTACGGACGAAGCACAGTGCCGTTCAAACTTACTCAAGGGAGGACTTATACGCCAAGGAGATGCAGAGAACTACTTTCTGGTTGCATTTCGACGTTTTGTTGTCTTCGCTTTTCCTTGTCCCAATCCTAATACCTTTAGGATCAGATAAGTGGGAAACATAGAGAATTAACGAGGCAATGTGCTGAAATCCTACATTTTTCCAAACGACCTCTTGCTAAAGTTAATACAACTTAAATTTTTAGGAGAAATTCCCCTCCAAGAACCCGAAACCGAACCACACAGAGCCCCCCTCAGCTGATTTCCCTTCTGCCCATCTTTGCCGTATCTTCGCCACCCAATGAGTCCATTTTACACTTTGACGGCCACCGATCCCCACTCTCAGGCCAGAGCGGGAACCATTGCCACCGATCACGGCGACATCCATACGCCCATTTTCATGCCTGTGGGAACCGTGGGCAGCGTGAAAGCAGTGTCTCAGCAACAATTGGCACAAGATATTCAGGCGCAAATTATTCTGGGCAATACTTACCACTTGTTTCTCAGGCCGGGCACAGAGGTGCTCAAAACTGCCGGTGGTTTGCACCGCTTCATCGGATGGGATCGACCGATGCTGACAGACAGCGGCGGATACCAAGTATTTTCATTGGCGCATAATCGCAAGATCACCGAGCAAGGCGTCACGTTCGCCAATCATATCGACGGCAGCAAGCACTTGTTTACCCCCGAAATGGTCGTAGATGTGCAGCGTGCCATTGGGGCCGACATCATGATGGTGCTCGACGAATGTCCGCCTTACCCCTCGGACTACGACTACGCCAAAGACTCCATGGCGCTCACTCATCGTTGGGCCGTCCGCTGTCGCACACATTGGGAGCAACAAGCGGGGCTTTACGGCCATCAGCAGCAGCTCTTCCCCATCATTCAAGGAAGCACCTTCGCAGACCTGCGCATGGAGAGCACAGAGTTTATTGCAAACCTAGATCTGCCAGGCAATGCCATTGGCGGACTCTCCGTAGGCGAGCCTGCCGAGATTATGTATGAATTGACTGACTTGAGCTGCCAGATTCTGCCCAAAGACAAGCCGAGATATCTCATGGGCGTCGGAACTCCTGCAAATTTGCTCACTTGCATTTCCCTGGGCGTGGACATGTTTGACTGCGTGATGCCAACACGAAATGCTCGCCACGGCTTAATCTTCACCAGAGAAGGCGTCCGCAACCTCAAAAATCAAAAGTACGAAAGAGATTTCTCCCCCCTTGATCCCGACAGCGACCTGCCATTTGACCAGCAGTATTCTAAGGCTTATCTCCGTCACCTCTTCAAAAGTCAAGAATACCTCGCCCTCACCATTGCCTCCGTTCACAACCTTCATTTCTATTTGTGGTTAGTAGGAGAGTCTAGAAAACACATCCTGGCAGGAACCTTCAGCACATGGCGCGACAACCTATTGCCCAAATTGAGTCAACGACTGTAAATGACTGGATCCAGCGAGGGATCGAATGGTATGAAGGTCGAAACTGGGATCCCTTTCCTTTTCAGATGGAGATGATGCGCGAGTACCTCGCTGGCCGTTCTGGGATACTCAATGCCCCCACAGGAAGTGGTAAAACCCTTGCCCTTTGGATCCCGATCTTACTCCAGTGGATGCGCGACCATCCAAGAGATTTTAGGACCCGGAAAAACAATGGTCTCATCGCGCTGTGGATTACGCCACTGCGCGCTTTGTCGCAAGACATCACGACAGCTACGAGTGAAGCGTGTGTAGAAATGGAGCTGCCCTGGCGCGTGGAGACCCGCACCGGCGACACGAGCAGCAGCATCCGGGAAAAACAAAAGAGGAACATGCCTGAAGGGCTGGTCACAACGCCCGAGAGCGTTCACGTGCTGCTTTCCAGCAAAGACCACGAGCGACACTTCAAACACTTGCGGGTCGTCGTGGTGGATGAATGGCACGAATTGCTTGGGTCCAAGCGCGGTGTTCAAACAGAACTCCTCATCGCCCACCTTCGCCAAATATGCCCGGATGTACAAGTCTGGGGAATCTCAGCCACAATCGGCAACCTAGCCCAGGCACGCGAGGTGATTCTGGGGCGACATGCTTCGTTGCTAGACTCTGTGCTCGTGAAAGCCGACATTCACAAGACCATCGAGATGGTGTCTGTGATGCCTGACGAGATCGAAAGATTTCCCTGGGCGGGCCACCTGGGAATCAACATGGTGGACAAAGTCCTGCCGCTGATTACCCAAAGCCGCACCACGTTGGTCTTCACCAATACCCGTTCTCAGTGCGAACTTTGGTACCAAGCGCTGCTTCAAGCCAATCCAGATCTGGCCGGCCAGATCGCCATGCACCACGGAGCCATTTCTTCCGAGATCCGCACCTGGGTGGAACAATCCCTTCACGCAGGACTTCTGAAGGTGGTGGTGTGTACCTCTAGCTTGGATTTAGGTGTAGATTTTCGTCCTGTGGATCAAGTCATTCAAGTGGGTGGGCCCAAAGGAATTGCCAGATTTGTGCAGCGAGCGGGGCGCTCGGGCCACCAGCCTGGCGCCAGCAGTCGAATTTATTTTGTGCCGACTCACTCATTGGAATTAATCGAAGCCGCTGCGACCCGCGAGGCCATCACTCAGGGCACCATGGAAGATCGCGTGCCGATCGTCAGGGCGTATGACGTGCTAGTGCAATACCTGATGACCCTGGCCTGCGGCGACGGATTTATCAAGGAAAAGGTCTTCGAAGCCCTGCTCCAAACGCATTGCTATGCAGATCTCTCCGCAGAAGAATTTGACTGGTGCCTGAATTTTTTGGTCACGGGGGGCCATTCCCTTCAGGCGTACGACGAATACAAAAAGGTAACCTTGGGAGAAAACGGCCGCTACCAAGTCGCCAACAAGCGCGCCGCGATGCAACACCGGCTTTCCATCGGAACCATCGTGAGCGATGTGAATATGCAGGTAACGTACCTGAAAGGTGGTCGAATCGGGACGGTGGAAGAAAGTTTTATCTCTCAACTCAAGCCCGGAGATGTCTTTTGGTTTGCAGGGAAGACTCTTGAATTGGTCAAGGTGAGAAACCTCGAAGTGCTCGTCAAGGCCTCTAAACAAACCAAAGGCAAAGTACCTCGCTGGATGGGAAGCCGAATGTTGATGAGTTCACATTTGGCGGAGCTGATTCGGAGCAAACTCGACGATTATCTCCGAGGAAAATCTCCCGACATCGAAATTCAGGTTCTTGCGCCGCTGCTAGATTTACAAGCCAAACGATCTGCACTACCACACCAAGATGAATGTCTGGTAGAATATATCCGTAGCAAAGAGGGCCACCACCTGTATGTGTATCCTTTCGAAGGAAGACTGATTCATGAAGTGATGGCGGCACTCTTTGCTTGGCGACTTTCTCAAATGACACCTATCAGTTTTTCCATTGCCATGAACGACTATGGCTTCGAATTGCTGTCAGATCAGGAAATTCCCATTCAGGAAGCCTTATCTCAAGGACTCATGTCCACCGAAGGGATAGAAAAAGACATCGCTGAGAGCATCAACCAAACGGAGATGACCAGCCGTCGATTTCGGGAAGTGGCGCGCGTAGCGGGTTTGATTTTCGAAGGTTTTCCCGGCAAACAAATGAAAAGCAAGCATTTGCAAGCCTCCACGGCACTGCTCTATCAAGTATTCGAGCAATATGATCCAGAGAATCTTTTGCTTCAGCAAGCCTTTCGCGAAGTGATGAGCTACCAGGTGGACATTAACAGACTTCGGCTGGCAATGGAGCGAATTGCGGGCAAAAGAGTGCTTTTCACCGAACCTCAGCGCTTCACTCCCTTTGCTTTTCCTATCATGGTGGATCGACTCCGGGAAAAACTCAGCTCTGAAAAACTTCTTGACCGCGTCTTGAAAATGCAGATCCAACTGGAGCGATAAACCATTTGATTCAGAGAAAACATATTCCCCAAGCCTACATACAAAAAAGGCCGTCTCGAAGAGACGACCTCTGGTAAGGAGTGCAAAATTCCGAGAGCCATTACTTTTCCCACCACACTTTGGTGTTGATGTCATCGACTCCTTGACGAGCGACTGCCGCGTCGCGATTATCACTATTGAGCGCCTGCTCGGAGATTGGATAGATAAATCGAACAGGAACTCGATCGTCGTTGAGGTTGGCTTTGCCAGGGGTGATAGACGGAATGCCTGTGCGACGCCAGTCAATCCAGGATTCTACTCCGTGAAAGAACAGGGCGATCCACTTTTGGAATCCAATCTGCTCCAGCGCTGTGTTGCTCGCGAAAGCTACTTGCGGTAATTGCAGGTATCCTGCTGGTACTTCCAGTCCATAGAATGCGAAAGATGCTTCGATCCCATTTTCGTAGAATGTTTTGGCATCCCCTGCGATGAACCCTTTTTGGGCGGCCTCCGCTAGAATAAACTGAAGTTCAGCATAGTCCATGACGAATCCCTTGGCAATGTCGATTCCTTTGGGAGAGATCGCATCTTCGAAATATATGGGGCCGAGGCGGGAGACAAACTGCGCACCGCCATTGTAGGTCAGTGCTTCCACATCGTCAAGTCCATTAGGAATGCCAGCAATTTCCGGAGTACCAGCCGCGACCGATGCGACGGTAGGACGAGCAAAGATCATGAGTCGCGGATCATCCAAGCTCGTGAGGGTGTCGCCAAGGGTTTTGCTTAGGCGAAATTCATCAAAGGATCCTACGCGAGCCGTGTGGATCGGAAATTGATTTGGTGAAGCAACCAAATACGTTAGCGCAGCATTGTCCTCATTTCCTTCAAAAATCGGATAAGTCAGCGGGTCACTGAGGATCTTACGCAGATCCGCGCTCACATCACGGCGCTTGCTGATACGCATGAGGTATCGAATATGGAGAGAGTTGGCGAGCTTCTTCCATGCAACGATATCGCCGTCAAAGAGAATGTCGCCTTCGACCTCTTCCGGACTGCTTCCGAGCAACTGATTAGCCGTTTCGAGATCTGCCAAAATTCCATTGTAGATCACTTCTTGCGCATCATACACCGGAAAAAATAAATCAGATTTGCCCAAGGTAGCTTCGGTGTATGGTGCGTCTCCGTAGCAATCCGTCACGAGGGAAAACATCCAGGACTTCATGACCAGTGCCAGACCCTGATAATTCCGCTGACCTCTTGCTTCGGCCAGATCGTAAATGTTTTTCACATCACGCATGTTGCTATAGACAGAGTTCCAAATCCCGTTTCTCTCATCCCAGAGATAGCGATCTTCATTCACAAACTGGATTTTGGCACTGTATTGCATCACAATGTTGCCAATACTCCAGCCCGTGTTCACGATTTCATTGGACATGCTGCGAATTACCCCTGGAAGCAGAAGGGACACAGGTACTGCTGTCGGGTTGTTCGGGTTGTTGTTGATCTCTTCGAAGTCTTGGGTACAACCCAACGCCATCATCGCAGCGAGGCAAAAGGCAGATATTTTGAGAAAAATAGCTTTCATAAGTGTCGGATTAAAAGAATAGCCAGCGTCAAATGATCGGCCCGGATCCGGTGTCGAGCCCGGACCGATCCCTCACACAAGCGCTAATCAGAAATTGAGGTTGAGGTTGAACCCATAGCTGCGAGCAGAAGGAATTGCCACTGACTCTACGCCAGGAATTACGGTTCCACCGCTGATAGAAGCCGTTTCGGGATCAATATGGGGGACTTTTGACCACAAGAAGAGGTTACGGCCGACGGCGGAGATGTTCACATTCCGAAACGGCGTAGCCGCCATCAACGTGTTGGGCAGGGTGTATCCAATCTGCACCTCGCGCAACTTCACAAAAGAAGCATCATAGACCATGTACTCCAGAATACGACGGCTCAGCGTGATCGAAGTATGGTATTCCCGTGCTGTCAACTCTCTGGCCGATGGGTTGAGGGTCGGATCGTTTGGCAGGTACACCACCTCGCCGCCAGCACCTGTGCTACTGTAAACTCCGGGGAAATACACGCCGTTGCCTTCCAAGTTCAAGTCGTAGCCATTGGCACGTCCCTCAAGGGTCTCAATGATCATCCCAGCCTCACGACCTACTGTCTGGGTGTGGGAATAAATTTCTCCGCCTTGACGGATGTCGAAAAGCACGCCCAAGCGCACACCTTTGAAAGAGAAGGTATTGTAAATGCCCATGAGCCAGTCTGGGTTATAATTTCCCATGAGCATGCGCTCGGTTGTCGCGATGGGACGGCCTTGACTGTTGAGGAGAATTTCGCCATCAAATTCGCTATTGGGGTCTTCCACGCGCTGATAACCGATTGCATACATGCTTCCCATCCGCTCGCCCACGCGCGCCTCGACAGTCATGTATCTATCAGCCATGACGTAGCTATCGATGTCGTCGGTGAGCTCCACTACTTCACTTCGGTTGGCAGAAAAGTTGAAACTAACGTCCCAGGTAAAGCTGTTGTTCATCTTCACAGGCACCACGCTCAGCATAGCCTCCACTCCATAGTTGCGCACTTCTCCGGCGTTGATCAGCTTTTGGGTGTATCCAGTAGTATTGGACAGCGGAATACCAATGATCTGGTTGCGGCTGGCAATATCGTAGTACGTGAGGTCCAGGCCAAGTCGGCCTTGGAAGAAGCGCAAGTCTGCTCCGACCTCAATACTGGTGGAAATCTCTGGCTTCAACTCTGGATTGACAAGCTGTGAAGCCTCTGAATACACACGGTTATTGCCAAAAGGAGTTCCGGGATTAAATACCTGAACGAGGTTGTAGGGATCGGTATCATTTCCGACTTGGGCGATTCCTGTTCTGAATTTTGCGAAGGAAATCCACTCGGGTACTTTCACCAGATCGCTCACCACGACGCTCAACGAAGCAGACGGGTAGAAATAGGAGTTGTTGGCGATTGGCAAGGTAGAAGACCAGTCGTTGCGTGCAGAAAGGTCAAGGAAAATGCCGCTACGGAAGGAAATTTCTGCAAATGCGTAAGCGCTGTTGATTTTCCGATTCGTTTTCGTCAACGAATTTTGAAGTTCTACGCGAGAGTTTCCAAAGTTATAGATCTCAGGAATGAGCAGCTGCCCGGCGAATGTTTCGAGGTAATCGGTAGAGAAATTGCGGCGATTCGCACCTGCTGACAAGCTGATCCCAAATTCCCCAAACTTCCGATTGGCGTTGACCAGAAAGTCGCTGTTGCGCTCTTCCAGCACAATTCGCTCTTCTCCGTAGCTTCCAAATGGGAATCGCTGGGTGCTGAATGCTCGGCGACGGGTGCGCAGCTCGTTGTTGTAGTCGGTCGCTGTGCGAAGCTGAACATTTAACCAATCGGTGAACTCATATTTCAACACAATATTTCCATACAGCCGATTGGCATACTGCCCGTTGGTGTTCTCGTAAAGGTTGAAATAAGGGTTGTCGTGATAGTTGTAGTTCGACCCGAACTGCTGCAATCCCTCTTGGCCGCGCTGCCAATAATCCTTGGAGCTTTCAAGATCCACCTGACGCCCGAGCCAGCAGTTGAAGAGATACATGATGTTTTCGGTACCGTAGCTGTTGTTGGGGCGATTGTCGGAATCGGTCTTCACATAATTGATGACCGTCCGCACGCTCAGCTTATCCGTGGGTTGAATTCCCCCGCTGAATGCGATCGTATTGCGCCCCAAATCCGTGTTCGGCACGATCCCTGTCTGGTTCAGGTTCGTAAAAGAAAGCCTGAAATTGCTCTGCTCATTTCCACCTGCAATCGCAACGTTGTTGGTCAGGGTCACACCACGCTCAAAGAAGTCCCGAACATTGTCGGGGCGGGCAACCCAGGGAGTAGGCACGATCTCAGTGACGTCGCGTACCAAAGCACCGTTTTCGTCGATCGAAAGAATGTCTCCTCCCCGAAAATTACTCGGAGCACCATTGAGATACCTGCGAGGAGAGTCATATTGCGGAATGAGGAGGTTGGCATTGAAGGCAGGACCCCAGCTTTCATCCACGCCGTCTCGAAGCCCGCCGCCACCGCCATCTACATACCCAAATTCTCCATTGAGACCTTGGCCGTAAACGTTTTGAAATTCTGGCAGCACGAGCGGATTTTCAAAGGAAATGGTCGAGTTCACCGACACCCCAAGTCCTCTGGTCCCAGCTCCCGTCTTGGTTGTGATGAGAATGACCCCATTGGCTCCACGGGAGCCGTAGAGCGCAGAAGCATTCGCCCCTTTGAGTACTGTTATCGACTCGATGTCGTCAGGATTGACCACGGAAGCCAAGTTACCATAGTCTGCATCTTGACGTCCCCGGCCCGAAGATCCAACGAAATCGTTGAGAATGGGTACTCCATCCACGACAAACAGAGGCTGATTAGCATTGATATTCAATGACTTGTCTCCGCGAATCGTGATCCGTGAGGAAGAGCCTACCCCGGAAGGAGTACCCACGACCTGCACGCCCGCGACTTTGCCCGCAAGCGCATTCACAAGGTTGGTCTCGCGTGCTTGGGTGAGCTGATTACCATCCACTACCTGGATCGCATATCCCAGGGCTTTTTCGTCGCGTGCTACCCCAAGAGCTGTGATCACCACATCCTGCATCATGTTTTCAGCCTCTTGCAGGGTGATCTCGAAACTGGTGTTGCCAGCAATCGCAATTCGCTGTGTGGTGTAGCCGATATAAGACACGATGATCGTGTCCGCTCCAACTGGTGCTTCCAGCGACCAGTTACCATCATTCCCAGAAATCACCCCTAGCCGGGTATCTTTTACTACAATACTGGCACCCAGTAGTGCCGTTCCTTCCGTTCCGTCCATCACTCGACCCGTGAGCGTTTGTGTCTGGGCAGCTAGATCTGTTCCAACAAGTGCAAACCACGCGAAAAGAGCTATATACAGCGTCTTCCGCAAGTAGTTCTTTGTACAAAGTAACATCATCTTCATAAAATAAAGGAATTGAGTGATTGGCAGAAAAGCGCACACAATTCCTTAGGGGAATCCGTAAGGAAACCACAATGAAGGCACCCTCAGCAAAGGGTATCTCATTCATGTGTGCGATTGGCTGTACAAAGATGAGTGCGGGAGCTTTAGCGGAATGTCCGAATGGATAAAATAATCTTTAATCTTTTGTTAAAGCAGTTCCAGAATTAATTATTTGGTTATCAATACCTTAACATAAAATCCTATTTCCTCCTACGTTCTATTCAGCAAGAAAAAGAAATTTGTTGCGTCGGATTCGCAGTGGGTTAATTGAATATGAAGCATGGAATAGAAGAACATTACGCAGAGACGAGGGAAGTCGTCTCGGAAAGCCATCGTTCCGGGCGCACTGGCACGACGCCTGCTTCTTCGCACACAAGACCTCCAGCGAGATTGGCATATTGCGCTGCTAAGACGGGCGACAAGCCTACCGAAAGACCCAGTGCCATCATCGCAATCACGCTGTCACCCGCTCCCGACACATCGGCGACTTCGCGCCGATGTCCGCGGATATGGTGGTGCGCGCCAGCTTCCCCTACCCACAACATCCCCTCGGCACCGAGGGTGAGCAGGGTCTGTTGATGTGGCATTCTTTCTCGCAACTGGCCCACGAGCACGACCATTTCTTCTATGGAGGGCATGGAGTGAGTTGCCAGCCCCATCGCCGTGGCAAATTCGCGCCAATTGGGCTTGAAAAGCGTACAACCAGCGTAATCAAAAAAATGGCGGAATTTTGGATCTACGCACAACACAACACCGCTGGCGCTCGCCGTTTGGATCAACTGCTGAATCAATTTTTTTGAGAATACTCCTTTGTCATAATCTTGAAGGACCACGCCGCTCGCGCCAGGCAAAGCCTTGGTGAAAGCAGACAAAAGCGCCGACTGTGTTGCTGCCGTAATTTCTGAGACCGTCTCTCGATCAATGCGGAGTACCTGCTGATGCTGCGCCAGGACGCGAGTTTTACATGTAGTTTTCCGGTCCGACTCTATCATCAGCCCGTCCTTCGAAAACCCTTCTGCTACCACGAGCGACCGCAACGACTCTCCCTGTGAATCTTCCCCACACACGCCGAACAGCGACACCTCGGCACCAAGTGCGATGATGTTTCGGGCCACATTGCCCGCACCTCCCAGGCGCTCTTCTTCGCGCATGACCTCCACCACCGGGACCGGTGCTTCGGGAGAGATGCGGTCAATGCTTCCCCATAGGTAGCGGTCCACCATGAGATCTCCCATGATCAGCATTCGTTGCCGGGCGCAGGAGGCAAGGAACTGAGATGCCGCTGAGAAATTTTCCATGAGTGGAAGTGTTCCGTGGCTTTTTACTTCAACGCGCCCAGCGCTTTGCCAAGACGACGAACTCCGTCTTCGAGCTGGTCCATGCCATAGGCATAGGAAATGCGCACATGAGAACTGGTTCCAAACGCGGACCCTGGCACCAAAGCCAAGCCTTCTTGCTCCAAAATGTAAAGGCAAAGCGTATCAATGTCGGTCATTCGCTCACCGCTCGGACTGCGTTTGCCCAAGAAGGCTGCCAAGTCCGGATAGAAATAAAAGGCACCAGCTGGCAAGTTGACTTCTAAGCCTGGAATGGCTTTGAGCAGCGCATAGACGGTGTCTCGACGGCTCAAAAAGGCTTGCCGCATGGTTTCTACGGTCTCGTAACTTCCGTTCAGCGCTGCTACTGCGCCCATCTGTGCAAAGGCTGTGCAGCCCGAGGTAACTTGTCCCTGCACCTTGTCGCACATGGCAGCAATCTCTGCCGAAGCCGCGATGTAGCCAAGCCGCCAGCCTGTCATGGCAAATCCTTTAGAAAAGCCATTCACGGTGATCACTCGATCATAAATACTGTCAAAGCTCGCGAGGCTCACATGAGTGCCTTCAAAGAGCATGTGCTCATAGATTTCGTCGGCTATGATATACACCTGTGGGTGACGCTCCAACACTTGCACAAATGCCGCGAGCTCTTCGCCCGTATAAACGGTACCTGTGGGATTGTTGGGCGAATTGAGGAAAAGGAGCTTGGTATTGGGGGTAATGGCTGCTTCTAATTGAAGCGGCGACATTTTGTAATCTTGCTCAATGGTCGTCTGAATCACCTTCACATCGGCATAGACCATGTGCAGCATCGCCTCATAAGATACCCAGTAAGGAGCTTGCAAAATGGCTCTTTCTCCCGGATTCATCAGCGACATGACTACATTGTAGAGCGACTGCTTCGCCCCAGTAGAGACCACGATTTGGTTTGGTCGATATGTCAGGCCATTGTCGCGCTTCAGCTTGGCTACGATTGCCTCGCGAAGTTCTGGATAGCCAGCCACGGGCGGGTAATGTGTGTAGCCGTCATCTAATGCTTGCTTAGCTGCTTGCTGTATGTGGATTGGCGTATCAAAGTCCGGCTCGCCCAGGGTGAGTCCTACAACGTCTTTGCCAGCGGCTTTGAGCTCGCGAACTTTCTTGGAGATTCCCAGGGTAGCGGACTCGCTGAGGGAGGAGATAAGCTTGGAGAATGTCATATGTGATGGCGATAATTCAGCTAAGAGGAGGGATACGAGAGAGTTGCAAATGAGGAAATTCGGTCGGACTTATTGTAAAGAGATTTTCCCAACGGCTTTTTTCTGCTGAGCATCTACCAACTCCACAAGATAAAGTCCTTTGGGCAGCTCGCGAAGGTCCATGCGGTGACGGGTGGAGGAGATCACTTCTTTTCGGAGTGGTCTTCCGCTCAGGTCTGCCACCGTCGCGGTGACTGTCCCCGAAAAGCTAGCTGGCACCTCGATCGTCAACCAATCTTCACTGGGATTGGGATAGATACGGAGCGGAAACAGGGTTTCGCGGTCAATACTGACCGCGCTACCCACGGCCTGAAAGCGGCTCAAGGTATCATTCTCGATATTATCGTCCACGCCGATGCCACTGACCCACACTCGTAGGCGATAGGTAGCAGATATGGGCGGCACCCAAGCACTGTCATGGCGAAATTGCAAGGTGTCGTTCGGAAGCAGCACGAAGGCATCTTCGATAGCGATGGTCTGCACCGACTCGTTATTGATCTGCCAGGAAATTTCCATTTGGAGGGAATCAAATTCCAGCGTATCCAACCCGAGATTGATCACCGCGCCCGAAAAAAACAAGGTGTCCAGCGGATCCCCTACTAATGGATCAAGCGAAAACATTGCCAGATCTCTCCCTTCTACCTGAGCGATGCGGATGTCGTCCAAGGCGAGGATGAACCCGTCGTTCGTTGTTTGTCTAAAAGCTACATAGACCGTCTGCTCTCCGAATGCTTCCAGGCTCACCGAGTGATACGTAAACTCATCGCCTTCTTTCTCCACGGTCAACACAGGCGGATGAGCCAAAAATCCCTGCTCATCGGGTGTAGTGGTGCTGACCCTGATCTCGTAGGATTCTCCAAAGAGCTTGTCCTGCGAATAGGCATACCATGACAAGCAAGGCTTGGAAGGCAAGGTCAGTTGAGGTAGAATCAAATAATCGTTGCTAGGTCCATTCCCGCCAGCATACCAACTCGGCGAAGCCATCACGAAATTGGCACTGTCTGGATCCTTAAAATCTATGACCAATTGCCATCCAGGGCTTGGCGTCAGAAATTCGATTTCGGGACGGGGGGCAAAGCCGTCTTGGTCCAGGGTTGCCCACCCTACAGGTAGCGTATCGGAGGGGAAGGTCTCATCTATCGCGGTAGAACCTCCACAGGGAAATCGGCGCTGAAATCGCTTGTCTTCCGGGTCTGCGGGAAATCCTGATCTGCTGGGGCCTTGGGCCATCAGTGGCAATGCCAGGCTGAACAACATCAAGAAAGCAAAAAGGGAACGGGCCATAAGGGCGTTGGTGAAAGTAATGGTTAACCAATTGGACAACGCCAGAAGCGTCAAAAAGAAAGTCACAGCCGTGCAAATGGATGATCCTTGCATCTGTTGACCACCTACCAGATGAAACAAAGAAAGAAACCGCTGCGTTCGCGAGGGATGAAAAACAAAAAAAAACTCAAATCCCCTGATGGCAATTTGAGTTTTTCTGGGGCCTGCCAGTAAACGGAGCCTTATACTTTCTCGCCACGGGCGCGCATATCCTTGAGGACAGCGTAAATACCTTTTTTGTTGATCGTGCGAAGGCCGTTGGAGGACACCTTCAAAGTCACCCAGCGATCTTCTTCAGGCACGTAGAAGCGCTTCACGTGCAGGTTCGGGTAAAAAGGACGACGAACCTTGTTATTGGCCTTAGAAACGTGGTTTCCAAAGATGGTTGACTTTCCTGTGACTTGGCAAATGCGGGACATGATAATATGCTTAGCTGATTCTTCGGCGCAAAATTTATTCGGGGGAGGCAATCAAAACAGTCTCTCCTGAATCGGAGGGCAAATATGCGATTTTCGATTTGAAGAACCAAAAATTTCACCAGAAAAACTCGGAAGAAACCTGCGCTAACGCCTCCTCCTCGAAAGCAACGCACATTCTGCAGAGCTGGCGCTGATTACCCGTAGATCTCCTCCGATTCGGATGGAAGATTTTGAATGTCCAGCACCATGAATCCATCCAGGGCATTCATGAACTTGGGATCGACATTGAAACAAATAATACGCGCATTCTGCTTGATGTATTTTTTGAGCAACACGGGGAGCCTTGCGTGCCGAGGCTCCAACTCTTCGACAAGCTTATCAGCCATCTTAATGTCTTCCGAAACGCCCTCTAGCAGGCCTCCAATGTCGATTTTTCCCAGATTAGGATGAAATCGCTTTCGGGGTTTGATGTGCTTGGCCAGCTCCTGATCAAAGAAAAAATGCTGGATATAAGCCACCATAAAGCTCTTGGAGACTTTGGAATAATCATTGGAAATGCTCACTGGCCCAATCAAATATCGGTACTGGGGATGTCGCAGCAAGTATTGGCGAATGCCTTTCCAAAGCAAAAATAAGGGCAAGCGCTTGCGCTGATATTCTGGCAAAATGAAGGAGCGACCCAGTTCCACCGATTGAGCGAGCAGCGGAGTCAAGCCTTTTTGCATCCGAAACAGCGAGAAGGTATAAAAACCGCGCTTTCCGTATTTCATCATGATCTCGTCGCCCGGCCCCATGCGATAGGCTCCCACAATTTCCTCTGCTTCTCGGTCCCATAGAAACAAGTGCCGATAATACAAGTCGTATTCGTCAAGGTCGCGGTCATGTCCAGTCCCTTCCCCTACTTGTCGAAACGTCAACTCCCGCCTGCGCCCGATTTCCTGCAAACCATTCGGAATCGCCGAAGCCTTCGCCACAAAAATATCGAACTCTGCTTGGGAACAAATCAAGCCATTGTCTTGCCGAAGACTTTCTACTTCCTTGGCAATGAGCCCTTTGTCTCTTTCTGCCGCAATCTCCTTGTGCTTGGTGGGGAAAGAAAATCTCTTGCGAAAGAACGCTTGAACCTCTAATCCTGATCCCAGTGCATATACTCTGGCTCGCAAATATCTCCCAAACCGATCGGCGCTGCCGAGACTCTTTTGCTCCTTGACTGAGATGGGAGAACCGATTTTGACCTTGATCACCGTCTGTCGCATCCGCAGCGTTTCAGAAGGGATGGTGGCCATTCGGAGGGTCGGGTGAATGAGGCCCATCAGGTGAAAAATGGCACTATTGCCTCCTTCAAAATACACCGGGATGATGGGCACCTCGGCGGAGGCCATGAGTTTAATGGCATCCTTTTTCCAGGCCCGATCCGTGACCCCTCGGTCGCGGCGATGAAAAGTGGACACCTCCCCCGCAGGAAAGATTCCCATGGGATGGCCTTCTTTCAAATGTCTTTTGGTCTGTCTGAGTCCTTGAATATTTAAAAAAATTTCCTGCTCCGAAGCATTCAATGGGATCATCAAGTCCTGAACCTGAGGGATCTGTTGCAAAAGAAAGTGAGCCATGACCCGAAAATCCGCTCGTTTTTCGCCCAGCAACTTCAGCATAATCAAGCCGTCCCACATGCCATAGGGGTGATTGGACACCGCGATGAATGCGCCGTCCTTGGGGATTCGGTCCAGTCCTTTTCCTTCTACCTCAATGGTCACCTGCATCATGCGCATGAATTCATCGATGAATGCCATGCCTTTGAGCGAGTGTAGCTCGTCGTAGAGACGATTGAACTTGGTGATTCCTGTCAGTCGCATCAGGGGACCAGCCGCAGCCCCCAGCTTGAATCTCTCCAGATTGGTCGCTTTGATGAAGGCTTCACGAGTAACGAGTTTGTTCATAGCTAAAAGTCCTTTTGAAGCGGGGGGATGAACGCTACTATTTCGGGATTGCGCATGACAAGACTTTAGGCTTTCTCATCCAAAGTTTCCCCAATCAGTCCCAAAGAGAGAAAGGGGGCGTTGGTTGCAGGTAACTCCTGTGTGAAGCCTATGTTAAGGTTTGCTCAACCCAAGGGTTGATGATACAAATTTTCAGCCTCATGTCTATCACACGCATCCACAATTTGTATTCCTCCGTTCAACAAAATAGATATTCTGTCGATGGAACGGCTACTGGCTGGTGGGCTACGATGCGCACATCGCCATGAGTTGATAGCTTTGTTCATTCCAAAGCAAAGTTCCTTGGCGCTGCTCTTTCTGCATCTAATACGCTACGTGGAATCTTGGGAAAATCGGAAAGTAGCGATTTGCTCCCTTGAACTCATGCGAAATTTCTGCGCAACAGAGCTTGCGCAGGGAAGATGTTCCAACCATTGTTTTATTGCTGAACTGCGTTTTCGAGGAGGTAATTCAAGCGATCGACATCGCTATCATTGAGTCGAAACGTGCCCTGAAAACTGCGAAATTCATCCGTGGCATACAGTTGATCGTGGTCTGTCAGCTCCAACTCCATCACCGACTCCGGGCCTGCATTGCCACAAAAGAAGCAGGAGGAAAAGGGATTGGACGATAATACGTAGCGAGGTGGGCGCCCTTCCCCTCCCGAATCAATCGGAATGACATACCCAGAAATGAGG
Source organism: Bacteroidota bacterium (assembly GCA_036835375.1). GTDB lineage: Bacteria > Bacteroidota > Bacteroidia > J057 > J057 > JANQTF01. The sequence goes on from DAITMB010000030.1 coordinate 35,847, forward strand.
ATCTCGCTGCCCTCGAGTGACTTCACGGTCGGGCCAAAGGTGGGAAACAGCAGGTATTGACCCAATTCTTCATACATTTTTTCCTCAAACTTCACGTCTTTAAGCCTTTCCCAGGTGATCCTCACACCCAGACCTGTGGGAGTTGCACGACGGGCCTGACCCATCGCCAAGGTATCGGACGTCTGCCCTTTGTCGCGCTCCACGATCAGCACGCGCTCATCAGCATGAACTGCCTGATCAGATGCTGACTCAGGCCCGGCACTCCGCGATGTGGCTTGGTCAGGGGAAGCAGGGTCACACCCAGCAGCCAAAGCAAGACTGAGAAAGAGCAAAGACAACAAGCAATACCAGCGCATAACGATTAATTGACCAGTAATTAGGGAACTCGTCGGGCATTTTCCAACACATACAGGAAAGCCTCGGAGCGATCTTGAAGTAGCAAGGTGCCCTCGAACTCGACCCATTCATCCGCGCGAAGACGATCGGAACGCTGCAAATGAAGTCGGATCACAGACTCGGGGCCAGCGCCACCACAAAAGAAACAAGAAGAAAACGGAAATGCGGACAAAATGTGTGCGCCTTCGGTGACGGATGTGGGCAGAGCATACCCTTTGATCCGTACGACCTGGCCATTCCAAGCCCACAATGCTTCAGAAAAGCTTGGATACATGGTCCAGACATTGTGCACGCTGTCGTGCTCATACACAATTTTTACCGATTCCAGCGTTCGCCAGTCCAAAGTAGGTTGAGCCGAAGCAGTCCATTGGAAGCTGTACAACAAGACAACAACTACGAAGAATTTCATAGGCTTTAGCTACTCAAGGACAAACCACATCATGCGCAAAGCATAGGCCTTATGCCCCACCTCCGCGGAGGGTTTCGCTAATGTCGGTGCGATACGCAGAAATGGCCGGAAAGGTCGCGGCGGTCAGTCCTACCAACAAGGTGATCGCAAACAGTGCTACTTCCTCCGGCAGTACCCGCCACCATACCAGTTCATATCGGTAGGCGTCTTCCGCCAATAACGCCAATGTGTACATTCCCACACGTGACACAATCAGTCCGACCACAGCGCCCACCAAAGCGAGCCACAGCCCTTCGAGCAAAATCACTGCCAGCAAATCCTCGCGGCTGGCACCCATCGTGCGCATCAGCGCAATCTCGTAGCTCCGTCCGCGAAGGCTATTGTACAATGACAAAAACACACTGATCAGCGAGATGAATACGATCGCTGAGGCAATGCCTCGCAGGGTGGAGATCCCGACGGAAAACAGGTCAAATAATCGGCTGATTTCGATCGCAGTGACTGCCGCCTGCATGGAGGTTTCCTGATTGATGAACCGTGGAAGCTGCATCATCGCCATCGGATTTTTCCACTTGATCAAAACGCTCGTGATCTCCAAGTCTTCCTCCAGCGTGTGGTCTTCGTGGTCATGCGATTCGCCCGCGGCATGGTCGTGATCATGTTCGTGGTCATGGTCATGGTCATGATCGACCACTTCACCTTCTGGGTGATCGTGGTCTTCTTCCTCGTGTTCCTGCGTTACCGCGACAGCTTCGCTTTCCTCATGATTGTGAATGTCCCACACACTTTCAAGGGAAGTCAGGATGAGTTGGTCCAGCACCGTCTCGGTCTTCTCCAGGATCCCGACGACCAAATAGGGGTGTTCTTCGTGGGCTTCAGCTTCTGCAACACTCCCGTGCGCACCGAAGAAGGAATCGCCCACGGCCAGACCCAGCCGCTCGGCGACAGTGGCCCCCAGCACGGTCTCGAAGGACGCTTCCCATGCCTTGCCTTTGCGTAGCTTCCCCTCGAAATGCGCAACATAGCTCCACTCCGTCCCCAGAATCCGATAGCCTTGGTAATTGTCCCCGTAGGAGAGCGGAATCCATGTCTCGATCAGGGGGTTTTCTTTCAGGGCAGTGGCTTCCTTCAGCGAAATGTTGCCCGTGGGGTTGTCAATGTGATAGACCGAGGCCAAAATGAGTTGGAGCGGGCTGCCTTTGGCCCCAACAACCATGTCAATTCCTCGAATATTTTTCCGAAACTGATCGTCGAGCTGCTCATTGAGTTGCAGCAAAAGGGAGATGGTTCCTACGCCCAGAATCAGCAAAAACAGCGAGATCAGCGTGGTCCAGGGTTGTGCCCAGAGATTTTTCCAGGAGAGAAAAGCTAAGTTCATGTCAATCCAAATGAATTTGGTGGGCAAACTGATCTTTGAGCCGCGTGTCGTGCGTGACGATGAGCAGCGTGGCGCCCGTGAGGTCGGCAGCTTCTCGCAGCAATTGGATCACCGCGTCGCAGTTCTTGTCATCAAGGGCAGAAGTTGGCTCATCTGCCAGCAGCACATCCGGCTGATTGAGCAAGGCCCGCGCAATGGCCACCCGTTGCTGCTCTCCGGCGCTGAGTTGTCGGAGGGACTTGCCGAGCGTCTGGGTGATGCGCAAGCGCTCGATGAGTGCTTGGCTTCGCTGGGGATCTGGCTTTGTTTTGGGCAAATAGCTCGCCAGCTCCAAGTTTTGCCGCACCGACAGCGCCTCCACAAAGTGCGCCCGCTGAAACACAATGCCGATGTGCATTCCCCGAAATCGGTCCAGGCGGCGACCGCTCAAAGCAGTTATGTCCGTACCAGAGATCTGAATGGTTCCGCTGAGGGGCTGAAGGAGTCCACCGAGCAAATGAAGGAGGGTGGTCTTTCCAGAGCCAGATTCGCCCAAAACCAGCAGTGGGTTGCCTGGAGATGCCTGTATGTCAGGAAACTCCAGGGCTGTGGCACCGGGATAACGAAATTGAAGGGATTGAGTCAACAGCATGAGCAATCAGCTAAACTTATACAATGCCGCACAAACGATTGGCAAAAGTAACGCGGGAATTGACATCGCGAAAAACGCACAAGCATTTCTCAAGAGACGAAGCCAGGGGAAATGACCAGCAGAAAGAACGACCATCGTAGAACAATATGGGTAGGATCAACGAACACAAAGCGATTTTTGCGGCCGGAGCCTGACAAAACGTTTTGCAACGATGTTGCAAAATACATAATTATCCTTCATCTTTGCAGCACACTATGAGCAAATCCTCCCAAACTCCTACCTCTCGCCCACTTGCAGACTATTTGGGTATCAGCAGCGCGACGCTGTGCTTGATTCACTGTCTGGCTACTCCGGTATTGATGCTCATGGGCGTGGCTGTGCACGGGGCACATGAAGGGCACGACCACAGCCACGGCTGGATGGTCCTGCTCGGCCATGGCTGGGATTTCTTGTTTCTGGGAATCGGCTTTCTGGCAGTGCTTTGGTCCACTTCTCACACCCATCATCTAGGAAGAAAGATTCTGCTTTGGCTTTCCTTTGTCTTTTTGGCGGGCGCCATCCTGCTAGAGCATATGGGTCCCGTGTTCCAATATTTGACCTACCTCGCTTCCTTGGTCTTGATTTTTGCCCATGCATCTAATATCAAGGCTATCCTCAGCAATAGAAATAAGACATTTGTCTGCATGTCTGACGATTGCGCAGCGAAAAAAGTGGCATAAGGTCTCTTTTTGACAAGTTTGGTATAATACAAACATCCCGGCTCCGCTCTCGCGAAGCCGGGAGGTTGAGAGTCTTGGCCTCCCTCA
>DAITMB010000030.1:39566-45049 GCA_036835375.1 Bacteroidota bacterium
CGTCCTCCCGGAGTTTCCATTGGGTTTGGCCGGTGGTGAGGTTGATGCCGTAGCGTCTCGTTCCGTGGTTGTAAACCATGATATTGTCAGCTAGGTAGAAATTCCGAATATTGATACCCCCACCCTCAGGCTGGAAAACATCATTCCATCTCCAGGTTGATTCTCCTGTTTGGAGATTCACCGCAGTAAGTTGCTTGTTCCCAGGTCCATTGGTAGTTGCCAATATGATGTGGTTGTCATGCACGAGGTTCACTTCCAAGATGCTATTGCTCACCTGTCCGTTTTCATGAAGCGGGAAGCTCCATTTGGCAGGCAGGGAGACGATTTCTCCCATGGCGTTCTCCTTAGGTTTCAGCTCCCGAGGCTCGCAGCCGAGCATACAGAGATGTAGGATCAGCAGGGCAGCAATGAATGGTTTGGTATTCATATGAAAAAATTAACAGCCGGGGGTACGAAAGAAATCAAAGATATCCCATGTTGTCTCATTTTCTCCAAGGCCATGTATCCAAACTACGTTTCGATTTTGTCTATGTAAAACGGCTACATTGCATGAGACAATGAGTGAGATGATGAAAATTTTGAACGTATCCATCGTTTAGAACTTTTAAGTTTGTTTGTGAAAAAAGAAATTGAAAGACAAGTATTTAATACACAGTGATGATCAGAGATTCGATGCTGCTGTATGTCTCCATAGTAGCCTCTTGACCTGATGGAAACACATCAGGTACTTGTTGGAGGATCCCTCTCAGATAGGGAACAGGTCCTTCATCATACTCGATCATGGTCGTTCCCTTAATTTCCCCTTCTTCCCCATAAAGTCGGGACGCCAATAGGAGATGCTTCGTGGTATCTATCAGGGATACTGTCCTATCAGTGATTGTACCCATGCCCGGTGATTGACTTACTGGCATTGAAATACTCACTACGTTTTCAGAAACTGGTTCAATGATAGCATCATAAATCTGAGGGTTTTGAATAATATCTTGTAGCGTTAGATTATTGCCTATGCTTTGCATAGAAAGAATAGCCTGATTGATTTCGCTAGCAGAATGAGAATCAAGTCCGTTTTGGATAATAGCTGCAAAACTTTCTAATGATGGCATGTCAACTGGATGTGATTGAATCATGCTGCCCTCTTGATCAAACAAAGTCATAATCCCACCAGAGATAATGGTTTTTTTGGGAATTGGCGAGCTACTTGGCAATGACTCATGATCTTCCTCAATATCGACTGAGGGCGTTAATGACTCTATTACCCATTCCGCTGTTCCATTTGCAGCCAAAACAAACTTCACCTTTTGTCGATCTACTTGCGGGACTGCAATAATCAAATCAATTGTAGAAAGCGTAACCAAGCTGTCATTCGACATAATCCTCGTTGTAGATTCAATTTCATAGCTGACTTCAAGTAATGGCGACGTCAAACTGGAGGCTTGTTCCAATTGATTGAAAGTAGCTCCTTGCTCTCCCAGTAAGGGGTTTTTCTCTTTACAACAATGCCAAAGGAATAGACATTGATGATAAATTGACCGTTTGAAAATTCATAAACTGAATGTTACTAATGGTGAAACAAAAAAAATAAAGTCGCTAAATACCATAAACTAGCGGTAGGAAAAACCGCCTATGCACATTCCCAGTGAAAGGAATATTGTAAAGACATTATACCAGAAAAGGAAGGGCTAAAAAACTTATGAACTCAATCAACTGAGTGATAGAATTTTTTTTGCATTAGACACTTGCGGACTACACTACAGTTGAAAATCAAGACTGATTGATTTGCAACATTAAGTAGTAAATGAAAAATGACTTCACCAAATTAAATTATTAGGCTCCATACATTAAATTTGATCGACAAACCAGCTAATTCATGGATCAGTGCGTCTTAGGCGATTGTCAAGTTTCCGTCCAATGACCCATCTTGTTTTTTTGAGATGGTATGACAAAAAAGCTTTGTGAGGTTGCTATCTCAAAAAGGATGCAGGAACGAATCAACAAGCGACTGAATCCAATTCTACAGCGAGTCCGTCGTAGGCCAAGGCGACGCCCGGTGGCAAATACTGGTTGACGCGTTCATGCAGGCCCATTTGATGGCTGATATGGGTGAAATAGGTCTGCTCGGCACCGATCTGTGCAGCAATCTGGATGGCTTCGTCCAGCGAGAAGTGCGAATAATGCGGTTCTTGTCTCAAGGCATTGAGTACCAGGACTTGGGTGCCTTGGAGCAGCGCGAAGGAGCTTTCGGGAATATAATTTGCGTCGGTGAGATAAGACAAGGTGCCGAATCGGAAGCCTCTTACCGGCATGTCCCGATGCATGGCAGGAATGGGTTGGATCCAATTGTCTGCTACCTGAAACTTCGCTTGATCGATTGGATGAACCTGCAAGCGTGGCACGCCAGGATATCCCGAATCGTCGAAGATATAGGAAAATTCAATTTTTAACCGATCAATCACCCGCTGGGTGGCATAGACGGGCATGTCGCGATGATGCAAGAAGTTGAAGGCCCGAATGTCGTCAAGCCCTGCGATGTGATCTTTGTGCTCGTGGGTAAACAGCACGGCGGTCACGTCAGTGACTTGCTCCCGCAACATCTGCTGGCGAAAATCTGGACCCGTGTCGATCACGATATGGGTGCCGCCCATGCTGATCATTCCGGAGCTACGCAGGCGATGATCTCGCGGATCCGACGAGCGACAAATGGCACATTTGCAACCGATCAATGGAACGCCCTGGGAGGTGCCTGTCCCCAAAAATGTGAATCGCATGGTCTTTATTTACTGTGCTTGAGCTGATCGACCAGCTTTTTTTGCTCGTCGGAGAGCTGTTCTTCGTCCATCGGAAGATCTCTCACAATGTCCATGAGGGTGTTGACTTTGCCCTCAATGGGATGAAATTTATTGATGACGATCGTTTTTTGGTCATGTACCACGCAGTAGCCACCCTGAAAGTTGCCTCGCTCATAGCGAATGGAATAGCCCTGTGTCTTGAGGATGGCCTGGAGTTTGTCTTGAGAAGATTTGGTCGGACGCATGATCAAAGGTGCAAAAGTAGCAGCGAAGGATGGACGAGCGAAAAACGATACAAACCGAGGATTTCAGGGTGTTAGGAGGCTGCGGGAACAGGCGGCTCAGCTTCCTTGGCTTTGGTGGCGAGGTAGGCTTCAGCCGCTTGTCGGATCACCATGTCCATCGGCGTGTAGCGAAGCCCCAGAGACAGGATCGAACTGCCGTCAAAGCGCCGCGCTTCAAATCCTGATTTCATGGTTTCTCGGGTCACGATGGGCGCTTTGCCGGTCAGCAACGAAATCCCTTCCGAGAGGGTGGCGACCCACATTGTCGGAGCCATAGGCAGTTTCCATCGAGGAGCTGGCTTGTTGAGCGCCGAAGCGATGCCGGAGAATAATTCCTGAAAGCTGAGATTTTCTGCATTCAGTAGAAATTTACTTCCGTTGGGAAGGTCTTTTTTCGCCAGTATCAAGCAAATGGCCGTAGCGACGTCCTGCACTCCCACAAATCCTGTACTGCCGGGGTTGTAAAAGGAGAGTCCTCTGTCCACGATCGAAAACATCTTGGAGGTCCCGGATTTCCAGTCGTGAGAAGGCCCCAGGATCACTGAGGGATTCACAAAGTAGGCCGTCAGTCCCTCTGCGATGCCGCGATACACCTCGCGCTCAGCCAGGTGCTTGGATTTGGCATAAAAGGAACGTTTTTCACCCGGCTGCCACTCACTGCGTTCGCTGATGAGCGCTCCCGGCGAGTCAGACTCACTTCCTTGTCCGAGCGCGGCGATCGAACTCACATGGACCAATGGCACCCCTGCTTCCAGGCAGGCATTCACCACCCGCGCCGTTCCTTCCACATTCACCTCTTGGAGCATTCGGCGATCTCGTCTCCAAAAACTCACTATAGCGGCTGCGTGAACCACCGCATGGGCACCTTCTACCCCCTTCTCCAATAGTAGAATATCTGACACATCCCCATCAAGCACCTCCACCTCTGGAGGCAGGTCCATGTGCCGGGTGGCCGCATTCCGCACCAAGGCACGCACGTCATAGCCCCGGTCGAGCAGGGCTCGCAGCAGGTGCCGCCCGAGAAAGCCTGTGGCTCCAGTCAGGAGGATCTTTTGCTTTTTCCTATCTTGTGTCGCCATACCTGATCGCTTCACGGCAAAGTAAGCCAAATTTCGTGCGATCTGGAACATTCCTCGCGAATCCTCCCCACATGGATCTATCGGTATTCTTTCAGCCTATTTCGAGTCCCGAAGAGCTCCCGAGCCTCCAGGCAGATCCCAAACTGGGTACTCAGATCAGCCCTTTTATACAATCGTTTCCGGACTGGGAAGAAGCAGACCTCCTCCTATGCTCTGCCTCGCTGCTGGACCAAGACTGGCAGCCAACTCTATTCAGGAAGCATTTTTACAGTTTATCACTGCCTCATCCGGGCGTGAAAATAGCGGATTTGGGCCATCTCAAGCCGCGCGAATCCGCAGAAGACTGCATCGCGCAGCTGGCCTTTGTGCTCAAGCAAGTGCGGGGGCACGGCAAGCCTTGCATTCTTCTCCTCGACGATCCCACCTTGAGTCTCGCCCAACTTCATCTTGATGAAGGCAGCCAGGAAGCCATCGAATATGTCCACATTGATTCTCAACTCGACCTACTGGACAGCGAGCTGATCCTGGATCGGCAAAGTATGCATCATGCCCTCTTGCGGGAAGTTCCGGCTTGGCTGTTTGACTATGTGCAGCTGGGGTATCAGGGGTTTTTGGTGAGCGAAGGGCAACTTGACTGGCTCAAGGCACGCAACCTCACTGCAATTCGATACGGTGCCCTCGCGAGAAACCTAGAGGAGGCAGAGCCTTTTCTGCGTACCGCCCATGTCGTGGGGCTGGATTTGTCGGCCGTGCGGGGCTCCGATGCTCCTGCCGCACATGTGCTCTCACCCGGAGGTTTTTCTACAGAGGAAGTGTGCCGCTTGGCGCGGTATGCTGGGTTGGGCTATCGCACAGAATCTTTTTCGATCTCGGGGTATTCACCCGCAGACGACCGCCGGGAACAGACCAGCCGCCTCGCCGCCTTGACGGCCTGGTACTTTGTAGAAGGCCGATACAACCGACTCGAAGATTTCCCTCGGGAAGACCGCTCCAACCTGACTCAGTATGCCGTGCAGCTTCACGCCAGCATTCCTAAAATCGATTTTTTCAAGCATCCACGCACCGAACGCTGGTGGATGGAGGTCCCCTACCCCGATACCTTGGGCGATCGACATCCTAGGACAAAATTGGTGCCTTGCAGCGAATCCGACTATCAGTTCGCGCGTACAGACGACATCCCGGCTCGCTGGTGGGCGATTTACCAAAAGCTGTCTTAAGGGACCGATTTTGGCGGGATAATACCACTAATTATTTGAGAAACAGCAATTCCCGGTATTTTGGAAGTGGCCACAAGTCATCTGCGACGAGCGCTTCTACCTCGTCGATCGACTTTC
>DAITMB010000031.1:0-36235 GCA_036835375.1 Bacteroidota bacterium
CAGTGTAGCCGTTGAGGTTCAGGGAGAACGTCACTTCAGAAGTTGTGGGGCCGCCTGTAACGCTTTGCACACACAAATCGTCGAAATAGTACGTCGCACCTGTACCTGGAGTGCCGAAATCAAAGAACACAACCACCTTATTGTAGATATTGCCAGCTGCAATAGGGGGATTAGTACCTACATCAGAGGGAATAAAGGGGTCCCAGCACAATTCTACCCATTCCCCACCTGTAGCAACAGTCTTAACGACTTCCCAGTTTCCTCCGCCTGTAGAAGATTCTTCCAGCTTCAGCATTACGTTTCCTGGAGCTGGCAGCCACACCTTCATACAGATATTTTCGCCATTGGTCACATCGATAGGCGTGGTAGGGTTGGGGTCAGTAAATGCGCCAGCAAAGGTCTGAGATCCGACAGGCTTCACATGTTCCATCACGTTGTCGCTGGTATTGATCCCTGATTTGTCGGGGTTCGCCACTGGGCCTACGACGGTGCCATCAAGGCTGGAACCGAAATAGAAAAAGCTGGTTGAAGTAGCTGGAGCCTCGAAGTCCAGAATGGTGTTACAGACAGAAGTGGCAGCTGGCATCACCACAAGATCGTCGAAATAATAAGTCGCATCTGTGCCTGGGGTGCCGAAATCAAAGAACACAACAACGCGATTGTAGATATTGCCTGCGGCAATGGGGTTAGGACCTACATCAGATGGAACGGAAGGATCCCAGCACACTTCCACCCATTCACCGCCTATAGGTACTGGTATGGCCACTTCCCAGTTTGCTCCGCCAGTAGGAGAATCTTCCAGCTTGAGCTGAACATTTCCCGGAGCGGGTAGCCATACTTTCATGCAGATTTGATTGCCTGCGATGACATCCACAGGGGTGGTAGGGTTGGGGTTGGAAAATGCACCGGCCCAAGGCTGAGATCCGCTGGGCTTCACATGCGCCATCACGTTGTCGCTGGTATTGATCCCTGACTTATCAGGGTTCGCTACAGGGCCGACGACAGTGCCATCAAGGCTCGATTCGAAATAGAAAAAGCTGGTTGAAGTAGCTGGCGTCTCGAAGTCGAGCACCACCGTTTGTGCATGGGAGCAGTATAGTGTCCCAATGATAAACGGAACGAGGAATAGTAGTCTTAGTCTCATGAGAATTGGATTTGGTAAGTAGAGTACGAGTAGAGAATTCTACATTCTTGAATAAATACTTTCACAAGATGGACAGAATAAATCAATTCCCTACCTTCTGTACTACATCATGACTTCATCATTTCTATTATTTTCCTACACAACCACTCAAACCACGCTACATCAGCACCGCATCATCCAGATAAATATGGCTTTCATTTGCTAGAAATCGTTAATTTGATCCATGCTCGCTCACATCCTACTACTCATCCTATTTTGCACCTCATCTGCGTCCCTGCTCGCACAAAATTCCAATTTGGGCCTGCCTTTCGTTCAAAACCACCTCAAAGAAACCTATGGCGCTGCCACCCAAAACTGGGAAGTGGACCAGGATTTTCGTGGGGTAATGTACTTTGCCAACAATGACGGCCTTCTGTCCTTCGACGGAAATAACTGGGAGACACATTCCTTGCCCAATCGCACCATTGCTCGCTCACTGGCCATTGATCAGCAAGGGCGTGTGTTTGTTGGTGGACAAGATGAATTAGGGTTTTTTCTCCCAGACGAACGAGGCTTCCTGCGTTTTCATTCTATCCTTCACCTCCTCCCCGATTCCTTACGTCATATGGAGGACGTGTGGGACTTATTCTTTGAAGACGAAGCCCTGTGGTTTCGCACGAGTCGAGTAATTTGTCGGCTTCTCGGAGAGGAAGTGCTAGTGTTTCGACCAGTGGGAGAATTCGGCGCTCTCGAGTTTGCCGGAGGGAAAGTCTTTGCCTTTGACTCTGGGCGAGGTCTCCTCCGCTGGGAAGCTGGTACATGGCGGGTGATTCCTGGCAGCGAGCAACTGTTGAGTACGATTGTCACAAGCGTGATCCTACATGACTCCTTTTGCTGGATCTCTACTGTGCGGCATGGACTCTGGCACATTGATCAGGATCAGATTCGGCCTTTGAACATCCCAGTGAATGATTTGCTGAGACAACAGCGCCTCCACGCCATGCTCCTGCTCCCCAATGGCAACATTGCGATCGGGACCGCCCGAAGTGGACTGGTGATTCTGGACCAGCAAGGTCGCCCTGTGAGCTGGGTACATCGTGACAATGGCCTGCAAAACAATCACATTCTGAGCCTCTTCATCGATCGATCTGACAACTTGTGGGCGGGACTCAACCACGGGATCGATTACCTTGAGACTTCTTCAGCATATCGTCGCATTCTCACCGATCCGCAGCTCGAAGGGGCGGGCTATGCCATCGAAAACGATGGTCGGCACTGGTGGTTTGGGACTGCGAATGGCTTGTATCGAATTCCATTTTCTGGCTACTACGATCCGTTTCAAAATCCAGGCCACTGGCTGGTACCCGGCTCAGAAGGACAAGTGTGGGGCCTTGCCCATGTAGGAGAAGACCTGATGGTAGGGCACCACGAGGGAGGATTTCAGGCGAGAGATCGGCTGGATCGCATTGCCACCGCTGGTGGATCGTCCAGGAGCGGATTTTGGAATTACATAGAGGTGCCGGGTCATCCTTCCCTCCGCGTGGCGGGCACTTATCAGGGCCTGATTTTGCTACGAGAGCAGGAGGGTCGTTGGACTGAGTGGAAGAAAATCCCCGGACTGGAGGAATCCTGCCGCCTGATGGTGAGCGATGGTCAACGCCGCGTTTGGGTGGCTCACCCTTACCGTGGCGTGTTCTCTGTCGATTTTTCTGCCGGACCCGAAGCGCCTCTGATCACGCGCTACGGACAAGCGGAGGGTCTCCCGGATGACCACTTCAATCATGTCTTCTCTGTGTTTGGCGAGGTGCTCTTCGGCACCGTGGCGGGTGTATATGCCTTCGACGATCGGGAAAGTAGATTTGTAGAAAAAGAGGTCTATCGCAGTGTTATGGGCAAAAATGGCTGGGTAAAGGTCATGAAAGAAGGACCCAGAGGCCAAGTGTGGTTTGTAATGGACGACCGCGTGGGTTACCTCCAAATCGAAGATTCTGGGCTCGCGAAATCTGTCTCTTGCCATTGGCTCCCCCGCCTCTCAGATCGCTTGGTCAAGGGCCATGAAATGCTCTTTCCGCTCGACGAGCACCACGTCTTAGCGGGGGTGGACAATGGCTTTGTGAGGTTTGATCCAATGTATGTGCCGCCCTCCAAAGGCGTGCAAGCCGATGTGAAGATCTCGGCGATATGGCTGCTGGGAGAGACAGATAGTTTGCTTTTTGGTGGAAACTTTTCAGATGGTGAATCAGTGCTCTTGACACAACCGGAAGCGCAGATTCCGCAATATGCTCACGACCAACACACGTTTCGATTTGAAGTCGCGGCTTCCCGATTTCACGACAAGGAAGGTATGGAGTTCCGATTTTGGATGCAGGGCATGGACCAAGACTGGCAGGCGTGGGGCAAAAAAGCTGAGAAGGAATACACGCGACTGCGTCCCGGGAAGTACCAACTTCAGGTGCAAGCCAGGGATTCTTATGGCGAGATGACTGCCCCGCTGCTGTTTTCCTTTACCATCCTTCCGCCTTGGTACGCTTCAAATACCGCTAAAACTCTCTATGGTTTCGTAGGGCTATTGATATTCCTGGGCTTACTTCTCATTCCGCAACGCAAGTACAAGGAGGAAACCAAAAAGCTGAAGGAAGACATGGAAAAGAAGGATGCTTCTCGTCAACAGGAGATCTTAGAGCTGAAAACCAGCTCTTTACATGCCGAAATCCAGCACCAAAACCGTGAATTAGCGTCTTCGACGATGCACTTGGTCCAAAAAAATGAGATTCTGGCAAAGGTCCGCAGCGAACTAGATCACTTGATTCAGGAAACCAAAGACTCACAAGTGCGAACACGGATCCGGGGCCTGCTGCGTCTCGTGAGCCAGGATGAACAACTTGACAGAGATTGGGAGCAGTTTGCTTATCACTTTGATCAAGTTCATGTGGATTTTCTAAAAAGACTCTCGGAAGAATACCCGCTCCTCACCCCCAAAGACCATCGGCTCTGTGCCTACCTGCGGATGAATCTCTCATCAAAAGAAATCGCTCCTTTGATGAATATCTCGGTTCGCGGCATCGAAATTTCTCGTTATCGCCTTCGCAAAAAGCTGGGGCTCGACCACGACGCTAACCTCAACGAATTCATGATGCGATATTGACAACATCAAATGTCGAAATCGGGTTTTGACACTATGCTTTCACGCAAGGTGGGAGCGTGCATCCCGATGAACTACCTTTTCGCGTACCTTTCGGCAACTGTTTGAGGGAGAAAAAACGTCGATCTGAGTGTCATCCTTCGTTCCAAAAGCTCCATTCGATCCTTTTTTTCCGATATTATCGAAGCTCAGAACCCAGCCATGCCATGAACAAATTGATCTACTTTCTGCCACTGCTTCTCTTTGGAGCTGTCTCAGGGGCAATCGGGCTGATCCGGGTGCTCCATTGGGTGCCCACCGGTCATGAATACTGGGTGTTGTCTTTGATTTTACACGCTTCAGCGGCCTACTATTTGTGGATGGACCATCGAAATTCCGCCTGGCTTCAACCGCTGATAGTGCTGATTGGAATCCGATTTTTTGCCCGTGAACCGAGTATCTGGGCCACCTTGGGGGTAAACGATGTCTTTTGGGGCAGCATCACCATCGATGTTTGTTTACTGGTAGTGTATGCGCTCCGCAACTTTTCGCATCCCGCTCCTCACAGCCTGTTGTGGATCAAGTGGGGGCTCATTTTCCTGTACCTTCTCCTGCAAAATGTTCTGTGGCTGGTCAATCGCATGGTCCACACCAGCCCGGTCACCCGCGACAGCTTCTCTAATGGGTCGCTCTCATGGCTGCTCTACGGGCAGTGGATTGGCATGGGATTCCTCATCGCCTTTTTGGTGCTCCATGTCCGAAGCCGATGGGCGTCGGGCAGCTGGCTGGAAGATGCTCGCCTGGCGAGGAGCGTCGATGACATCGGAGATCAGGAGGGCGACCCTTCCAATGGCTGACTTTCAGCGGCTTTCCAGGCCACAAAATCATGCAGTCCCCGCACGTGGTCCAGCACATCTTTGATCGTCTTGGTGTCGCGATAGACAAGAGACAGGAATTTGGGCGTCTCTTTGATTTTCACTTTTACTGGGAACGTCTGCACATACTCCAGGACGCGACTGAAAGCAGGCGATTGAAAAAAGTCGGAATGATGGTCAGAGAGGAAATATAACCGCAGCGTATCTTCTTTCAGCACGACTCGCTCCACCCCTACCCTTCGTGCTGCTTCGCGGATGCGTGTGGCGTCAAAAAGTGCCAGCACCTGCTTGGGCATGGGACCAAAACGGTCAATCATTTCCCGCTGAATTTGACGCAGCTCTTCTTCCTTCTCCGCTCCGGCAATGCGGCGATAATACTTCAATCGCTCAGGAATGCGCGGGAGATACGTTTCTGGGAGACGAATGTCGAGGTCGAGGTCAATCTTGCAGTCGTCCACAAAGACTTTCTTGCGCTCTTCGATTTCGTCCGTAAACAGTTCGGCAAAATGCTCCTCTTTGAGCTCCCGAATGGCCTCGTCGAGGATCTTGTGGTACATTTCGTACCCAATTTCGGAGATAAAACCGCTTTGCTCGCCGCCTAGCAGGTCTCCTGCTCCGCGGATATCAAGGTCTCGGAGGGCAATGTGAAATCCGCTGCCGAGGTCGGAGAGTTCTTCCATCGCCTTGAGGCGCTTGCGGGCATCCTGAGAAAGGGAGATGTCGGGCGGAGCAAGCAGATAGCAAAATGCCTTTCTATTGGAGCGGCCTACCCGCCCTCGCATCTGGTGGAGTTCGGAGAGGCCATATTTATTGGCTTCGTTGATGATGATCGTGTTGGCATTAGAAATGTCAAGACCCGACTCGATGATGGTCGTGGCAACGAGCACATCAAATACGCCTTCGATGAAGTTTGCCATCACTTTTTCCAACTGCGGCCCGGTCATTTGGCCATGCCCAATGCCGATTCTCGCGTCGGGCACCAGCTTCTTGATGGTACTTGCGACCTCTTCAATGTCTTTGACCCTTGGGTGAATGAAAAACACCTGCCCACCCCGCTTGACCTCATATGCGATGGCATCGCGGAGGGTTGCGGGGGAAAAGCCCGTGACAATGGTCTCGATCGGCTGCCGATTGGGTGGCGGTGTGGTGATGACTGAGAGGTCGCGAATCCCTGCGAGAGAAAATTGGAGCGTCCGCGGAATGGGAGTAGCCGTGAGGGTGAGGGTGTCGATCTGAGACCGAAGGGTCTTGAGTTTTTCCTTCACATTGACCCCAAATCGCTGTTCTTCGTCAATGATCAGCAGACCGAGATCCTTCCACTTCACGTCTTTCGACACGAGGCGGTGGGTACCAATGAGGATGTCAATTTGTCCTTTTTCGAGCTTTTCGAGGGTAATGCGCTGCTGTTCGGCGGACTTGAAGCGATTGATATAGTCCACTGTCACAGGCATGTCAAACATGCGTTGGGCGAATGTCTTGTAGTGCTGCAATGCCAGAATAGTGGTCGGAACGAGAATCGCGGTCTGGCGTCCGTCGATCGCGGCCTTGAAGGCGGCCCGAATGGCGATTTCTGTCTTGCCAAATCCCACATCTCCACAGATCAGGCGATCCATTGGGTGGGGTTTTTCCATGTCGGCCTTCACTTCCTCCGTGGCTTTTTCCTGGTCGGGGGTGTCCTCATACATGAAGCTTGCCTCCAGTTCGCGCTGCAAGTAATTATCGCCGCTGTAGGCAAAGCCGGGGCTGGACTTGCGCTTGGCGTAGAGGGACACGAGATCAAATGCCAACTCCTTGATGCGGCTCTTGGTCTTGGCTGTGGCCTTGCCCCAAGAAGGCGACCCTAGCTTATGCAATCGCGGCTCGGTGCCTTCCTTGCCCGTGTATTTGGAGACCTTGTGTAATGCGTTGACATTCACAAAGATCGCATCGCCGTTGTGATAAATGATTTTGGCCGCCTCCTGCTGGTGCTCACCTACTTGAATGGTGTGCAGCCCGGCAAACTTTCCGATGCCGTGATGGACGTGGACTACGAAATCTCCCGGAGACAGTTCCTGGAGTTCTTTGAGGGTGAGGGCTTGGGAGCGAGCGTCATTGGTCTTGGATTTATAGCGGTGATAGCGGTCGAAAATTTGGTGATCGGTGTACACCGCCATGTCCATTCGCTGGTCCAGAAACCCCTCGTGAAGCTCTCCTTTCATGCCATCGAACTTCACTTCGACGTCCACCTCTTCGAATATCTCGTGAAGGCGCTTGATCTGCGATTCGCTGTCGCTGAGGACGATGTTGCGGATGTTTGCCCTGCGGTTGTCCTTGAAGTGACCAGCCAGCAGTCCGAATTCTTTGTGGAAGGATGGCTGTGCCTGGCCTTTCCATTCCAAAAGTTCCGACTGCACCTTATAATAACTCTGGTTGGCAAGCTCGACGAGGGAAAACTCCTTCAGCTCTTTGCGAAATTCATCTGGATGATAATACAAATCCTTCGGTTGCTTGCTGGTCGCTGCCCCACCACTCTGCTGAATCAAGAGCGAGAAGGATTCTTCGGCTTTAAGAAACAGGCGTTCCAAATCTGCCTCGATGAAGGGGATGCTTCTGGTGAACACCACCGTGGATTCAGGCAAATAGTCCAGGAAAGACACTTTGTTTTCCTGAAGCAAGTGCCGCTGAATATTGGGGATGAGCGAGACACGCTTCACTTTGTCTTCCGACATCTGTGTCACGGGATCGAAGGTGCGAATACTTTCGATGTCCTCACCAAAGAATTCGATCCGATAGGGTACATCATGTGCAAAAGAATACACATCCAGGATTCCTCCACGCACAGCAAACTGTCCCGGCTCATACACATAGTCTTCCCGCTCGAATCCATAAGCTTCGAGGGTCTCGACGATGAAGTCCATGCCACAGGATTCGTTTTCCTTGATTTCGAGCGTGTTCTGGATTAGTGTCCGCTTGTTGATGACCTTTTCATTGAGCGCCTCAGCAAAGGTGACCACGATCTGGTGACCAGACTTGATGTGATTCAGGGTATTGAGCACCTCTGCTCGCTGGAGAACATTGGCATTGTCAATCTCTTCAATCTGGTAGGCGCGCTTGTAGGAGGCGGGAAAGAGGAGAATTTCTTTTTGAGGAAGGAGGGCCTTGAGATCATTCTGAAAATAGAGCGCTTCTTCTTTGTCATTGAGCACCACGAGGATGTTTCGATGAATCGACCGCCAGATGGCAGCGATCAGGAGCGCCCCCTGTGATCCTGCAAGGCCCTTGATCTGGAATTTCCCTTGGCTGCTCTCCTTCACGCGGGTGGCAAATCCCGCCAAATCTGGGTGGGCTTGATAGGCGTGGAGGAGTTCGTGTATCTGCTCGAAGTGCTGCATGAAATAAAAAGCTAATCGCCCAAAACCAGAAAAGCTGGTCTCGGGCGCTGGACAAAAATACAGGTTTGTAACTGATTTCCCCAAAGGAGAGTTTCAGGCGGAGGCACCTCTTCTTCGAAAAAGAAGCTGACACCCACGTGGGAGCTTGGCTTGGAACAGAAGTAGAAGGGAATGCTTCTTTAGGCAGGAGAAGGAAAATAGCACAGGAAAGTAGCTCCGTTTCCGAGGGTGGATTCACCACGAATGCTGCCACCGTGGCGGTGCATGATCCGCTGCACATTGGCCAATCCAATCCCTACGCCCTCGTATTCTTCATCGGAATGTAGTCGCTGGAATATTCCAAAGATTCGATCGTGGTACTCCATGTCAAACCCAATGCCGTCATCGCTCACGCTGAGTATCACCCCTTGATGAGACGACTTGGTCTCTATGGAAATTCTGCAAACTCCCGATGAATTTCGATACTTCACAGCGTTGGAGAGCAAATTGGTGAGGATGGTCTCGAGCAGGAGCGGATCTGCATAAACTTCTTGTTCGCAAAAGCTCTCCCACTGAATCTGCACCTTGTCATTGCTCCGAACGAGAAAATCCATTGCACTTTGAATCATGGTTTGGGGGCGAACCCACTCGCAGGTCATGGCCTTTCTTCCGAGACGTGAATATTCGAGCAAGTCCTCAATGAAGCGGTTCATCTTCTTGGAGGCAGCCCCCATGAACTGGAGATATTCTAGCGACTCTGGATCAAGCAAATGAACGGCTCGCCGGGACAATAGGCTGGAGTATCCGCTGAGGTGGCGCAAGGGAGAGCGCAAGTCATGTGACACCGAATATGCAAAAGTTTCCAGTTCCTTGTTGATCTTTTCAAGCTCTTCTGTGCGCTTAGCAACTCGCTTTTCGAGCACCAGGTTGAGGTGCCTGATTTTACGCTCATTTTCCATCTGGAAAGTGATGTCTTTGCCTAAAATAGCCACACCGACTACTTCTTTCTCTTCACTCAAAATGGGGTTGAGCGAAAAAGCATAGCTTTTTACCTGCCGATTGAGCATGCGAATATTGGTCTGCTTCACGGCCGATTGTCCCGCGAGGGCGGCTTGCATGCTAGCGATTTTCCAATGGGGCCGCAACATGCGTGGATGATTCGCTATGACTTCTACGATATTTGTCCCGATGACCACTTCCCTTCCCAACCAGTCTCGCATGAGTTGCTGAAAGCTCTGATTGAGTGCAATGATTTCATACTGGCGGTTGATCGAGAAAATCACATCCTCGGTGCTCTCCAACAGCGCCCTCAAATTGGAATCGCTGACTTTTTGGCGATACTCAGCCTCTCTCTTTTCGGTGATGTCCAGGCAAGTGCCTGCCAGGATGCGTGCCTGCCCTTGGGGGTCCACTTCCAACTCCCCGTACACCTGAAAATACTTGATTCGCCCATCCGAAAGGGTGAACTCCTGAACAAAATCTAGCGGCTCCTTCGTCAAAAGGATATGCTTAATCGTGGCCCTAAGCCTTTCGAGATCTGTTGGTTTCACCAGTTGGGTGAATGCTGCTTGTGGCGATGAAATCGCCCCGGATGGTAACTCTAGCAGATCAAAGACGACGTCGGACCACCAAATTTTTTGGGTGGCAAAGTCATACTCCCAACTTCCGATCTTCCCAATGCGTTGGGTATTGAGCAGGCGTATCCGATTTTCATTCATCGCTTGCTCCGACTCCACACGCTCGGTGATGTCTTGTAAAGACCCATAGATACGAGAGACCATTTCTTTGTTGATCTCATTTTCCAAGACATAATAAAAGTGTTTGATCCTCTTGCCAAAACGGACAGCCACCGTGCCTTTTATCCTCCTATGTCCGCGGGCATCGACCAGGCTATGCCATTTCCGCTGTATCTTTCGCATAGCGTCAGGTGCCAGGATCTTCCTCGCCTTCCTGTTGAACTCGTGAGGATTTTGGGGAATCGGCCCGAACATCCTTCGAAACATCTCCGAAAAGTACCAATCTCCTGAGACCAGGTCATAGACAAAACTTCCGATTCGCCCTATTTTCTGGACCTTCTGGAGGGCATCCTCAGAATAAGACAAG
Organism: Bacteroidota bacterium; assembly: GCA_036835375.1. Taxonomy (GTDB): domain Bacteria; phylum Bacteroidota; class Bacteroidia; order J057; family J057; genus JANQTF01. Next base: position 10,573 of record DAITMB010000031.1, read on the forward strand.
CGCTCATTCGCTTTGGTCCGCTCCAAAAAGTTGCCTAAGGCCAGTCCCACATTCCGAAAAGCCGATACTTCTGCATTCAGCCACTGTCGCTGAGACTGGCAGTCGTCTATGCCCAAAAATCCCCAAAGTGTTCCGCCAGTTGGCACTGGCATGGCCATCACTGACAGGATGTCTTGCATCTCCAAGAGTGGTCGCTCGCTTTCGGGCAGATCGCTGACCAGGCCATGAATCCCTTGTCCAGCTTTGAATAGAGCCTCCCAGCGCTCAAATCCCATGTCGTCGTAAGAAACGAGTTGTAAGTCAGGATTGTCTATCTGTGGTGTCACGCCAGCTTGTGTGACCTCAATGATTTGCTTGGTATAAACTTCCTGCCCTAAGCCGATGAAGTTTTGGAACAAATACACGCGGTCCGCTTTGAAAAGCTCTAATATCAGTTGCAAAGCTCGCTCTATGGCTTCGTCACGGCCGTCTGATCCCACCAAGATCATGGAGGCTTGATTGAGACCTTCGAGCAACGCGAGCTGGCGATCTTTGGTCGCTTCTGTCCTCATGGCTTGGCCGATGTCGAGGACCCATGCCTGAATTGCATCTTTGCCTTCAAAATAAATCGGCATACTCGATATCATGACCTCCGTAGTATCGCCATTGTCAAGTATCACGCGCTGGCGGGTCGGCCAGATGGGAGCACCTGTCTCGTGAATCATTTTAAATCGATGGATTGCGGTCTCGCGATCCTCTTTGATGAGCAGATCCAAGACCATGCGCCCCAGCATCGCTGCTTCGTTCTGCACTCCAAAAAGTCGGAGAGCAGCTTGATTGGCGTATTCGATCTTTCCTTCTAAGTGAATAACAAAAGGTACGGGATAGTCTTCCCGGGCAAGTGTCGATCGGTCGATCGAAAAAGGAAGCTGATGATGCTGTTGAAGGAGCCGCATGAAATGAGCAGCTTCTGCTTCGTTCTGGTTGAGATAGATGTAATAATCTTCTTCAGTAGAGAGCCCAACTGTCGCAGCTCTCTCTGATACCCAATTATGTATCTTTTGATGGTAAGCAATGACCTTTTGATGAAGCTCTCCGATCAGGGGCATGAAAGATGGTGTTCGCGGTGATTGACAGGTGGGTCGGTATTCATGCATGCCTATAGAAGATCGCTTGGGTGCGCTTCATTCGGGGACGACTTTTTGAATAACGCAAGAAAGTTGACAAACAAATGCGTAAAACCTACTTTCAAATTGAAAAAAGGCTAACATCATTTTCATGACAAGATTCATGCAACTTTTGGCGCAAAAACAATTTATGAATTTAGCCCAAGAATCAGAGAGCCGAAATTTTTTACAATTCGTTGATAATTTGCGCATTACTCATTGTAGTCGTGTATCAATTGGCTGATGACGAGCGATGTCTAAAGATATTCTGATACAAAACCTAATAAAAAAAATCCCCGGATGACTCCGGGGACCGATGTAAGGACTACTACTACTACTCGCGAGATGCAGGAGAAGGACTCGAACCTTCATTTGAGGTGGTTAGGCTCCCTCCAACTAGTGGAGGGAGCTTTATCCCAAACCCTCGCCCCCGAGACATAAGGGTGTGGCTTCCAATTTCACCATCCTGCATTGTTTTTCCGTGTGGAAAGAAGAACTCGTTGTTTGATGATGTAAACATAGGGGAGATTTTTCTTTTCGGCAAGCATTTTTTAGGAATTAATCAAAAAACAATACCAAATCTTCTATTTTCTTAGATTTCAGACACCATTTGAAAGCATTTTCCCATATTTCATCCCCATCAGGGCAAATTTTTCCAACTGAAGCATCCAGTAAGCCAAAAAAAATCCCCGACAGATTTGCCGGGGACCGATTAAAGGACTACTACTACTACTCGCGAGTTACAGGAGAAGGATTCGAACCTCCAATTCATAAAAGGCGATCATTTCTTGATCTTTTCCTGAACTTCCGGGTGAAAAAAGACTGAAATCAGCATTTTTTCCCTGTAAAATTTACTTGGCTAAGAACGTAGATCGAGAAAACTTTTGAAAACCATTTTTCTCTCAACACTTCAAAATTAGGTGGCTCTCCTGACTTTTGCAAATTGATGAAAAGAATTCGCGACATTTTTCAACAAATTCCAAAAAACTGCTGATTTCTTAACATTTGGATAAAATGAGAGGGAAATGCCTCACACAGCTGATTTTCGAATCATGCTTAATGAATACGGCAAAGTTCAGTCCTAATCTTAGTCAATAGGGGGCGTATCCCCTACATTTTTAGCCTTTTCCTGAGCAGCCAGCAAAAGGTCCACCTTTTCATTGAGCCTTTTAACCGATGCAATCAGTCCGTCATTGTTGTCCCTGACCATCTCTTCTACAAAAATGGCGTTGACGATGGACCATCCGAACAAACCTCCAGTGGCCACAATGATCGCAAAATACAGCTTCACGAAATACACCCAAATGCCTTCGACCTTGCCTGTATCAAGGATGGCCTCCGGGACAGCATTCCATCCTTCGATGGTAAAAATTTGAAACACATAGTAGAGGGCGGAAAGTGGATTGCCAAACATCTCGGGCTCGATCTGCTGAAACAATCGGCAGCTGACCAGCGCAATCACAAATCCATAGACCATGAAAGCCAAAATGACGAACAAGGAGGCGCGAAATGCACGCTTTAGCCCAGCGATTAATTCTTGAATATTCGGTACAAACCGCAAAAATTTAAAGAAGCGAGCGACCCTCACCGTCCGAAGCAAGAAAAAAAGTGCCAAATCGGACCAATTGCCACGTATGAGGACCAGCACCGTGGGAATACTTAGGATCACGAGGGCGAAATCAAATTGATTCCAGCCCGAAGAGAAGTAAGTTTTCCAGCCTAGCATCCGCACTTTGAACCAAGCCTCTAAACCAAAATAGCTCAGAAAGAGAACGTCAATGACCTCCAGCCAATAGATGTATTGACTTGAATAGGGAAACGAGAGGAGAAACAGGACAAAGGCATTCAGCGCGATGACTGCAAATACATGCTTGTCGTCTGTAAAAAACCGCTGGATCGAAGACTTCATCTGAAAAAATTTTGGACCAAAATACGCCAAAAAGATGGCTTCTTAATTGTTGAAGGCGTCAATTTTCTGCTACCTCTCTTTCCCTCTCATAGCCCCTTGTTCCTCCCTAAAAAAATTATTCTTCCTGCTATCAATGACATTCCTCTTTTTGCTTACCCCTTCTACATATTTCTGTCTCGCTGAATAGACAGCCTATGGGTCAATTGACCTGAAAAATTCGACGGTTGAAACATCCGTCATGGAAGACCGGAAAGACTTTTGCGGTTATTGCAGAGATTTATTTACCCTCATTCCGTATGCACCAAGCCTTTCCTCTCCTCCGAATGGTCCTCCTGGGGTGCATGTTCCTCCCCATCATCTTACCTGCCCAAATCACTGGCCAGGTAGATATGACTTTTGGCCAACAAGGGATTCAATCCCTCTATCACGTGGAGGGCACCAAAAATGGATTGCTCCTCACAACCTTGTCACAAGGAGGGTTCTACACCGCGCAAGCGATCGGACAGCCCGGGAGCCAAGTGACGCAAATACAACGCTTTTTGTCTGACGGGGTGCTTGACTTGAGCTATGGACAGGGAGGAAAAAGAAATGTGCAGTTGGAAGGCGCCGTACTGAAGATCATGGCTTTACCTGACAGCAGTCTCGCCATGTGCGGATATGCCCAACGCACCCGTAACCGGGACTTATGGGTCATGCGCTTGCTTCCTGATGGACAGACGGATTTGAGCTTTGGGATTCAGGGTGTGGTCACGCTTCGGGTGGCGGGTCATGATGAAGCCTCGACGATGTCCCTTCTTCCCTCTGGCGACATGCTCCTTGCAGGAACTACTTCTAAGTATTCTGCACACACAGACGTCGATTATGACCTCTTCGTAGTCAAAATCAACAGAAAGGGACAACTAGATGCCTCCTTCGGAAACAAGGGGGTGGTTATTCACGACTTTTCCCCCGAAGATCGCCTCAAAGATATGTTGGTGGACCCTGATGGAAAGATCCTTATTGCGGCCAATACCCGACCCGAGCGTCTCTCACTGTTCTCTGTACTGCGACTTCTTCCGAATGGGCGATTGGATGCGAGCTTTGGCATGGACGGAATCTCTACAGTCGCCACTGGGCTAGATCAGTCCTATGTAGAAGGCATGATCTTACAAGCAGACCAGTCTATCTTGTTGGGAGGTCACGCAAAGATGAATACACTGGACTTGGGTTTTGACATTGTGGTGCTGCGCCTGTTGCCAGATGGTCAATGGGACAAAGCGTATGGAAAGCATGGCGTATCCGTTCACGACCTCTCAGGCATTGACTACTTCGGAGGCATGATTCTGCAGCAAGACGGCCTGTTGCTGGTCGGTGCGATGTCTGGAACTTCGGCACATGTATTCCGAATTCAGAAAAATGGAGACTTAGATCTGAGTTATGGGCGAATGGGCCACACCGTCCTTCCCTGCTCCAGTAGATTGATGTCCATTCACCTTGCCTTGGATCCGGGCGAAAACCTGCTGCTCTCCGTGGCGGAGCACCGACGATCTTATCTCAGAAGGCTTTGGGGCAACCCTCAACTCCCTGGGCTGGAAACTGTCTTGCAGTTTGACTGGAAAAAGGAAGAACAAGAAACCATTTCCTACACTGGAATTACCCTCGCCGAAGACATTCACCTCGATGCCTGGGTGGGCGGACCGCTCCTGCCCTCAGACTCCAGCTTACTGGTCAGCGGTGTCAAAAGCGCGCAACCGATCGCCAAATACATCACTTTTTTTGCCCATCTCTCCCTCGATGAGTCACATAGATTCACCTTTGTGTGGGATTCTGAAGGCCAGGCTCATTGGTATTGGAACGGGAGCTTTCGCAACACTTGGAGTGTGCTGAGGTAAGGAGTCCTCTTCACAGGATGAATAATCGCGAGAATACGCATTGCACAGTTTTGCTTTGAAATCTATATCGAATGCTTGAGGACGGCTAATTGCCACATTTTCGCCATAATTTGCCACAAGTCAACAATTATTCGGGATTCCCTTCCCTTAATTCCCTTATTTTCGAAAAAACCGCAACATGCGACGCTGGCCGTCTTCTGCCTCGAGCAAAAATGCTCCGGAAGGCAGCCATTTTGTAGAGAGCGAAATCAGTGGATCGCCCGGAGCGAGAGAAATCAGACTGTCAATCATCGTGTGCTTGTTTCCTCCAAATTCTCTTACCCTGACCCGCACCTGAATGGGTTGCAGAGACTGAAAGCTGAGCAGAATACTCTCCTGTGTCACAGTACATGAGCCCAGCGGTCCATCCTCATATAAAGCAGCACCCTGGGCTGGAATCAGCCAAGCGAAGGTCATTGCGATCAATGGCAAAGTCAGCCACCAAAATCTGGAGAGCAAATGCTTGGGAGCAGTGATAATGGCGAGATCCGATGATCTTGGTTGGCGACGAGGCATGACTGCACGGTTTCCTGATGACTCGGAAAAAATGGTAGAATCGCTGTTGATGGAATGTCTTTCTCAGATTGAAAATTACGAAACTTCCTGAACACGGAGAGGCATCGGTTAGACCATTTCGGAAATCCTTCTAAAATGTACGATTCATGAAGCATCGTTCATGAAAGAAAAATTCTTTTCTATGATTGTCAATGAAAAAGATAACATGAACTCGGTTCAACATCCCCCCTGTAGCCTCACAATCGACGTAGCCAGGGGGAGGGGCACTATATACAAAGAAGGCAAACCCATGAGTAGAAAGGAAGATGGTCGGCAGCATTTGCTGTCCGTTTTTCTCTTCAGGACTTGTAAGAAATAGGGCTTAACCGATCCACTTGGTGAGCAGCCACACGAGCGCTCCTGTGATGCCCAGCCCTAAGGCTACCACCCAAGGATCCACTTGCTTGTCTTCGAACTGCCGGAGCCACGAGCGCCATTGCTCTTCCGGGTGAATCTCAAATATGGACTGCTGAAGCGAGAGAAGTTTTTGCTTGATGGGAGCGCTCAGGTGCAACTTGAGGCTTTGACGAAGGACGAGCAGTGCAAGCTGGGGGCGCTGATGACGGAGATACAGCGAAAGGGACATCTGCTGAAAAGAATCGCCAAGTGCATTTCGCAAGTCTTGAAAATATTCTGGCAGGGCATTGGTCGAGTCAATCCATCTTTCGTCGGTCAATTCCTGAATTTCTCCACCAGGTGCAGCGCCTTGGTCCAGCCATCCTACGTGCGCGTCCACTGCCTCCCAGTGCTCATGAAGCAGTCTTTGCGTGTCGCGATATGCCAAATCCAGGTATTTCATCGGAAACGGCATCGGATGGACACACAGGATGTGTAGCTCTGCCACGTCTCGCTGCCGGAAGGCATTGGTCAAGCGAAGATTATATGATCGGGTAAAATAAGGCGCTATTCGCTCCAAAAAATCCGCATCCCTTGCTCCCAGAAGACTGATGTCGCCTTCATAAAAGTAGTCCAGCTCCGCTTCTTCGAGAAAAGTGAGCAAGCGTGGATGGAGGGCAACTTCAGCATGAAAAAGGCGACTGGATTCGTCTTCCAACTCTCGAAAAAGCTCTATGATCTCATTGCGGTTCAGCAACCCGCGAGGGAGATGAATATACTGATCTGCCTCCGCCTCTGCTTCAGCAAGCATTTCCTTCTTTTTTCTCCGCAGGGTCTCTCCATCGGCGTGCTTCCATTTTTCGGGCACAAGATCCAAAGCGAGAAATGGGTTGAAGTACTTCATGAATCGGCGTACGGTAGAAATCCAAATGAGGTTAGGTTGCGAAAATATCGCCTTTTTCCTTCAATATCTGCCATTCTGCCGAATCTCTCGACGAATCCTAACAACTTCGCAGGGTGGTCTATCGTCCTTTCGCAGGTGCGTCAAATTTTATGGGTCATTCTTTTTACCCAACTTAGCCTCATGTTAAGCCTCAAAAATATTCATAAATCATACCAGACCGGACAATCTCAGCTTCATGTGCTCAAGGGAATTGACTTGGAGATCGGATCTGGGGAATTAGTGTCCATCATGGGGTCCTCGGGTTCGGGAAAGTCCACCATGCTCAATATCCTTGGGATCCTCGACAATTACGACGAAGGCACCTATACCCTGGACGGTGTCCTGATTAAAAATTTGAATGAGACCAAGGCGGCCATTTATCGAAATCAGTATATCGGCTTCGTGTTCCAATCTTTCAATTTGATCGGCTTCAAAAATGCCATGGAAAACGTGGCTCTGCCGCTTTACTACCAAAATGTGAGCCGTCGTAAGCGCAACCAACTCGCCCTAGAATATCTCGACATGGTGGGCTTGGGTCCTTGGGCAGATCACATGCCCAATCAGCTCTCAGGGGGGCAAAAGCAGCGGGTCGCGATCGCCCGGGCACTTATTTCGCAGCCCAAAATGATCCTGGCTGATGAACCTACGGGAGCACTTGACACCCACACGAGCTACGACGTGATGAGGCTTCTCCACCAGATCAATGCCCAAGGCATCAATGTCGTGATCGTGACCCACGAGCAGGACATTGCTGCCATGACTCGCAGGGTGATTCGCCTGCGCGACGGTGTGATCGAAGGCGATACGAAACAGGAACCAGTGCCCATTCCTCAACTCTGATTCAGCATGTTTGACATAGACAAATGGCAAGAAATTCTCACCACCCTGCGTCAAAACGGGTTGCGCACCTTTCTCACTGCATTTAGTGTGGCTTGGGGAATCTGGATGCTGATCGTGCTGCTGGGTGCTGGCAATGGCTTGTCTAATGGCATGGAATATACCTTTCGGGACGATGCCATCAATTCGATTTGGATTTTTCCGGGAACCACTACCCTGCCCTATCGAGGCACTCAGCCAGGCCGCTACATTCAGCTCACCAATACAGACATTGACCTGATTGGCAGGGCACCCGGGGTAGAGAAAATCAGCGGACGCTTTTTCATTGGCGGATCCGTCACCGTGAGCCACGAAGGGGAATACGGCAATTTCGGCATTCGCTGTGTTCACCCTGACTATCGCTACATCGAGAAAATCATTCCTTTGCGAGGCAGATTTCTCAACGAAAAAGATAACCAGGAATTTCGCAAAGTGGTCGCGATCGGCGAGCGAGTGGCCGACGCTCTCTTTCTAGGTGGTCAAGATCCAGTGGGTGCCTACCTCAAGATCAATAACATTCCTTTTAAGGTCATCGGCGTGTTCACCGACGACGGAGGCGAAGGAGAGCAAGAGATTATCTATTTGCCCATTGCCACAGCACAGCGCACCTTCAACGGCCAAAATCGAATCAATCAGATGATGGTCATGGTGGGCGATGCGACCCTGGAAGAGAGCGAAGCCATCGCAGCTTCCATTCGCCGTAAGCTTTCCAGCAGTCATACATTTGACCTCAACGACCCCAGCGCGATGCGAGTCCGCAACAATGTGGCGAACTTCGAGCGCTTTCTCCGGGTCATGGGAGCCATAGAGGCATTCGTGTGGGTGATCGGATTGATGACCATTTTGGCAGGGGTGATCGGGGTGAGCAACATCATGATCATTGTGGTTCAAGAGCGCACCAAGGAAATCGGCGTGAGAAAGGCACTAGGGGCCAAACCCGCGACGGTGGTGGGCATGGTGCTCCAAGAGTCTATTTTCCTCACAGGAGTCGCGGGTTTCATCGGCATGATGCTGGGTGTGCTCACCCTAGAAGGCTTCAATCTTTTGGCAGGAACAAGTGGCGGAATCGACTTTTTCAAACGTCCAGAAGTGGACATCACCATTGCCATTCAAGCCCTGCTAATCCTGGTGGTAGCAGGCACATTGGCGGGTCTGGCACCTGCCCTGCGAGCTGCCAGAATTCGTCCTATCGAAGCCTTGAGGGATGAATAACTCATTGAAAAAAGTCTCCTCTGTGCCCGACTGGTGGATCGCTTCATGGACTGAAAACGAATAGCGAATGTTTGACCTAGACAAATGGCAAGAGATCTTTAGTACCCTTGCCAAAAATCCCCTCCGAACTTTCCTCACTGCCTTTGGCGTGGGCTGGGGCCTGTTTATGCTCATCGTGATGATGGGCGCCGGTAACGGACTGCAAAATGGGGTGACGACAGAGTTTCTCAATGTTGCAACCAACAGCTTTTTTCTGTGGGGGCAGAGCACCTCTAAACCTCATGCGGGCTTTGGACCGGGGAGACCGATGCGCATGACCGAGGAAGACTACAAGTCGATTTTAGATCAAATCCCCGAGGCAGCTACCGTTGCCCCACGCAATCAGCTCAATGGGTTTCAGGGTGGCAACAATGTCATTCGCGGGGCCAATTCAGGAGACTTCGGGGTGATGGGTGACTTCCCTCAGATTCGCGAGGTGGAAGGAATCGATATTCAGATCGGGCGATTTCTGAATGATCTGGACATGCAAGACAGGCGAAAAGTAGCCGTGATTGGCTTGCGGGTGCAGGAGCTTCTCTTTGACCCGTCGGAGGATCCGATCGGGGAAAGCATCCGAATCAATGGCGTTTATTTCACCGTCGTAGGGGTCTTTGGCACGCGGACTGACGGTGACCGGGCAGAGCGCGATCAATCTCGAATTTATATTCCTTTCCCCACCTATCAACGGGCCTTTAATAATGGGAACCGCGTGGGTTGGTTTGCTATTAGGAGCCAAGATGGAGTGCGAGCTTCCCTCGTCGCGGAAAAGGTCATTACGCTACTTCAGCGCAGGCACCAAGTGGCTCCCGAAGACAAGCGTGCCTTTGGCCATTTCAATTTGGAGGAGGAATACCTCCAGATTCAAGGCTTGTTCAGCGGAATCAGCTTGCTGGTGTGGATTGTGGGCATCGGAACCCTCATCGCGGGTGTGATCGGCGTGAGCAACATCATGCTGGTGATCGTCAAGGAGCGCACCAAAGAGATTGGCGTTCGGCGCGCCATCGGCGCCAAGCCATGGAACATCATTAGCCAAATCCTCATGGAGTCCATCGTACTCACAGCCTTGGCGGGCTACATCGGTCTTATGATCGGAGTACTGAGCCTTGATTTGGTCAGTCTGCTGGTCGGAGACAACGCGGAGATGTTTCGCCAACCACAAGTGGACCTGGCCATGGTAAACCGCGCCCTGGTTGTGCTGGTCATCGCTGGAGCATTGGCGGGCTTCATTCCCGCCCAGAAAGCCATTTCGATCCCTCCTGTCGATGCCCTTCGAGCCGAATAATTTTGCCGGTTTTTCATTTGACTGTTTTCATTTGACGATTTTTTTTGAACAATCTTCCTTCATTTTCCTCGACCTATGAGCCGTACCGCAACGATTGTCATCTTGAGCCTCATTCTCACCGCTGTGATTGGCGGAGGCTACTATCTCTACAGCAAAAACCAGGTGCCCGACGTGACCTTCCAGACAACGCAAGCCTCTTATGCCGACATCATCAAGAAAACGGTCGCTACTGGATCGGTCGTACCCCGGCGAGAAATTGAGATCAAACCCCAGGTATCCGGACTTATTTCCAAAGTCTTTGTGGAAGAAGGTGCCATCATCAAGCGCGGAGATCTGATCGCTTCTATCGAGATCGTGCCCGATATGGTGTCCCTCAACAATGCCGAAAACCGTGTGCGCCGGGCACAGCTAGCGCTCGACAATGCCCAGCGGGAATACAATCGCAACAAGCCCTTGTTTCAGGAAGGTGTCATCTCGGAAATCAATTATCGCGTGACAGAGCTGGACTTCAACAATGCCCGCGAAGAATTGGAAGCTGCGCAAGATAACCTCGATTTGATCCGTAAAGGTTCGACCAGTCGGGGAGGCAGAAATTCTTTGACCAATGTGCGCGCTACGACCTCCGGCATGATCCTAGAAATCCCGGTGGAAGAGGGATACTCGGTGATCGAAGCGAATAATTTCAATGAAGGAACCACCATCGCCATCATCGCCAATATGGAAGACATGGTCTTCGAAGGAAAAGTAGATGAATCAGAAGTAGGCAAACTCAAGATCGGAATGGAACTGCTTCTCACTGTGGCAGCCATTGACGAAGCACAGTTCAACGCCGAGTTGGAGTTTATCGCACCGAAAGGAGTAGAAGAAAATGGAGCCATCCAGTTTGAAATCAGAGCAGCCCTCAACCTTGACAAAGACTTGTTTTTGAGGTCGAAGTACAGTGCCAATGCCGACATTGTTCTGGACCGCCGCGACAGCGTGCTGTCTATTTCCGAGAGTGTCCTCCTGTTTGAAGGAGATTCTACCTACGCGGAAGTGGAGATTGGTACACAGCAGTTTGAGAAAAGATTGGTCAAAACTGGACTTTCCGATGGGATTCAAATCCAAATTTTGGAAGGAATTTCGCCAAACGATCGGATCAAAGACCCAAATCAACCGGTTGAAGTACTCAAATGAGATGGATGGCTGAGGTAGGTGAGGAGCTGGCACTTATACAATAATTCTTACATACAGGGTAGAGGCTTCAAAGAAATCCTTATTTTTACTGGAATTCGTCTTCGAATAGGAATGAGAATCCTCTCCTTTGTCCTTCTTCTTGCCATCGGACTGGCCTACGTCCAAGCACAAGTGCCCGCGCAGCTCGACAGTATGCGCCAAGCCCTTTTGCAGCTTCGCCCCGAAGATAAGCCCTCCGCATATCGGCCGGGTATCTATCGGCTCCTTCAAGCCAACAAAAAGCAGGAAGCCCTCATTTTTGCTCAAGAGGCCCTCGATCATAGCCGCACCCTGGGTCAATCCAGATTCATCGGTCTTGCGCTCTGCGACTTGGGCCGAGCACACAAAATTTTACAAGAGGATGCCAAGGCAATCAGTGCCTACACCGAAGCGCTGGGCTACCTCCAAAACGATGGCAAACCCAACGACCTCCGAGATGTGCTACAAGAACTCGCTGCTGCACACTTGAGAATGAACCAATTCAGTCAGGCTCAAGCCTACTATCGACAAGACAACCAGCTGGCCCAGAGCCTCAAAGACTCTGTGCACATGGCTCAGTCCTTCATCCAGCTCGGGGAAGTGCAGGAAAAAATGGGGGGACAAGAGCTCGCGCAACACTTGTACTTTGAAGCGCACGACCTTTATAAGCAGCTCCGTGACAGCTCTGGCATGGCTCGTTCCCTCAACCACCTAGGCAGGATTTACACCCAAACGGGCCGCTACCAGCTCGCCATTAGTACTTTCGAGGAGGAGCTCACCTTACATGACGCCCACCAGGATGAAGAAGGTAGGGGCAGGGCCTTCAACGAATTAGGACTGGTGTACCTCGCGATGGACAGCGCCCAAAAGGCACAAAGCTATTTCGATTTGGCTTTGGTGATCCGCGACGATTTCCCAGACCGAGAAGCCAGAGCAGAGACCCTCTCCAACATCGGCGATACCTATATGGTGCTCAAAGAGTACAATCGCGCCTTAGTGCACTATGAGCTAGCCTTGCGTCAACTTACCGCCGTGGGCGACTCCAGCGCAGAGATTCTCTACCACATGGGCAAAGCCTATTTTCAAAACGGAGAATACGATAATGCGATCGAGACCCTCGAAGCAGCTCTCCGGCAATCTCCTCAGCAGGTTCTCGATGCTGTACGGAGAAGTACCTATTATCTACTCTACGAGGTGTATTTCAAGGCCGAAAACCTCAACGAGGCCCTGCGGTTTTATCAATTGTACACGGGTCTCAATGACTCTCTCTTTACCAAGCTCCATCGTCAGGAGGTCTCCGAAATCAAATCTCTGTACCAAAAACATGCCCGTGACAAGGAGCGAGACGCCTTTAACCAGCAGCTCCTCGCCATGAATGCCAAGGAGCAACAGCGCCAAGTGTACCTCTACGCCAGCTTCATTGTCTTGGCCCTGATCATCATTTTGGTCATGGTCTTGTTTCGGCAAAATCGAATCAAGCAGCGCAACAACGATCAGCTCGCCAGTCAAAACAAGGTCATTCACCTCCAAAATAGGCAACTTCACAAGATCAATCAGCGGCTGGAAGATGCCAAACGGGCCGCAGAGGCTGCCTCTGTCGCTAAATCCAACTTTTTGGCTACCATGAGCCACGAGATACGGACCCCCATGAACGGCATCATCGGGATGACCAGCTTGCTCATGGACACCCCTCTCAACGATCTCCAGCGAAAATATGCCAAAACCATCGCCAACAGCAGTAACAACCTGCTGAATATCCTCAACGACATTCTCGACTATTCCCGCGTCGAAGCAGGGAAGCTGGAATTGGAAATTCGCCAAATGGACCTCAAAGAGTTACTCGACGAGGTGGTCGCACTCTTTGGCAATGCAGCCAGCGAAAAAGGGGTGCTCCTCGAATATCGTCTGGCCGAGGACGTGCCTCGCTATATCAAATCCGATCCTACCCGGCTGCGACAAATTCTGGTCAACCTGGTAAGCAACGCATTGAAATTCACCAGCTCGGGGTTCATCCGTGTGCATGCCAGGCTACAAGAACCAGCGCCGCAGGACTTAGTTGCCGGAGACACATTCTCGCTCGCTTTTTCGGTGCAAGACACCGGAATCGGTATTCCAGCCGACAAGTTAGAGACCATTTTTGATTCCTTTCAGCAAGTGGATAATTCTGTGTCCCGCCGCTTTGGTGGAGTCGGGCTGGGATTGGCCATTTCGCGTAAATTGACTGAGCTGATGAAAGGCGGCATCACCGTGGACAGCGTGAGTGGAGAAGGCTCCGCTTTTCAGTTTTTCATCCAGGTCGAAGTGGACGAGGGAATTCAAACAGCTAGAAATAAGCCTGACGAAAGCTACCAATTCGATCGCCTGCTCGGAGAGCGGTTTCCGCTTCACATCATGGTCGCTGAAGACAACATGGTCAACCAAGCCGTGATTGAAGGCATTCTCGGCAAAATGGGTTTCCCTGTCACAATGGTTTCCGATGGGCTGTCTGCTGTAGAGGAAGCCGAATCGGAGCACTTCGACCTCATTTTCATGGATATCCAAATGCCTGAAATGGATGGCATCACCGCCACGCGCGAAATCCGTCAGCGTATCCCCGCTCCCATTGGCCCTGTGATCATTGCCATGACCGCCAATGCCATGACTGGCGTGCGAGAAGAATACCTTGAGGCTGGCATGGACGATTACATTTCCAAGCCTTTTAAGCTCATAGACCTCGAAAAGGCGATCGTGACTTGGGGTGAAAAAATCCTAGAACGAAAGCAGCAACAAGTGCCTTGATGTTGCCCAAATAATTCTGGAAAAGAAAACCACACTTTTTTGCTCACATTCTGAATCTAGCTCAACTCTTCCGAAAAGTTTCGAGTATATTATCTGCGATATTCGGGCAGATATAGCAGCATGACAGATTCAGAACTACGCGCACTCATTTCCTTGTTAGAAGACGAAGATCCTGAAGTTAAGGAGCATGTGCAGGAAAAGCTCATTTCCCTTGGACATGAGGTAGTGCCTACGCTGGAAACTTTCTGGGAAAATCAGGAAAACCAACTGATCCAGGAAGCCATTGAGGAAATTATCTACACCATTCAATCTGAAAGTGCGATCCTTGAGATGGCCAAGTGGTTTCGGTCCAGTAAACCATCCCTATTCGAAGGCTGGTACCTCCTCACTACTTTCCAATACCCTGAATTAGAAAAAGATGCTTTCCGGTCCCAAATCAGCCGTCTGATCAACCGGATCTGGCTGGAGATCCGCAGTGGCATGACGACCCTCGACAAAGTGCTCCTCATCAATCGGATGATTTTTACCAAAGAGCGCTACCGCTCCAATCGGAAAAATCTTAGCGAGCCACAAAATTTTTTCCTCAACGGATTCATGGACACCCGCAAGGGTGCACCCATTTCGCTTGGCATTTTTTACTTGATCCTGTGCCGCGAACTCGAGATTCCTATGTATGGGATCATCCTGCCGGGCTATTTTGTCTTGGTCTGCGATGACGGCGGGCATCAGGTTTTCATCGACGTTTTCAACAAAGGATCTCTTTTTGGCAAAGAAGAGCTGGATCGATTCATTCAAGAGATGAATGTCGAGCACGAGGAAAAGTATTACCTCCCCGCCTCCAATCAACTTATCATCCTTGAACTAATGCGAACCCTTGTGATCGCCTACCAACAACGCAAGGCGCTGGACAAAGCAGAAGAAATGCAGCGTTTGCTCGATAGACTGAAAGACGAGGAAGAGGAGGAATGATGAAATATGCTGGCGGGTTAGCCCCAGAAGACCAAGGAGATGGCGCTTTTGATCTATCAACTAGGTTAACGTCTCACATTTCTACTATGGACGTAAAACAAAAAACTTCTGCTACTTCTTGATCATGCCTTACGATTGATCATGTCCAGCTAATGGTTTCCCTCCAACATCCGTAGTCAAAGGTTGATCCCCAAAAGTAGCAAGCGCGTAGCGACAACCACCTACTCAAGCCTTTTTTCGCACCGCACCCTCAGCGGGACAGCGCCTCCCTGGCAGAAGCCACCACGGGCTTGGTATTTCCGATGAAAATCTGGTCGTCAAAAACCAGCACAGGTCGCTTGAGAAAGGTATATTCCTCGGTGATGAAGCGCCGATAATCTGCTTCACCCAATGTCTGCTCGTGAAGGCCCATTTCGCGAAACTTCATGGCCCGGCGACTGAACAGCGCCTCGTAGGAGCCTGCCAGTTCTTTCATTTGATCCACTTCTGCTTCAGAGATAGGCTGAGATTTGATTTCCCGGAGGGTGGTGTCCGCCCCCAGTGCCAGTTCTTTCATGATCCGCTGGCAAGTGCCGCAGCTGGCGAGATAGTAAAATACTTTCATGCAACAAAGCTATCAATTGCGCTTTCAAAATCCATGTTGGATTCGCCAAACCCATAGTTGCAACAGCAAGCGCAGCCCCTTGTTTCGAGTGGCTGCGCTTACTGTTGATGGAAAGTCGAAAGTAGATGGATGCGAGAGTGAAGCAAAAAATCATTCTGAGTTTTCTTGCTCATCGCTGGAGCCAAGCCCGCATTTCGGCCTTGTGCCGAGGCTGATCCAGCGCGCCAATGACTTGCCGATATTGATGACGATCGGTCACAAAGTGGAAGGAATACTGCGCCAAGGTGAGTCTGCTTTGATCATAGCGTAGCTCTCTCATGAGCCTGACGACTTGGGCAGTGTTGACCGAATGGCGAGAGACGTAATTTTGGGCTAATAGAAGCTGGCGGTGCTGGCGGGGTTCCCGGCGCATGTGTGCGATCACCTGTCCCAAAGTGTTGATATTCCTGGTTCGCGGCTGGTACCTCGGCGTATGTTGATAAGGGCGATCGTCGTAATCCTGATCGTAGTGATCGTCATGGTCGTCGTCCCAGCGAGGATGAGGCGCTTGGTAGGGATACGTAGGTACTGGAACAGGCATTTGATGGGATTCAATCACGGGCCCTGCGCTTCTTTGCATCAGGCTATACAGCTCTTGGCGAGAGCTGGACGAAAACATGAGGTCCGCCAAGGTGATAAATTGTTCTGGATCAACGACAGAGGGAAAAGCACTGCGAGCGAGTTCGAGCCGCTGGGCATCGGTGTAAAGCAATCCCATCAAGTCAGCGACTTGGTGAGTGGCCACGCAATAGGTTCTCACCAGTTGTCGAGACATTTCGAGCTGAGTGCTGCTCCCAAAAGTGCTGGAGATGACCCGAAAGTGTTGCTCAAAACTCTGGTTCGCCATCGGCGTGTAGCAAGCAGGTACGGCCATGACGGAGGAGCAGAATAGCGGGAGAAAAAGGAGGAAAGTACATGTTCGCATAAGTGAGTGTTTTGCTCTTCTCATGCGAAAAACAAGCCAGCAATTTTCCTCAAGCCATCAAATAACTCTCCAATGAAAAAGCGCGCTACTTTACTGAGCAACTGTGCTCGATTTCCTTACTGAATACCTATTTTCCTCGTCAATCCATTCCCCTGCCCATCGTTTAGCTGTAGCACATACACCCCGCTGGACCAGGATTGGGTAGGAATGGTGAGCGGAGACGCCCCACCTCCCGACCAAAGGTGTCTTCCCTGCCCATCAATCACACGCCCTTGCCACTGGCCCCAGCGGCCTAGACGAAGGCTTGAACCAGCTCGCTCTATCACCCAAGTTTGACCTTGCCCGACTTCTATGGCATTGGACAAAACGGAGGTTCCGTCGGCCCGGTGTCCTCGAATTTGGTACAGGCCGGGGCTACTGACCTCCCAATCCACCACCTGAGAGGAGAGAGAAGCGACCAATTCTGGTAGGTCTTGTTGTTCCAGACGTTCCATGTCAAACGCTACCCAAGCCCCCGAAGATGTAGTCCATCGAAGACGCGATCCGCTGAGTTCAAGCACAATGTGGTTCTGTTCCAGTGTGTTATCGATGGTCTCACAAAGCGAAAATGCTGAGGTGGTTCCAGTAGGACTCGTTGCCGTAGCTGTGATCTCCGTGCCCAACACGTAGGTGCCTATCATGGCCCAGTTGCCGAAAGCGTCGCTGGTCGTGCTATCGAGGAAGGCGAATCCTTGACATGGGACCAAAGCGGCGCAAGAGGACGTGTTCACAGTGTAAATCAAGATGGTGCTATTGGCTGGCCCTAAGCCAGAAATCTCGTCCAGGGAATGGTTGACAATGACCGGGTTCGCGGTGCCGACACTAATGATCCCTGACGTGGCGTTGCAAGCAAATGTGTTTCCCTCCGTAGTTATGGGAGTTGCCCCGCTGGTGTTATAGTCCAAGACCCCGTGCATGTTGAAAGCGATGACATTGCCTTCCCCTGCGCCAAGTCCGCCGATCCGGACTGGACCAGAAATCTGATCCAGTGCAATGCCCGCCTCAAAAGGCGTATCCCCATTGCCCAGGTCAACCGTCGCCGTGGCATCACTACCGATCTCATTGCTGAGCAAACTTCCACTACTCTCGAACATCCGAATGCCATTGTCTGCGTTGGACACAATCTGATTCCCTTTGCCGACACCACCCACGACGAGCTGGGTCGAATTGAAAAGATTCAATCCATCCTGAAAGCCAGAGATCCGAAGCCCATAAATTTCCGATACACTGGATTCATTTACGACAACCCCAGCGTAGGTAGCAGGCGCCATTCCCTCCACCCGCACCAGTCCGGGACTCCACCCAGGCTGCGTCGTGGCGTCAATCACCGTCGAATCGGCAAATTGGAGTGTGAGCGAAGTCGCAGGTGTGATCACATGTGGCCCAGCACCCGGAAGGCAAAAGCATACCGTGTCCGCACGAAAATTACTGCCTGCCCAGCCGAGCGCGCTGCGCAGGGAACCGCTGCCCATATCGTTGGTGTTGGTGACGGGAATCCGTCCGGTGCTGTGTTTAGAAAGATAGCTGTTTTGATTGGTGCCAATGTGTGGGCGATCTGCCAGCCCCGCACTAATGTCGGCATCGAGGGCAGAGCTGCTATTGCGACCGAGCAAGAGGTTGCCACCCGGATCGAGTGCAAGGCAGGTAGCTTCATTGTCTCGACCAATGCCTTGCTCCGCACCAGCCCAGAGATAACCACCACTGGCGTCATACTGAGCCACAAAATAGCCGCCGGGCACTGGGCCTGTCAATGCCGAAGTTCCTGCCCCGGGATCAAAATCTGTGGTGCCTGAGAAACTTCCTGACAGCCAAAATTCGCCACAAGGTGCTCGGGTAAAGTCGTTCAATATGTCTTCGCTCGCTCCTCCCACACCGATCACCCAGCTAGGAAGGAGTAATTTGCTGTATTCGCCCAGAAAAAAATCCGCTCCTCCATTTGAAGTCAGGCTCAGCGCATTCCCAAATGACCCTACTTCTTCAAAATTTCCCGCTATCACCGGCTGACCGTTCCTTGTCAATTTCACCCGTTTAACCACGTCGTTGCCACCGCCGCCAATGGCAAGTCCCGCTTGGTAATTCAGCGTGGTGCCCCCATCTGAGTAGGCGAGAAAAAAACCATCTTGCCCTCCCTGGGAATTCACCGTGGTCGCTCCCACAACGGGATCTACTGCTATGGCCCCCTCAAAATACCCTGCCGCGTAGATCTCCCCCGCTGCCGAGACTGCCAGGTCCAGACCGCGATCATCAGCTAGATCGCCGAAAGTAAACACGTATTGGACATTTTTCAGCGCATTCAATTTCAACACAAAAGCATCCTCTGCACCCGCGCTGACAGACGCGGGCAAGATCCCTCCTCCGTCAAAATCTACCGTTCCTTGAAATCCCCCAGTCACGAACACCGTGCCTCCCGGACCTACATCAATTCCATGTCCGCTATCATCTCCGGTACCACCAGCCGTATAAGCCCACTGGAATAGTAGGGTCGCCGTATTGTATTTGATTACGAAAATATCCTGAGCACCCGCACTGGCTATGTTTTCAAAAACTGGGGTCCCGCCTGTCTCGATTTGGGCATTGCCTTCAAAGGAGCCGGTGAGGTAAATAAACCCTGCTGGGTCTAAGGCAATTGCCCTGCTTTGGATGGATGCTGCCCCGAGAATCGCGCGAACGAAAATCGGATTACCGCCAGCTGGACCATACTTGGCCAGAAAGGCATTTTGAGGACCAAAACTGGATTTCGTTATTCCGCCAAAGTTTACAATATCAGAATACACGCCCAGCAAGTAGGTATTTCCTGATTCATCCACGACGAGATCGCGGATCTCGACGCCCGTGCCCGTTCCCGAGGCGAGGACCAAGTCCCAAGTGAGTTTTTGAGCGGTGGAAAGCGTGAGAGAACAAAAGAATGAGAGGAATAGGAGGAAGGATTTATTGAACGAAATCATGAAGCAAATTTGGGAAACCGCACATAGAAGATAGGGAAAGCTGAAAATAAAGGCCGTGCGAGGGGAACGAATCGGCGCGGGTCATCAGTTATCAACCCTTTTATTTCAACCTGAAATATAGCGAAAAGGACGAACGGTGGACAGCTTGCTCGCATGAACAGTCAAATTTTTCCCTTCAATGCCTGCAATTGGGTGAGATTTTTTAAGAGCGCAGGAGAGCGTAAGGGGCTCGGCGCCGTTCCATTGGGCGCTGCTACCTGCCGAAATAGCGCCATTTGCCCGGCAGCAAACTGACGAACTTGATGAATATTCCGCTTCAGAAATACCAGCTTTCCTTGATCAATGATTTCCTGGAGCAAGCACTGCTGTCCGTCTTGCGGTTCAATGTCTTCTTCCCATTCGTCGAAAATCAGATCTTCTTTCCACAAGCCATCTTCTTCCGTTCTCATGACTTGAAGGCAGCCAGGCAAGGAGTTTTTGGCTGGATCTTCTGACAATTTGATTTTGGGCTTCCAGGCTTCGCCGGGCTTCCGTATCGCCGAGAGCTTGTACACTCCCCCCAATGCTCCTTGATCGTGGCCTGTGACCAGGCGTGTGCCGACACCCCAGGCGCTGATCTTGGCTCCCTGATCGCGCAGGGCTTTGATTTTATGTTCGTCCAGGTCGTTGCTCGCTACGATGGCCGCATCAAAAAAACCTGCTTCGTCCAGCATTTCCCGGGCCATGATGCTGAGGCTCGCCAAGTCACCGGAATCCAAGCGAATCCCGACCATTTTATGGCCAAGATCACGCAGGCGCCGACCAACTTCGATGGCCTGCGCCACTCCCTTTCGAGTGTCGTAGGTGTCCACCAGAAAGGTGCAATTGTGGGGCATGGCAGCGGCATAGGCCAAAAACGCAGATAGTTCATCGTCAAAACTCATGACCCAACTATGGGCATGCGTGCCTTTGACCGGGATGTCATATTGCTTTCCTGCCAGCACATTGGACGTAGCTGCACATCCGCCGATGTAGGCTGCCCGACTCGCAGCCAAGCCACCGTCGGGTCCCTGGGCGCGTCGCAAGCCAAACTCTAGTACGGGTGCGTCGCCAGCTGCTGCACAAATCCGCGCTGCCTTGGTCGCAATCAGGGTCTGAAAGTTCACGATGTTGAGCAGCGCCGTCTCGATCAATTGGCACTGAATGATGGGGCCCTGCACGCGAATAATGGGCTCGTAGGCCAGCACCACCGTTCCTTCTGGCACTGCATGGATGCTGCCAGTGAAGCGCATGGTGGACAAATAGGTCAAGAATTCACGCTCAAACAGGGGCCTTCCATCGTTGCCACGAAGGGTCGCGAGGTACGCGATTTCATCAGGCAAAAAGTGAAAGTGAAGCAGATAGTTGGTCACCTCTTCCAGGCCGCAAGCAATGGCAGTGTGGCCGCCAAAGGGCGCTTTTCTAAAAAATAAATGAAATACAGCTTCCTCTTCCTGCTTGCGGGACTTCCAGTACCCGTAGGCCATGGTGAGTTGATAGAGGTCAGTCAACAAGGCAGAAGCGGTGACGGGTGTCATGGTAAAATGCTTGATGATCGAAACCTATGGAATTCTACCTGAAATGCAAAACCACGATACGTCCTAGCGGTAGCTCCTTTGCTGCCAATTGCCCGCGCTGCGGCGCTGCGAACACTCAATCCCATGCCGGAGCGAACTCAGGATTTATGAGTCGGCCATCGGGGCGTGCAAGCTGGTCGATCATGCGGGTGTGCTCGGCGCTGAGCCGCACGTTGGTGATCTGGAGGTTATCTCGGAGCCTGTCACCGCGGCTGGATTTCGGGATGGCGACCACATTTCCCTGGTTGAGCAGCCAGCGCAAGACCACCTGAGAGGGAGAACGTCCGATTTCTTGTGCGATTTCTTTGATCACTGGATCTTTGGCGATCTGGCCTTGTGCCAAAGGGCTGTAAGCGGTGAGAGCCATTCCCCGCAGTTTGAGCCAATCGAGCATGGGCCCCTGATCGAGATAGGGATGATATTCGACCTGGTTGGTCACAATTTTGAGGCCGTATTCGGTGAGCTCTTCCAACATCGACAGCGGGAAATTGCTCACCCCGACAAATCTCGTGTAGTCTTTTTCCTGTGCATCAACGAGGTTATCTACCAATTCGGAAATAGAAACATCTGGATTGGGCCAATGAATGAGGAGCAAATCGAGGTATCCAACGCCAAGTTTGCGAAGGCTTTCTTCTACTGAAAGCAGAAAATTCCCCTTCTTCAAATTGTTGTGCCATACTTTTGTAGTCACCCACACATCTTCTCTCTCTACGCTGGTCCCTGCAATGCCCGAGCCTACCTCCGTTTCATTCTCGTACATCTGCGCTGTGTCGATGTGGCGATAGCCCATCCCGATGGCACGCTGCACCACCTCTCGGGCTTCCCGGCCGATGAGTCCGTAGGTTCCCAATCCTATCGAGGGAATCTGTGCGTGTTCTACTTGAATGTACTCCATGTTGTCGCTCGTCTTGACTGGCAAATGAGAGGGAACAGGCCCACATGTTTGCAACTAAAGGTAGCGGCCATATTTATTTGCGTGCGGCAAAGGTAGAAACTTATTTTGAGCTGGAAAAAGGTAGAAAAAATCGGGAGAAAGCCTGTAGCGCGCTCATGGTCCCGGCCAAAGCGGTTTGCCGAGAGAATCCAAAAAAATTCATACTCTTTCGTAGCTTCACACCCATTGTTATGAACGGGCAGGTGCCGTTTCACCCCCAAGATGAGACATTCGCTGGTTTGAATTCGCCAACCGATTTCTATTGCCAGTTCCAATGACATCATGAGTGGTGCCTAGCTACCCGTGGAATCAAGTGATTTGCTCTATCCAACATTTTCTAACTCCGTCGCCTCTTTATGAAACGCTGGACGCGAATTTTTCTCATCGTTCTGCCAATCATTTTGATTGGCTTAGGCTTTTATTTTTTCAGCGACATCATCACCTACTTTTGTATCGCTGCGGTCCTCTCGCTGGTGGGTCGCCCTCTCGTAGATCTGCTGCGACGCATCAAGATCAAAGGTTTTCAGCTCCCCCTCAGCCTTTGCGCGATGGTCGCTATCGCAACGATTCTCGTGACGCTGGTGCTCTTGCTTTCGTTTTTCATCCCACCTCTTGCCCAGCAGACTGTCTTGCTCCAGCGATCGGTCAACCTCACAGATGTCGCACAGAGCTTGGCAGGCCCCATCGCAGCAATTGAGGGTATTATCCGGCGCTATCAACTTGCTCCAGAAGGCTTTGAATTTGTGCCCTATTTGCAAGATCTCATCAAGACCTTTCTGCAAACAATTCAAGTATCCAGCCTCGTTTCGGGACTCATTGGGTTGACAGGCGAGTTGTTTATCGGCATTTTCTCCGTGGCATTTATCACCTTTTTCATTTTGCGAGAACGTGGCATTCTTCGTGACATGATACAAGCCCTTTTTCCTCACAACATTGAGAGCAAGGTTGATACGGTACTGATCACCATCCGAAATCTGCTCAGTCGGTATTTCATCGGACTGGTGATTGAGATTTTGCTCGTTGGCGTCCTGATCTCAATTGGGCTAGTGATTCTGGGCGTGAAGAATGCGATCATGATCGGCTTTTTCGCCGGGCTATTCAATGTAATCCCCTACGTGGGTCCGATCATGGGGGGCGTGCTCGGAATTTCATTCACCATCGTTGGGGCACTAGACCTCGATTTTTACACTGGAATCTTGCCTCTCCTCGGCAAAGTAGTGGTCGTGTTCGTAGCGGTGCAATTGGTCGATAACTTTGTGTTTCAGCCTTTCATTTATTCCAGCAGCGTAAAAGCTCACCCGTTGGAGATATTTGTGGTGATTTTGATGGGTGCCAATCTGGCAGGCATTGGAGGGATGATTCTGGCCATTCCGGTGTACACCATTTTGCGGGTTGTGGCGCGGGAATTCTTCCAGCAATTCGAGATCGTGCGCAGCATCACTCAGAGAATGTAGGGGCAGGTCGAAGCGACTTCATCTGCACGGTCTTTCTTAATATTTTTAGCAAAATTGGCGAAATTGGCAATTTTCACCGCGCGCCTCTATATCTTTCGACAAAGAAAGAGGTAATTTGCCGTCGGTTTGAGCTAGCGGAATATACGACCCTCTCCTTACTAGCGCCTCTTTATCTGTCATTTGTCATCTACCAAAGAGGGGTTCACTTTCGATTGTAGGCAACATTTTTTTTCGGCATTCATTACTGCGTCATCGCTATGTCAGATTGGATCAGGACCATCCGAGAAGCCCTTCGGGGCGAAGAAGCTGATTACACCAATATGCGGGTCAATCGGGCGATCGTCTTGCTCGCCATTCCGATGATCCTGGAGATGTCCATGGAGAGCCTGTTTGCGGTGGTGGATGCCTTCTTTGTAGGAGGAGTCGGCGCCGGCGCTTTGGCAACCATTGGGTTTACCGAGTCTGTGTTGACCATTGTGTATTCGCTGGCCTTTGGGTTGGCGATGGGGACCACGGCGATTGTGTCGCGTCGGTGGGGTGAAAAAGATTATCGTGGAGCGGCGAGGAGCAGCGGTACAGCCATCATGATCGGCGGTAGCATTTCCCTTGTTCTGGGGGTGATTGGGTTCTTCTATTCCGCTGAGCTGCTGCGTCTTATGGGCGCTGAGGAGCAAGTCATTGCACAGGGAAGCACCTACACGCAGATCATGTTCAGCACGCAGATCGTGATCATGCTGCTCTTTCTCCACAATGGAATTTTTCGCGGAGCTGGTAATGCGATGGCCGCAATGAAAGCGCTGTGGATTGCCAATGGAATTAACCTGGTGCTAGATCCCTGCCTGATCTACGGCTACGGCCCATTCCCTGAAATGGGTGTCACAGGCGCGGCGGTAGCTACCGTGATCGGACGCAGTGTCGGGGTCTTGTTTCAAATCTATTTGCTTTATTTTGCCGGAACGACCATTCGACTGCGGCTTCCAGAGTTGTCATTTGAGTGGAAGATGGTGAAAAAAATCGTGCGAGTCGCCTCGGGTGGTGCCGGACAGTTTTTGATTTCTTCGGCTAGCTGGATTTTTCTGATGCGAATCATGTCCGAATTTGGCACCGCTGCGGTAGATGGCTACACAGCCTCCATCCGCGTGATCATCTTCGCGATCCTCCCAGCTTGGGGCATGGCCAATGCCGCCGCCACCCTGGTGGGCCAAAACCTCGGAGCCAATCAACCCGAACGCGCCGCTCAATCGGCTTGGATCACGGCAAAATTTGCCATGTTTTTCCTGCTGGGCATCGCGGTGATCATGATGGCCTTCGCAACCCAAATCCTCTCGGCATTTTCGAGCGATCCCGAGACCATTCGTGTGGGCGCACTGTGTTTGCGGGTCATGGCTGCAGGCTACCCTTTGTTTGCCTACGGCATGGTCCTCACCAATGCTTTCAACGGGGCAGGTGATACCCGTACCCCGACCATCCTCAACCTCGTTTGCTTCTGGGCGCTTCAAATTCCGCTCGCCTACTTTCTGGCAACGACGCTGGATTTCAAGGAATTCGGCGTGTATGCAGCGGTCCTCTTCAGCGAAACCATTTTAGCCATTGTTTGCATTTACCTGTTTCGACAAGGAAAATGGAAACTGGTGAAAGTATGACCAAAGGCCTTGCGACTAGAGAAAAAACAGTTGGGGAATTTGAAACAGGGACCGCACGGAGATGTATTCCTTAGGCGTAGAGCATCCGCCGCTCCCTCGCTTTTACTTTTGACGTATCTTTTGGCGCATGAACGAATCTTTTTGGACGGAAATCATCTGGTGGTTGGGCGTAGCACTGGGCTTACTGGGCGGCTTTTTGCTCGGCTGGGGACTGCTTCAGCGGCGATTGCGCCAAAGTCGGGAAGCTTCCTTGCGCATGGAAGCACAGCAGGCGCTGGAACGTAAGCAGTTGGAGCAGCGGGAGGCCGAATGGCTGCACCAGCGCTCGCGGCATGAA
>DAITMB010000031.1:36335-44491 GCA_036835375.1 Bacteroidota bacterium
CAGCAGGTGCAGCAAGTCTATCAAGAGGAGAATCGGGAGCGATTTTCTTTGCGAAAAGAAATCGAAAAACTGGCCTTGCTCAATCAGCACATGGGAGAAGAGGCCCGAAGCCTCACCAATGCCCTCAAAGGAGAAAGTAAAACACAGGGCAACTGGGGCGAAATGGTGCTATCGCGCATCCTGGAGAGCAGCGGCCTGCGGGCAGGAGAAGAATACCTGACTCAAGCCACCGGCCTCAACTTACGCGACGATGAAGGCAGGCTCCGCCAGCCTGATGTGATCATCAACATGCCCGAAAACAAGCACCTGCTGATCGATGCCAAAGTGTCGCTCCTTGCGTATGAGCGCTTGAGTGCCAGCGAAGACGAAACACAGCGCCGAGTGGCTCTGCAAGAACACCTGCTCTCAGTGAGACGGCATGTGCAGCAGCTCAGCGACAAGCACTATGCACAACTCAGCGGCTTGAACAGCCCGGAATTTGTACTCATGTTTTTGCCCATCGAACCTGCTTTCCACGCGGCCATCCAGGGCGATTCTGAGCTATTTTCCTATGCGTGGGACAGAAAAATCGTCTTGGTGAGTCCTACGACATTGCTGGCAACCCTGCGCACGGTGGCTTCTGTGTGGAAGATGGAGCGAAGAAATCAAAATGCAGAAGAAATCGCCCGACAGGGAGGAGCGCTGTACGATAAACTCGTAGGATTTGTAGAAGAAATCGAGCTGGTGGGGACCCACCTCGACCGCGCCATGAAGTCTCAGCAGCAAGCCATGAATCGCCTCAAGGACGGTCGGGGAAGCCTCACGCGCCGGGCAGAAATGCTCCGGGAATTGGGCATTCGGAACAAAAAAGACCTTCCCGGTGAACTCCCCGAAGCCAGGTAGTACGGGGGCGGGACAGAAGGGTGACGGCTTGATTTTTTTCGATGAATTAGAATACTTGGGCTTCGAATTGTCGCTCGCTGGCGTAACTCATTGCAATTCGTGAAGAAAAATTCTTGATTTACCGCTCGTTGCTGTAGCTTCCTTTACTTCTTTTAGTTTTGGAGGAAGCACTTGATTTTCAAGACAATTCCATTTTCCATGAAAATTCGCGCTGCTATCACCGCCGTCGGCGGCTACGTACCCCCCAAAGTGCTCACCAATGCCATGCTAGAAACCATGGTGGACACCGACGATGCCTGGATCAGGGAGCGAACCGGGATTGCGGAGCGTCGCATCGTAGAAAAAGGCCAAGCGGCCTCAGACCTAGCTGTGGCGGCCATTCAAAACATGCTTAGCAAGACCCCCTACACCCCCTCGGATGTGGAGCTTATCATTTGCTCCACGGTGTCTCCTGACCATGTGTATCCTGCTACCGCAAACATCATCGCTGATAAGCTCGGCTCCAAAAAAAGCTGGAGCTTTGACATGAATGCTGCCTGTGCGGGATTTCTCTACGCACTCCGCACTGGTTCTCAATTCATTGAGTCGGGAATGCACCGACGTGTAATTGTGGTAGGGGCAGATGTGATGAGCTGCCGGGTGGATTATGAAGATCGAAATACTTGCATTTTGTTCGGGGATGGGGCCGGATGTGTGCTGCTTGAGCCAGCCGAAGAAGGCTACGGCATCATCGACTCCGAATTTGCTGTGGACGGCGGTGGCAGGGAGTTTTTGTTTCAAAAAGCTGGAGGATCTGCTTTCCCGACTTCCCTCGAAACGGTCCGCAACAAAGAGCATTTTGTCTATCAAGACGGAAAAACTGTCTTTAAACACGCAGTCACGGGCATGGCCGACGTCACCGAAGCCGTGATGCTGCGCAATGGCCTTCTTGGAAATGACATCGCCTGGCTGGTGCCTCACCAAGCCAATAAGCGCATCATCGATGCGACTGCCAAGCGCGCAGGCCTCTCCGATGACAAGGTCATGATCAATATTCATCGTTACGGTAACACCACCAATGGGACCATCCCCCTCTGCCTGTGGGAGTGGGAAAAGCAGCTTCAAAAAGGTGATAACTTGTTGCTTGCTGCTTTTGGCGGTGGATTTGCCTGGGGATCCGTATTTGTAAAATGGGCGTATTGACGAGCCAATTTTTCCATCATGCTCTTCCCATGATTCTTTCAAGCACGCAACTTTCCTTGGTTTTCCCCATGCCTCGCGTCCTGTGGATATGCTTTCTTATCTGCATGGCGATCCCTATGGGCTGTGATTCAGACGAGCATTTTCGGCCCAAATGGCAGGCGAGCTGGCTGCTGATGGAAGACAGCTCAGGAACTGTGGAAGTGTTGCGGGTGGATGAGCAAGGAATGTTACGAGCCCCTTGGTCAGCGATTGCATTGGCCTATAACGGGGATCGGCTCTATACGCTGGAGGTAGGTCGCCTCGTGGTTCGAGACCCTCAAACGGGGGAGGAACTAGACCGATGGGAGGTACCAGGAAGCGACCACGTGGACCTGGACCTCGGACTAGAGACGGTGATCGTGAGTGCAGAAGATTCTTCGCTGTATTTTCGGGAATTGAAGGGGGATAGTTGGCAAAGAATACGCTTGGCGGGACCTGGCGGCGCACTTTCTGCCAAGTCAGATCGCATTTATGCTCAAGTCGGCGAGCATTCGTATCTCAAAATTCAGGAACAAGCCCGCAGTTCTCGCGACAGCTTTGTGGTAGCTGGAGCCTTCCGCTCGATGCAGCCCGACGGAGGATTCTTTACTTTTCTCTACACCCAAGACAGTTCAGGCGTTTACTGGACTCGCCTCAACTATCACAACGCGACGGTCAACCCGCTCAATGCCAGACTGAATGTCGATGAGACATGGATCAATCCTTTGATCCAACGGACCTACGGGCGGGAGTACCTCGGCAACCTGGAGCGTCGAGACAGCTGTGTCGTGCAGGTGCCCGGACTGTGCGGCGAGGCGTTTTGGCCGATATGGCAAAGCGCCGAAATCCTTCGCTGGCAAGGTGATAGTCTGTTTCGCCATGATCTCAACACAGGTTCGCAGATCGCAGCTTATGCCAGCCGGCCCGGACAACCTCGCGATGGAGTCAATCATTTTGCCCCAGATTGAGAGGTCGATGATCCGCCCGGCAAGGTCCTACCTGAAATCGGAAAGGCGAAGCCAGAGATTTGGCGTTGGGCGTCTCACCGAAGATTACTTAATTTGCCGAAGTTTATCACAGACTTACGGAGCGGATGCCGCATATCTGCCTTCGTTTCATATGACGAAACCAATCACATGGCAAATATCTCAGACGTTCGAAATGGCCTTTGCTTTCGCTACAACAGCGACATCTATTCTGTAGTGGAATTTCAACACGTGAAAGTGGGCCGTGGGGCTGCTTTCGTGCGCGTGAAGATGAAAAGCCTCACCACTGGCAAGGTGATTGAAAACTCCTTCAACGGTAGCGCTAAACTAGAAGAAATCCGCGTGGAGCGCAGGGTGTACCAGTATCTCTACGAAGAAGGCGAAAATCTTGTCTTCATGAATGTGGAGACCTACGAACAAATCTACCTGCGCACCACCATGATCGACAGCTTTGATTTGCTGGAAGAAGGCGACAGCGTGGAAATGATCTTGAATGCTGACGACGAAACGCCGCTCACCGTGGAACTGCCCAAGCACGTCGTGCGCGAGGTAACTTACACCGAACCTGGCCTGCGCGGCGACACCGCCACCAACACCCTCAAGCCCGCCACCATTAACAGTGGCGCTGAAATCAGGGTGCCTCTCTTTGTGAATATTGGCGACAAAGTCAAAATCGATACGGCTTCCCGGAGCTATGTGGAGCGTGTACGAAATTGAGCCTGCTGGCAGACTTTTTTATACTACTCTCTCCTCCCCCACCCTGAACTACATCCCCTCAACAGATACCTATGGACATCAAGGACATCCAAGACCTCATTAAGCTCGTCAACCGTAGCACCCTGACCGAAGTAGAAATCGAAGATGGCGAGTTCCGCCTCAGAATTCGCCGAAAAGGGGCAGAAAACAACGTGATCTACGCCTCTGCACCGCAACCTAGTGCTTCCCAGATCGCCCCTAGCTACTACTCAACGGATCAAGACAGCGAACCCGTTCGTGCGGAAGCTCCCAAACCTGCCCCTGCCAAAGACAGCAATGCTGACCTTTTTGAATTTCGCTCGCCCATGATTGGCACTTTCTACCGGTCTGCTTCTCCAGAGGCAGATTCTTTTGTCAAAGTGGGTGATCACGTATCCAAAGGCCAGGTGCTCTGCATCATAGAAGCCATGAAGTTGTTCAATGAGATTGAGTCGGAAGTAGAGGGAAAACTCGTCAAAATCCTTGTGGACGATGCCCGCCCCGTGGAGTATGACCAGCCCTTGTTTCTGATCGACACGGGTGCAGCTTCCTAATCCAGCTGACCTCCTGCACGTCATAGCGGATTTGTCTTCAATCAAGGTGGAACCATCATCATGTTCAAAAAAATATTAATTGCCAATCGCGGCGAGATTGCCCTGCGCATTCAGCGAACCTGTAAAGAGCTAGGGATCAGTACCGTAGCCGTATTTTCAACAGCAGACAAGGACAGCCTTCACGTGCGTTTCGCAGACGAGGCCGTTTGCATCGGGCCACCCGCCAGCAAGGATAGCTACCTCAGTATGGCAAGTATTATCTCGGCGGCTGAGATCACAGGTGTCGATGCCATTCATCCCGGATATGGATTTTTGTCAGAAAATGCCGAATTTTCCCAATTGTGCGAAGATCACGGCATCAAATTCATCGGTCCCAATGCCGATGTCATCAACGCGATGGGGGACAAAGCCACGGCCAAGGACTCTATGAAAAAAGCGGGTGTACCAGTGGTCCCCGGATCCGATGGTTTGCTCGACTCGCTGGAGCAGGCCCTCACAGAAGCCGACATCTACGGCTATCCAGTGTTGCTCAAGGCGACCGCTGGCGGAGGTGGCAAGGGCATGAGAAAAGTATTTACCCCTGACCAAATGGAGGATGCGTGGCAGAGCGCTCAGACCGAAGCAGGGAATGCCTTTGGCAATGCGGGCCTTTACCTTGAAAAATTCGTGGAAGAACCCCGACACGTCGAGATCCAGATCATGGCCGACCAGCATGGCAATGTGTATCACCTCGCGGAGCGCGACTGCACCGTGCAGCGACGCCACCAGAAGCTGGTTGAAGAATCGCCCTGCCCCGTGTTATCCGAGGAGACGCGCCAGAAAATGGGCGACGCTGCTATCAAAGCCGCCAAATACGTCAACTATGAAGGTGCCGGCACGGTGGAGTTTCTCTATGACAAGCACGGCGACTTTTACTTCATGGAAATGAACACGCGCATCCAGGTAGAACATCCCGTCACGGAGGAGCTATTTGATGTGGACCTGATCGCTGAGCAAATCCGCGTCGCAGCCGGAGAAGTCATCCAACCCTACACCATGATTCCGGGCCGCCATGCGATGGAAGTCCGTATCAATGCCGAAGATCCGTTTCGTGATTTTCGCCCCTCCCCCGGCAAAATCATCTACTTTCACAAGCCAGGTGGGCACAAAGTTCGTGTCGATACCCACGCATTTTCGAGCTACATTATTCCGCCTTACTATGACTCTATGATCGGCAAGCTCATCGTGTCTGGGCCGTCGCGAGAGTCTGTTATTGCCAAGATGGAGCGGGCACTGGAAGAATTCATTGTGGAAGGCGTCCAGACGACCATTCCTTTCCACAAGCGCCTCATGCGCAGCAAGCTGTTCCAATCAGGGGTGTACTCCACCAGCTTTCTCGAAACATTCGACTTGAGCGAAGATCCCAAGGACGCCTGATACGCTGTCCAGACGAGCAGAGACTTTTCCTGCTTCGGTCGTCCCGTCTCCCTGTTCGTCACGGATTCCCCTCCAGTTCCAGCAGCGAATGGAGGGGAATCCTGCGTTTGGCGAAAAAATACCCTTATTTTGTCCCGACTTTGAATGCCTGTTGATCTCCAGTTCGGTCATCTTCTGGCAGGTTTCCTTCTTCATTCCCTAACGCTTCGCAGACATGAATCCAAAATTTCTTCTTCTCCTCGCCAGCCTCAGCCTGGCAATCCTACCTTCCTGTGTGTCTTCTAAAAAGTACAAGATCAGCCAAGAGCAACTCGCCGCCAGCGAACTGGTCGGGCAGTCTCGTTCAAAGACCATCAATGAATTAGAGACGCAGATCGCAAAACTGAAGGCTGATACGACCCGCATCGGTGGCTTGCTCCGGCAAACCAGTTCAGAAAAAAGTGCACTCGAACGCACCAGCAGTGCGACTCAGCAGCAACTTGCCGCCGAGCTTCAGCAAAAGCAGAAGACCATCGACGACGCAGAAGCCCTCCTCAACCAAAAGCAGCAACAACTCTCCGAAAAAGAATCTCTCCTCGCTGCTCAGACACAAAAAATAGATGACCTCAACGCCCAGATTGATCGTCAAAAAGAAGCGACTGACAACCTGCGCGCTTCGATAGAAGAAGCCTTGGTAAATTTCAGCGCCGAAGAGCTCACCATTGAAATTCGCGATGGCAAAATCTACGTTTCCATGGCCGAAAAACTCCTCTTCAAATCGGGCAGTGCGGGCGTTGATCCCAAAGGTGTGGGTGCCCTGGAGCAACTTGCCGATGTGCTAGTCAAGAAGCCGGATATCTCCATCATGATCGAAGGCCACACGGACAATGTGCCCATCAAGACCGCCAGATTCGACGACAACTGGGACTTGAGCGTGATTCGCGCGACAGCGGTCTCTCGCATTCTGATGAAAAAAGGGGTACCAGCGGAGCGAATCACGGCTTCTGGCAAGGGCGAATTTTTCCCCATTGCCGCCAATGATACCCCCGAAGGTCGCAGCAAAAATCGGCGGACGGAAATCATCCTCAGCCCTAAGCTGGACGTGCTCTACGAATTGCTTCGCCCATAACCATCCAGCGCTGATCCAAAAGCCCCTCAGCCAAAAGTCCTTCGTGCACCCGCGTGAAGGACTTTTCTTTTGGGTAAAATGTCAGGCTTTCTGAACTGACCTTGCGCTTGATCAGAAGCATCGGTCATCAGAACATGATGGATTCTGCTGGTTGGGGTTTATGGCACTGGCTTCACGGTGCCTGACCGCCGTCCATGCAGGGAAAAGAATTAGCGGAATGCTGGTCTGGCACTCGCTGGCCGACCGCGCTTGGGCAATAATATGGCAGGTGTGCTGGAGCGGGGCAAAGACCTGCCCATTTCTCCCCAATCAGCAGCAACGAAACGACGGAGACTTCCACCCATACATCGGCTCTTCTGCATATTTTGATCACACATAAAGCAAAAGACAAACGTTGCAGTGCATCGGATTTTTTGCATATTGTTAATGAAAACAACGGCTGTTACCCAAGCCGACAAGAACGTGCTTCTAAAACCGTAACAAGCCATTTACGCATAGATTTATGGTAATTTTATGGCAAAAAGCACTTGAAAGTGCAATAAATAAAAATAACACTGACAAATAAGTTCGAACGATGGACTTTAAAATTCATACTACAGCAATTTATCACTGCACCCTTGAAAGGGCATTCAAGGCCCCTATCTTGTGTGACGTAACTAAGGTTCACACTGGATATGGACTAATGCCGAAGGTTACAAAAACAACCAATGACGAAAATTGGGGAAAGGTAGGTTCAATAAAAAATGTTTATGCTGGAAAGTCTTTAACATTTAAAGGTGGAGAAATTTCAACCGACGAAGTAATTGAACGTTTCGAAAATAAATACTGGAAGGTAGAGGTTGGAAATTTCAAATCTTGGATGTTGAATATTTGGAAATTTACCTTTGAGTGGACAACAACAGAAATTGAACCTAACAAAATCCAAATCAATTACGACTACACTATTCATGGAAAGGGACTTTTTTTCATTCCATTTCAATGGCTTTTTGCAAATGTGTTTTATGTAAGATACATGAATCAAGTTCTTGAAAATGTGAGAAAAATGGCAGAAAGCGACGAGCCTTTCCTGTACGAATAAAAGAAAACAGCCAAACAACTAAGTTTCCGCCCGGAGCGGAGCGCCGAGCAATCAACCCAGGTTGCAGCCTTCGACTTTGCTCTGGCCAGGCTCCCCCATCGGTCGTTTTGGCAGCTATGGGGATTGCTATCCGTTATGGGGCCCGGGAGGTGCCGCTCAGGTGGGGCAGGGTGACTGCGTTGAGGACAAGCGGACAG
>DAITMB010000032.1:0-44083 GCA_036835375.1 Bacteroidota bacterium
AACCTCATTTGATACGAAAATCGAATGAACACGACTAGTTGGGAGTTGAGAGTTGGGAGTTGAGAGTTGGGAGTTGAGAGTTGGGAGTTGAGAGTTGGGAGTTGGGAGTTGAGAGTTGGGAGTTGGGAGTTGGGAGTTGGGAGTTGGGAGTTGAGAGTTGGGAGTTGAGAGTTGGGAGTTGAGAGTTGAGAGTATCTACATAGCTCAACAGGCGCACTATCAGACAAGCTCAATGAAAGCGTAGCGAAGCGCGGTGTTGGGAGTTTTGAGATGGGAGATGGATATTTGCAACATGGATTTGATCACTTTCCTTCGGCAGCGCATCCAGCAGCCTTTGCCTGGACTGGATGTGCAGATGACGATGGCCCCCCCAATCCGGCGGCACCATGAGCCAATCCCTGCCGATGCCCGCCTTAGTGCTGTGATGCTACTCTTGTATCCACACCAGGGTACTTGGACTTTGCCTTTGATGCGTAGGGCCCAAGATGGGCGAGTGCACAGCGGGCAGATAAGTCTCCCCGGCGGAAAGTATGAGGAGGTGGATCCTGACTTTTTGCAGACTGCTTTGCGCGAGACGGAAGAAGAATTTGGCATTCAGCGCGAATCCATTTCCGTGCTGGGGAGCCTCACAGAAATCTACATTCCCCCAAGCCGCTTTATGGTATATCCCAAGGTGGGGATGTTGCCTGAGCGACCCGTGTTTCGTGCAGATCCCCGGGAAGTTGCCGAGATCATTGAGGTAGATGTGTTTCAGTTTTTGGAAGATCGCCGCAAAAGCATTCATCGGGTTCACGCTTCTGGCGGAGGCTTTCTCGAAGCGCCTGGCTACACCCTCAATAGCGGCGAGCTTGTGTGGGGGGGAACAGCCATGATTTTGGCAGAATTGGCCCATCTGCTCCGTGAGTGGAAAGAGGTGTTTCCGTATGATGCAACTTTCGACACAGACTTAACATAAATAAAGCTGTTTCTCGGATAAGAAACAGCTTTTATAAATTTGGGTGCCCAGGACTGGACTCGAACCAGCACACCCTTTCGAGCACTACCCCCTCAAAGTAGCGTGTCTACCAATTTCACCACCTGGGCATAATCTATCTAATGGAACGAAAACAACTGAAGCAGAAATATCAGCAGAGTAGAGGAGCTAAATATTTCTTTTTTCAGCATTTTTGGGTGATTCGGCAGGGATTCGAACCCTGGACCCTCTGATTAAAAGTCAGATGCTCTACCAGCTGAGCTACCGAATCAATTTTGGCAAAGAAGCCGAAGCTGGCTTTATTTGCGTGTGCAAAGATACTGCTCTATCCTGAAATGCCAAACTACCTCAAGCTTTTTTTTCTGCTATTCCTTCATCTTTTTGCTTCGGGCGGTGCGCGCGCTACCGACACTACGCCACAGACGAAGCTCTTGCAGCAGGCAGAAAAAAACTTACTCTACGAAAATTACGAATCCGCCGTTCGGCGATACACTGAGTTGTATGAGTCTGGCCTTCAGGACGAGCATACGCTGTATCGATTGG
The DNA here is from genome assembly GCA_036835375.1 of Bacteroidota bacterium. Taxonomy (GTDB): domain Bacteria; phylum Bacteroidota; class Bacteroidia; order J057; family J057; genus JANQTF01. The sequence continues at coordinate 1,517 of DAITMB010000032.1, forward strand.
CGTTCCTCCACGAGCAGTTGCAAGAAATCCCGGAGAGCATCTTCTTTCTCCGAAAAATCCAATGGCGCTACGGCAATCCTCAAGCTAATCGAAAAATTTATTCCCTCTTGGAGCGGGAAGGCCACTCTATTCCCGAAGGAGAAGCGATTCCCAGTTGGATCCTGCTGAGCTACCATGCTCGCTGGCAATTGCTGTGGGCTGTGCTGGCTGGCTGCTTGATTTCTGCTGGCGTGTGGTTTTTCCCTCGCTGGAAATACATGACCCATGCAGCCCTCATAGCGGGAGCCCTCTCCTTTCTGCTGGGTGTTCTGATGGTCCTTTCTTGGTGGGGCTACATGGAGCGAGCTGTCATTGTGCTGGAAACACAGTTTTATGAGCAGCCCAGCTATGGTGCTTCCTCCGTGACGATCCGTGCTTCCGCTGGCTCGACAGTGAAACTGTTAGAAAGTCAGGACATTTGGCAACGCATCTCTGTGCTGGGGCAAACTGCGTGGGTGCCTGCCTTTACTTTGGCACCGATTGGGGAGTGGGAGGCAATTGCGGCTTCAAAGCCTTAATATGATGACCTCCCCTAAGATTCTTGACAGAGACCACGTCACCGTCCTTCTCGTCCGCATCTCGATTCATTCCTCTTCACCTTTTTACCTCTACTCATGATGAATCCCCCCGTCCGCGCTAGTTTTCTGCTGCTCATGGTCCTTTGTGTGACAGGATGCGCCTCGACCCTGATGCTCAGAAATCACCACCAAGCATTGAAGCAACTCGCTAAAGGAAATTTACCACCACAGGACACTTTCGAAGGGCTGGCTGGCGTCATGGTCGGGGTTTTCCGCGATGCCCTTTCACTGCCGAAGGTAGATCAACGGGTGAATTTTCTGAGAAAATTTTCCAAGCAAAACGATCAAGAAATTCGGCTCATCTTCCAGCGCCTCAACGCGTGGCAAGATGGGATGAAGCCCAGAGAAAAAATTCAATTTGCCACCTCGACGCTCCAGTCGCCCAACACGGCGGAGCTCGTGCGCATGATGCCAGAAGTGCTTCAGCTACTTCGTGAAGACGATACCAGCCTCGGCAATATGCGCAAGCTACTGCTCCTTTATCGGGTGCGGCAATGGTTGAGGCAGTGAGCAGCGCAGGACCTCACTCCACGCGATAAGTTCCCTCAGCAGCTGTCACCGTATGCGCCAAGATCGTGCTAACGGTCATCGGCCCCACACCTCCCGGAACAGGTGTATAGGCGCTCGTTTTCGGTGCGACGTGCAGCATGTCCACGTCGCCTGATCCGCTTGGATGGTAGCCTGCATCAATCACCACCGCTCCCTCTTTGATCCAGTCTGCCTGAACATATCTCTCTCGATGGAGAGCCGCCACGACCAAGTCCGCCTGACGGAGAATAGCGGGCAAATCCCGGGTGTGAGAATGACAAATGGTGACCGTCGCATGGGCATTGATCAGCATGGCAGCCATGGGACGTCCCAAAATGGCGCTACGCCCGATCACAACAGCATGAATGCCCGCCAGTGAAATATTGTGGTGCCGCATCAAGCGCATGATCCCTGCTGGTGTGGCACTTCCAAAAGCTGGATCGCCCATGGCAATTCGCCCAAAGCTCACCGCATTCGCTCCATCTACATCTTTCTCCGGCTGAATGGTATCAAAACAAATCCGCTCTTGGATCTCCTTCGGCGCGGGATGCTCCATCATGATGCCGTGAATGCTTGGGTCTTCATTGAGTTTGCGAATCAGCTCACAAACTTCCTCGGTAGTGCTTCCAGCTGGGAGTGGAAAGAAATGTGACCGGATCCCTACGCGCTCGCAAGCCCGTAGCTTCATACGTACATAGGTCTGCGAAGCAGAATCTTCTCCGATTAGCAAAATCGCAAGGGCTGGTGTCACCTTCATGCTGGCAACGCGTGCCGAAAGAGATACTTCTACCTGATGGGCAAGTGCCCTTCCATCAAGACACAGAGGCAAAACCGACATGGATAAAACATTCATTATGAATGATCTATGCGATGGTTCGCTGGGCTACTCCACAGATGCATCTGGGGAGTAGCGGCAAATCACCAGCAATAGTTCAACCCGCAAAGTAGCAAAAACTTTGTTGTACCCTGCGTTGGAAACATCACGCCTACCTAATAGGATCGATGATTTTACTGAATAACTAGAGGGAATGGAAAGAAATGATTTCTTAAAAATTGCATATCCTTCCGCGGAAATAGAATAGCCCGCGGACTGGCTTTTCTCTAGCTTAGATCTATGAATATGACGCTACTTACTCCCCGATCGGGCTTCCAGAACTTGTATCGTATTTCCTTCGTGGGAATCACCTTGCTGGTCCTAGCCATTTGCTCCATCCCACCGACAGTGGCTCAGCCCACTGCGCTCGTCGGCGATATCTCGATCCGGAAAGTATTGACTACGGTCACCAGTCCCGTTCGGATTGACAAAAATCCACTCACTGGCGAACTTTATTACTTGAATGATGAGGGTAACATGTACAAGGTCGATACGGCGACCAACAAGGCTACCCTGCTGTTTTCCTCCACTCAACATGGCCTGAACGAGACTTTTGGCTTCGACATCGGTGCCACCGGAAACATCTACCTCACCGCAGCGGAAAACGTCAATGGCTTCAACGTTGGCAAGGTCGCTAAAGGCACGCCTGACGGCACAGGAGGATATACTTGGAGTCTGATGGCAGAGACGGTGCCTTACCGACACTCGGGTAACCGCGACCACAAATTCAACGCTGTAATCGAGTCCTCCGATGGGCAGTTTGTCTATGTGAACAGCGGTTCCCGTACGGATCATGGGGAAGAGGCCAAAAATGATGGGCTGCGAGAAATGCCGCTCACCTCCGCCATTCTGAAAATTCCTGTTAGTGCCCATCAACTGATTTTGCAGAATACAGAGGTTTTTCTTTCCACCAATGGCTACCTGTTTGCCGATGGGATCCGCAATACCTTTGACCTGGAATATGCTCCTAATGGCGACCTTTTTGGGGTGGAAAACTCAGACACGCGCGACAATGAAGAAGAACTAAACTGGCTACAAGAGGGCAATCACTACGGTTTTCCTTGGAAAATCGGTACCCACCACAATCCCCAACAGTTTCCAGGCTTCAACCCCCCATCGTCGGATCCGCTGCTGGTGAGCGGGATCAATATGGAATCCACCTTTTACAATGACCCCACTTTTCCAGCGCCACCAACAGGAATTGCCTTCACAGAACCGATCATCAATGTGGGTCCGGACGCCAACATCATCCGTGACAGTGTCGATGGCATCATCAAGAATGCCAGTTTGATTGGCCGGGCTGTTGGTACATTTACCCCTCACAGCTCACCTGTGGCACTGACATTCGACACCGACATGCAACTGGGAGGAGATTACACGGGCAAAGGGTTTGCCATGAGCTACAATGCTAGTGCTCAGAAGAAATATACCCCGTTTCTGGATCCTGGAGAAGACTTGATGCTCCTTGCGCTGAGCAAGGACCAAGGTGTTTACACAACGCAGATTACACGAATCGCACAAGGCTTTTCTGGCCCGATCGATGCGGTGCTCCTCGGTCACAAGATGTATGTGCTTGAGTACCGCGGTCGCGCCATCTATGAAGTTACCTTTCCTAAAAATGATGCACTCAGCATGGAAGGTTCGAAGGGATCTATCAATGAATGGGTCAGCACATTCCCCAATCCAGCGAGATCCAAAATCATACTCCGTTCTAATTCGCCAGCCATCCAAATTCAAAGCGCTTCACTATTTGACATTTGGGGCAGAGCCGTAGGTAACTTTGAAGTCAGCACAACAGAAGAGCTTCTGTTTCAGGCAAAAAACCTGATCCCCGGTGTCTATTTTATTCGCGTAGAGACCAATGAGGGACTTGCGCTCAAAAAGATCGTGAAGGAATAAAAAAAACTGGCGCCCAAGGAATGAGATGTCGATCACATTTTCAAAAAGCACCTTCTCTTGTAACGTAGGGGATAGTCTCAGTGCAAGGTCACAAGCACGCATTGCGGCACATCAAATTTTCGGCTGAATAAGCAACCAGGCGCTATCTTTGATTTTCGACTTCTTAGTCGTCAATCCGCAAGAAGCTTCTCTTTGTATTCATTCAAGCCACATTCCCACATGAAGATCACGCTGGGCCTCCTTTTTGGCGGCAAATCTCCGGAGCACGACATTTCGCTGCGATCTGCGAGGAACATTTTTGCTGCGCTGGATCCTGAAAAGTATGACGTGATCCTCTTGGGTATTTCCCGCAGCGGGCGCTGGTACCACGCCACGGAAGAGGAGTTGAAAACTCCCGGCTGCGAAATTGGTACGAAGGGTCTCACCTTGGTAATGGAGCCGGGCAGCACCGCGGCTTTGCGTTATTTGGACGCTTTGTATGGTGAATTTCCCTGTCCTGAGGTCATTTTCCCGATCACCCACGGACCGATGGGCGAAGACGGAAGCCTCCAAGGCCTGCTTCGCCACCTGGATATCCCGTTTGTCGGTCCGGGCGTCTTGGCATCCGCGGCGGCCATGGACAAGGACGTGACCAAGCGTTTGCTGCGGGAAGCGGACCTGCTTGTCGCTGAGTGGATGAGCTTTCTAGCCCACGAGCAGCAAGCCATTGACTATGCCGGCGTCGTGAATCGGCTGGGTCTTCCTTTGTTCATCAAGCCTGCCAACATGGGATCTTCGGTCGGCGTGAGTCGTGCCACGAACCGGGAAGAATTTGATCGGGCAGTCGCCCTCGCTTTTCGATATGACCATAAAATCCTGATAGAAGAGGCCATCTCGGGCAGGGAACTGGAGTGTGCCGTGATGGGCAATGAGCAAATAGCTAGTTCTGGCATTGGGGAAGTAGGGATGACGACCGACGACTTTTACGACTATGACTCCAAATATGAGCACGAACACGCGGCGAAGGTGAGCATTCCGGCGCCCGACTTGAATGATGATATGCGGTCCAAGTTGATCCTCGTTGCTCAACATGCTTACCGGACCATTGGCTGCGAAGGAATGACGCGGGTGGACATGTTTCTCACCCCAGACGGCGAGGTGTATGTGAACGAACTAAATACCCTCCCCGGGTTTACCAACATCAGCATGTACCCCAAGCTTTGGGAGCACGCGGGCACGGGATATGGCGAGTTGCTCGACGAACTCATTTCGTTGGCCATTGAAAGGGGCCAGCGCGAAAGACGGCTTCAGCGCGCCAGGTAGTCAGAAAGGAAGGGTGAGGCGGAGTGAAGCAGCGTCTGCATTCTATATTCGTATATCCCGAAATGAGAAGAACTCCCGCGTGACGATTTTATCCTCTGCCAACCAGGTTAGCTGTTCGCCATGAATCCTTTCAAATTCGGTTTTTGCTGCCTCCTATCGCTGATTCTCCTCGGAATCCACCCGACCATCCAAGCCCAGCACTCCGTCGCTCGCCAGTGGAGCGAGGTGCTGCTCCAGGCCATTCGCGATGATCTTGCCAGACCTACGGTGCATGCCAGGAACTTATTTCACGTCTCTATCGCGATGTATGATGCGTGGGCGGCCTATGACGAGGCGGCTAGTACCTTCTTGCTGGGAAAGACCTGGGGTAATTATTTCTGCCCCTTTTCTCCTTTCGATCTGCCCGATGACTTGGAGGCTGCCCGGCGAGAAGCCGTCAGCTACGCCGCCTGCCGATTGATTCAGCATCGGTTCAGCCTATCGCCCGGCGCTGACCGCACACGCAGCCGATGCGACAGCCTCATGCGGTCTTTAGGCTATGATCCTAACTTTCGCGGCTGGGACTACGTCAGCGGCCCGCCCGCTGCCTTAGGCAATTATATTGCGAGATCCCTCATCGATTACGGTTACACCGACGGTTCGAACGAAGCGGAAGGATACGCCAATCTATATTATCAGCCAGCTAATTCGCCCATGCAACCATGGGTCCCCTATTCCATCATGGAAGATCCGAATCGGTGGCAGCCGCTACAGTTTGACGTGTTCATGGACCAAAGCGGGAATATATCCGAGGGTGTGACCCCTGCATTTCTCAGTGCAGAGTGGGGTAAGGTCGATCCATTTGCGCTTCAAGATACTGACTTAGAAGTGTTATCGAAAGAGGGCAATGATTACTGGATCTACCACGATCCAGGCCCCCCGCCCCTGATCCAAGGGTCTTCCGGTGACTATCAGTGGAACTTCGGCTTGGTATCGTGGTGGTCTTCCCATCTGGATCCCGGTGACAGTGTGTTGTGGGATATTTCTCCGGCAGCGTTGGGCAATCTCGGCCAGTTGCCTTCTTCTGCGTCGGATCTACGCAGCTTTTATGATGCTTTTGAAGGGGGAGACGCAGGAAAGGGCCACGCAATCAATCCGTTCACTGGATTGCCCTACGAACCAAACTATACCCTACGAGGCGACTACACGCGGGTGTTAGCGGAGTTTTGGGCGGATGGGCCCGATTCTGAGACCCCCCCTGGCCATTGGTACTCGATTCTGAATTATGTCCATGACCACCCTGCATTTGAGCGGCGGCTCAGGGGGCAAGGGGAAGCGTTGGATAAATTGGCTTGGGATGTCAAAGCTTATTTTGCACTGGGTGGCGCCATGCACGACGCAGCGATCACCGCATGGAGCATCAAGGGCTACTACGACTACGTGAGGCCCATCTCGGCCATTCGCCACATGGCTGCACTCGGTCAGCGCACAGATCCTTCCCTCCCCAACTATCATCCAGAAGGAATCGATCTTGTACCAGGGCTGGTGGAGCAGATTCAGCCGGGAGATTCGCTGCTGAATGTTCCGGGAGCTGAAGTGGGCGCCATCAAGCTCAAGGCATGGCGAGGCCATCGGTTCATATTTGATCCTCAACATTTCACAGCGGGCGTGGGCTGGATTCCCGCATTAGATTGGTGGCCCTACCAGCGGCCCAGCTTTGTGACACCCCCCTTTGCTGGCTATGTGTCGGGACACTCTACTTATTCTCGGGCTGCATCGGAATTGCTGACGCTGCTCACCGGAGACCCTTTTTTTCCGGGCGGAATGGCGGAGTTTATCGCCAAGAAAGATGAGTTTTTGGTGTTCGAAAAAGGCCCAACCAAAGATGTGAAGCTCCAATGGGCGACCTATCGCGACGCCTCCGACCAGACCAGCCTGTCGAGGATATGGGGGGGAATCCATCCTCCCGTAGATGATCTTCCCGGGCGAATTGTCGGTGAAATGGTGGGAAGAGAAGCTTTCGACAAGGCGATGACTTATTTTACCGGACAAGTAGAAAGCCCTCACAGCCCTGCGCCCGTTACGGCCTTTCCCAACCCCGTGCAGGGTGGCAGGTTGCTCCACGTACGTGTGCCCGCTTCTTCCAACCCGACGTTGGTGAAGCTCTACGATTTGGCTGGGCGGGAATTATACAGAGAAGAACATCCCCCATTCCCCTCCGATATTCACATCGCCATAGAAATCAAGCGGTGGAGCACTGGCATCTATGTCGTTCAGCTGGTCAGCGGCGGCGATGTCTCATCAGCCAAAATCTTGGTGCAAACCCCAGATTAACCACGGATTTGCTCCTTGCAATTACTCGTGAAATGAGATGCGTTGTGTTGCCGGGGAATGGCCAGAAGAAATCAAAAAAAACAATACTTGCTTCATTCTTCCCCCACATATGCCCTGATTCCTTCTACCAAGCGGTCCAAGTCGCGGGGCAGAATGTGTACGTGGGGAGATACGCGATACATAGTTGTCCCGGCAACTTCGATGCGGCTGATGATGATTCCTTTTTCACGGAAGAGGTAGCGATCCAAAGTCTCCTCTTCGTTGGTAGGGCAGGTGAAGCTGGCAATACCACCATATACATCGTCGTCTTCCAGATTTGTCATGACAGAGATTCCCCGCAGATCTTTGATCCGCGTCCACCAGTAGCGGGTCAAATATTGGAGCCTGGCCAACTTGCGCTCCGTACCCAGCGCGATCTCAAAGTCCAGCGCAGCTTGTATGCCTACTTCCGCAGGCAAAGAGCGCGTACCCAAGTGCTCAAACTTCCGAATGTCCCTTTCTTGACCTTCTACTGCACCATACATTGGCCAGAGGTGCTCGATCTGAAGAGGATCTACCCACAGCATGCCTGTACCTAGTGGCGCGCACAACCATTTGTGAAGACTCGAAGCAAAAAAATGACACCCTAGTTCCTCCACCCTGAGAGGAACGTGACCTACCGTGTGTGCCCCGTCCACAGCGATGAGGAGATCCCGATCACGCAATTGCTCACAAATCAAGCGAATGGGCATTCGCTCCCCTGTTTGAAAGAGCATGTCGGAGAGCAACAGCAGTTTGGTCTGAGGTGTGCAGGCGCTGAGCACTTGCCTGACAATGTTCGCGGGGGCATCCAAAGGATGTTTGAGGGCGATCTTGACCAGCTTCCAACCTCTACGGCGCGCCACCAGTTCGAGGGTATGGAGAATCGTGGGATAGTCGTGATGCGTGGTCAGGATCTCGCTACCATGTGGCAAGTCAAGACCCTGGATCACTGTCACGAGCGCCTCTGTCGTGCTCCGCATCAAGGCCAACTGCTCCGGGTCGCAAGCCAGGTAATCCGCCAAGCTGATCCTCACAGCCTCGCGCTGCCGCATCTGCGCTCGCCACATGACATAGGAGGGAGCTAGTCTCGCTTCCGCCCGCAAGGTGTTTTCCGCTTCAAAAGTGGCCAATGGGGTTGGGCTGGATCCTCCGTGATTGAGATACAGATAAGGTCCTTGAACGTGATAAGCGTTTTTTACCTCTTCCCAGAACGCCTCATCCCGAGCGTTCAGCTCATGATCGTGGGAACCGCTGTACGCCTTTCGTTGCCAAACTCCCTGAGCCTCAATTGGATCCAACGAGAGAGCGGCTGTGAACAGACCAGTTGTAGCAGCGGAGATAAATTGTCGTCTGTCCACAGGGATTTCTTGGTGATGGCGGATCGGGTGAATCAAGCGTACTTTCCTGAATGGCAGGGATTGGGGCTTTGATACATATTCCAAGTTGCAAACTGATCATCTCCCTTAACTTCTTTTTTCTTGTGGACGAGGGTCGGACATTTGGCCATCCGCTTAGTTAGTTGCAGACAATATGACAATCAGCAACAAAACCCCGGCCCCTGCAACAAAACCTCCTACTGCCTTATCCGTTTTTTTGCTTTTGACCTTTCGCAAATAGCCCTTTCGGTAAGAGGGATTGACTTTAAAAAGCGTCGGGTCTGGTGTTTTAAGTGGATTAATATTTGGTGAAACCGAACTTATGATCACCCCAGTGACGATTCCTCCTAAGACAGGCAATGCAGTTGTCATAAACATCGTAACCCAAAAAGGGTAGCTTAACCGAAAATGCTCTTGAGCATCTTCTAACCCTAAATTATACATTTCCCTGTCTATTGACTCCCCTTCCAGTAAATAGACGTATTCTGGAAGCATAACCACTTGCTTGACTTCTTCAAAAATCCCAGGAGGAGGGCCATCGGGCGAAAAGTGTTGTTTCATCCCACCTTCATAAATGATGTAAGAGATGTCATTTTTCGTTAACCTCTTTGGTTCGCTATTCAAGTCAGCGAAAGGTTGATAAAGAATGTAATAGCGATGAACCTCCGTGATGCGGGCAATGATTTCGACTTCGTCGCGCAAGACGATCAAGTCCTGCGCCTTGGCTGGGAGGCTTGCAACGCATAAAAATGAAACCAAGATCCATTTCATGATATCAATGCTTTATGGGGAAGACGGAAACCTTGGGAAATCAGACCAAGATTGCGCTAATTTTTATCTGCGAGATCTCGTCACTAAACACCTTCGGGCAACGTGATAGAGGGAGGAGGAATGAATAAATAAAATATTCTCTGACAAAGACACACCTAGTGGCTCCCACACGGCAAATGACTGGGAGAAATAAGCGGAAATATTTGAAAAAGCCGCTGAAATCTAATCAAATTTGACAGTAATTGATCAAGCCTAACATGATCTCAGCTATTTCGGATATGCTTAGAACATATTGACTGCCCACGCAGAGAAGGTTCGGTTTCAATGGCGGGCTATGATTTGGAGTTCAGCTCAAAAACAGCCTTGGCGCAATCACATCTCGACTAAGCCATAATCCAAAGCTGATTAGCTGTCTTCCGATCAATGGATTTTTTGCATATCCGAATCTACTGAATCTTATCTCAGCCATTTAGAAAATTATGATCCTTTGATCAGGCTCTGATCAACAATATATAAGTTAAAATAACCCCGGCCCCTGCGCAAAAGCCTCCTATGACATTCTTCGCTCTTTTGCTTTTGGCCTTGTTTAAATAGCCCTCCCGGTAAGAGGGATCGCTTCTGAAAAGCGTTGGATCTGGGGTAGAAGATGGATTGATTTTGGGCGTGTCGGAAGCAATAAGAGCCCCTACTATGACTCCTATGATGGGCGTAACAGTTGTAACAGCCATCATCGTCCAAAAGGGGGCGCTTTGCTTATAAGTATCCTGGGCGTCTTCAAAACCTTTGTTATACATCTCCTGGTCGATCACCCCCCCCTCCGGTAACTCGACATATTCGGAAAGTGACACCTTGATTGTATCCTCCTCAATGCCCTCTATTATCTTTGGAGGAAGGTCATAGGGCAAAAAATATTGTGTCATCCCCCCTTCAAAAATGATGTAGGAAATGTCAATTTTCATCAGCTTCTGAGGTTCGCTAGTTAATTCCGTGAAGGGATGATATAAAATGTACCAACGATGAACCTCTGTGACGCGAGCGATGACTTCGACATCGTCGTGCAACACAATCAAGTCCTGTGCCCTGATCGGAAAGTGGGCGGTCAACAAAAAAGAAACCAAGATCCATCTCATGATAGCAGTATTTTGTGGGGAGAGCAGAGACAATCGAAACATATGACCATCATTTGGCAATTTTACATTTTGACGATCATGTCCACAACCGCGTTGGAGAGCAAGTTGGAGGGAGAGCAAAAAATTAGATTCATAAGATGAATCATCTCTTAGCAAAGACGTATTTGGAGGCCACCAAGCTGTAAATGGCGGAGAAAAAAAACGCAACCCCTTGAAAAAACGTTCTTGAAATATACCCAATTTGGGCCATAATGGATCAAGCTCAATGCAATCCACCCGTATTCAACTATTTTTATGAGAATTCTTCTTTCCCTTTGCCTGGTCGGATTTCTAGGCATCAGCTTCGCGCAAGAGGCTACTCAGCTCAAAATTGCAAAACTAAAATATGGGGGTGGAGGCGACTGGTATTCCAATCCTACAGCTTTGCCCAATCTCATCGAATTTGTCAATCAAAACACGACTTCCGCCCTCGCACAAACAGAGGATGTCGTGGAAGCCACAGGTTCCCAATTATTTCAGTATGCTTATATCTATGCGACTGGCCATGGAAACATCACTTTCACAGAGGCTGAGGCAAAGAACCTGCGAATGTATCTCCTCGCTGGCGGATTTCTTCATATCGATGACAATTATGGTATGGACAAGTTTGTGCGCCGTGAGCTGAAAAAAATATTCCCGGACCTTGAGCTTGTCGAACTGCCCTTCAGTCACCCCATTTTTCATCTTCACTACGACTTTCCCAGCGGACTACCCAAGATCCATGAGCATGATGGCAAGCCTGCCCAAGCCCTCGCCCTGATCAAAAACAATCGAATCATTTGCCTCTACACAGTGGAGAGTGACCTCGGTGATGGCTGGGAAGATGCGAGTGTACACAACGACCCCGAAGAAGTAAGACAGCAAGCCCTCAAAATGGGCACCAACATCGTGCTCTACGCCCTGACCAATTGAATCGACTCAAGCATAGTTCTTGGAAATTTACTCCGCTGTAAATTTGAAATAATGAGCTAATTTACAAGAATATCCCTCCTTCGAAATACCAGTTTTTTCGAGAGTAAGGCCCTTTTCAGGACAACCGTCAAAAACTGCTTACCACGTGCCTTTTTCAATCATTTCGGGTGACAAAATGCCTTGTGTGAAGCTGAGACCGTGCTCATCTTTTCAAAAGACATACCTATGCCCGCCCAAGATCTGACTCGTGGAAGACCTATGTCCTTAAAATGTAGGAAGGTTCCGGAAGCTGCCTAAAACTTTGGCTTGATTCTGGCTAGATTCGGGAGCTTAGGGACATGCAAGAAGTGACTGCTTCGTCTATGGCTTGGAATATATTGCGAAATGCTTCTTAGGGAGTAAAAAAAAGTTCGGCCACAATCGGCCTGACTACCGCTGCTGTCTAAGCCAGTTGCCGCGCCGTCATTCCTGAGAAAAGTAACTTTCTCATGTCTCGAATGGGAATTGTTCTGATCGTCTGAAAGCCTCTCCGAGTAGCTTTCCCCCTATCAAAGAGAGACTTGGGGGCGAATGGGCACCCGCTAGTTTGAGAATTTTGCACACCGCTTATGAACCTGGCTCGCCTTTCGATTCATGTAGCCTTTCTGACCGTAGGAATACTCCCTACGCTGCCCGCTCAGCAATTGCGGCCGGGCCCGGATTGGTTCTTACGCCAGCTGTTTCTCTTGGCAGACTTCAACGGAGATGGCCAACTTAATCGGGCAGAAGCTGCACATCTAAGTTCCCAATGGGACTACTACCACGAGGAAACAGGATTCACTCAAAGTGATCTGGACCAAGATCAACTGCTATCTATTGATGAGCTTCGGATGACGGCTTGGAAAGCCATGCTTCACCGTCTTTCTACTGATGAGCAAGAGTTGAGAAGACTTCACCAACAATACTCTCACCTCGGCGGGGCACAGCTCAAATATCTCCAGCGACACCCTCAAGTCGCTGCCTCACTGTTGGGAAATGTGGTGTGGGTGAGAGAACACGAAAGCTTGGTCAAAAAACTCGCCAAAGATCGGGCTTGGCTTCGAGAGAATCCAGAAGCAGCAGATGCCCTTCAGAACAATTTTATTCTCTGGATGGAATCCCCTTCTCTCGCCAGGGGATACTACGAAAGACCTCCCGCTGGCTCAGATGCGGCGATGTTTGAAGCTTGGCGATCTCTTCATAAGCATTATCTCAGATCTGCCACCAAAGCAAAAGCTTTTGTACCGCTGGAGTTCCCCTACATTCCCCTGCCAGATTCTATTGAGGAGGCACCAGTAGCTACTACTCCGATAGAGGAAAATACACCAGAAATTGAAGAAGTCCCTGCACTGAGCCAAGAGACGTTCCAGCGAACAAACCCAGCCGCGTTTTCGCAAAATATTGCGACGGAAGAAAAGGGAAATGACTCCTTGCGCGAAGCCCTTCACGCAGCAGAGTCGAGAATCAAGCGTCTGGAAACTGTCCTCGCGGCGCTCAGCACAGAACAACAAGCCCCCTCCCTCCCTAACAGCGATACCCAACTGAACGACCTTCAACAGCAACTTCGCACCCTACAAATTGAGCGAAAGTTGGCAAGGATCGAAGAGGACTCACTGTTGGCTACGACGATACGCCAGCGTAAGCAAATCGCCTTCCTCGAATCGGAACGCGTGCGAGACAGCCTGCTATTTGCCCAAACTAAGCAAGACCCTGCGCAGGAGCGGAGAACACTGAGTCGTGAAATCACCGAGCTCAAGACTTCTCTAACTGCACAAAAAGCTGTTTCCGACTCTCTTCAGCGAGAACTCTCCCGGCAACAAGCACTTTTCCAATCGTCTCAGCAGCAACTCGCGGCCATGAGGCAGGCATTGCCAGTAGCCTCGGCCAACAGCGAGGAGCGGACTGCCCTACAGCAATCTCTTCGGGATGCAAGAGATAGCCTGAGATTAAGCGTTGCTCAGAAAGCAGCTATTGATTATTCGCTTCAAAGCTCCCGCCTTCAGGCAGACTCTCTGAGACTCCGCCTGTTACAAGCCAATCTTGATCGGCAAGGGACCATGGACAGCCTGCTTACCCTCCATCGACTGGCAAGCAGAAGGGCAGATTCCCTCGCAAACTCGGTCAATACTCCCGTTGCAGAGGAAAACAACTTGCGAGTCGATAGCCTTATGGCCTCTCTCCGACAGGCAGAGCGGCTCCGACTCACATCAGAACAATACTGGCAACAGCAAATCGACTCGCTTCAATTCTTGCTGCATCGACCTGCCATGGCTTCACGGGCCACAGATGAGCCAGATTCGGAGGAAGTGATTGCTGCCATTCGACGGGCAGATGAGGCGCTCCGATACGACAATCAAAAGCTTCGGGAGCAACTGGAATCCATCTCCAAGCTCAGCCAAGAACAAGAAACCATGTTGAGGGAGCAACTCCAAGCAGTCCTTAAAAACAATCGCAAATTAGAATTTCAGAACCGCCAGCTTCACAGAAGGGTGGAGTCGCGCAGGCAACCTACAGCTACTGTGGCCATCTCACGCATGGACAACGCTAATTTTGAGCTTACAGAAGCGCGAGGAAGGATCAGGGACCTTGAAAAAGTCAATGAATCACTCCTGCTACAATTGCAAGCGAGCCAAGCGTACATCCTTCAGCGAATGAGACAAGAGCAACAAGTGAGCAATCGATTGGGTCAAGAAATAGCGCAAGGTACCTCTGCCAAATTCCGAGCCGACACCCTGTCTGTGGCCCTTGCGCGGGCCCTTCAAGTCAGCTGGCCCGACACGGTAGCAGCAGCTAAGACAGCATTGTCAAATTCCCGGCGAGAGATTGCCATGCTAGAAGAGCGGGCCATGCTCGCCAGAGCGCAGTACCTCAAGCAACGGGATTCCCTTACGCAGGAAATTCTCAAGCGCGACGCTACTTTGGCTCAGAACCAGCAAGTGTCTAGCGTGGATGTGCAACGCTTTGCCAAGGCGGATGTGAAAGATGCAGAGCTGAGAAAAAAAGAGTTGGCACTCGCCGAACTCAAGCAACTGCTCGATCAGCGAGAGATTATGATAGCCCAAAAAATCGAGGAGCTCAGCGTCAAAGAAGTGCGCTACCAAAGCCTTAACGATTGGGAAGCAGAACTTAAGCGACGAGAACAGCAGCTAAAAGCCAAGTCAGGCGCTGAATGAGTTGGGATAGTACTAGCTACGCAGGTCCTCCGCTGTCCACATCATCGCGATTTTCGCTGCCAGTCGTGCATTGTTGAACACCAGCTGAATGTTCGACACCAAACTATCTCCACGCGTGATTTCGTTGACCCGCCGGAGCAGGAATGGTGTCACTGCCTTGCCCTTGATCCCTTCCCGCTCACCATCTACCAAAGCTTGCTCGACGGCTTCCTTCATTATTTGGGCATCCATCGAATGCTCTTGGGGAACTGGATTGGCGATCAACACCCCTCCACCCAACTTCATTTGCCAGTGACTCTGAAGCATCCGGGCCAAAGATTCGGGGTCATCGAGCCGTGCAGGAGCAGCTATCCCGCTCTGTCGTGTATAAAACGCCGGAAAGTCGTCTGAACCCACGCATACCACTGGCACTCCTTGGGTCTCAAGATATTCTAAGGTAGCTGGAATATCCAAAATGGATTTGATGCCTGCCGACACCACGGCCACGGGCGTGCGAGCCAATTCCGTGAGATCAGCCGAAATATCGAATGTTTCAGTCGCTCCCCGGTGCACGCCCCCAATCCCTCCGGTTGCAAAAATCCGAATGCCTGCCCAGTAGGCACAGATCATCGTTGCTGACACGGTCGTAGCTGCGTGTTGTCGCTGAGAGAGCAGCATCGCCATGTCGCGACGACTCGCCTTGTGTATCGTTTCTTCTCGATTTGAGGCCAGCCACATCAACTGCTCGGCATCCAAGCCAATCTTGATTCGTCCGCCAATGATGGCGATGGTCGCCGGCACGCCGCCTTCCTCCCTCACGATCGATTCGAGGGTCATGGCGGTCGAAAGATTCTCAGGATAGGGCATCCCGTGTGAAATGATGGTGGACTCTAGCGCGACCACAGGCATCCCCGCAGACAAGGTATTCGCTACTTCTGGGTGAATGTCTAAAAATGAAAATTCCGGCATGGTGCAAGTTATCTACTTTCTTGAAATGATTCTGGATGCCAATCTGGATTTTTGACGTATCGCAAAACACACCCATGAGCAACTGCCTGGTAATCAGGCCATGTAATTATTCTGCTTCGTGATAATTCGACATCAGGACTGTCATATCGTCGGACTTTCTTTTTGTTTGGTCCTGTGGTAATCCTTCGCACGTCACTAACCATAAATCCGCTATTTGAAACCCTTAGCTACCAAATATTGGAATATCTGCCCTAGTGATTCAGGGACAAAAATATTCACCTATTTCTCGAACAAATCTATCTCTGAGATGCATATCCTTTACGATCCAAGATATTTCAACTCCATAGAAAAAGTCCGTTGACTTTTGCAAATAATTATCCTAGGTTTGAAGAAGCTCGATGGCAGATTTCCAAATGAATACATTTCAATTGAGTATTTGAAGGTATGCCTGATACAGATTGAAGCGCTGGCTACGCGCTAGATCTCATATAAGCTGGCCTTGTCACGCCAATGAAACCGATTCGAGAAACCATCGATTGACTGAGCCTTTCGCTTTCCTAACATAACTTTTGTGCGGGGCAGTGCACGCACGGAGGCGTTCACGAACGCTTATGACCAAAAAGCATACGCCTCCCCTTGCTGCTCCCAAATCATGACATGATCCATCTGAGGAAGCTCAGAGGGGAACGGTGCCATGTATCTCGAATTTTCTATTCTCCACCTCCCATTATTCGCCCTGACAAGCTCTACCGTTATGCCCAAAGAACCAGATTCTATAGAAAAAAAAATTGCCTCTCTTCAGAAATTTCTGGCCCAAAACCCAAAGGTCTCAATGGCCGAATTGGACCTACAATCAGTCGAACAGGTGGATGCATTGGCATGGAAAGGATTTTCTAAGCAAAAGTCAGAGATCCTGACCCAACTGAAGGGGTACCAGCGGCTTAGCAAGATCGACACCAAGCAGCCACCAACGGTACTCCTCCACCTCCTCCGCGAAGGAATCCACTCTGCACTCCAAATCGCGTCAATGCCGCTACCTACATTTCTTTTGCGGCACACAGCGCCTTTCGATGGTGACAAGCAGCGGGCAGAAGCCTATTACCACAGGGCAGAGGCCGTCCGGTCGCGCATTGTGATACAATACATGGCCATCAAGCAAGGCCACGAGCCGCATTTTCGATCTACGAAGGGAAGCCAAGTCTCTTAAACAGCTGGCCTGAATGACGGGCTTGCGGAAGTTCGTTGCCCTGGCCTGCCATGGCTCTCCCGTGTTATTATTCCAGCATAATCCCTGCTGAATGGACCCAAAGCACCAAGGTGCTTTCTCTTCATTTTGGCATCCACATTCCTTGATGACTTGGCCTATTGGGGGAACATTCATCCCCTCAAGGTCACCCGCCATTTCCTCTCTTGACCTCATTTTACTTTCTATAGCCCTTCCCCATGCCCATCGTGAACGACTTCCCCAGCTATGAGAAACTTTTCGGAGATCTCGATTTCAAAAAAAGTGATCCGGCTCGCGCCGTGTTTTCGCCAGCCGCTTATCTGGCAGATCTCATTGGCTTTGTCGATTATTACTTCGAAAGTCCAGACTTATTTGATCAACCGGAACTGTATCGTGGACGCAGGCAGGATATCAAGAGTGGCATCCCACTGGATGCCCATCACACCTTTACCACGATCCCCTACCTTGATGTCGTCATCAGGATCTTGGAGCAGGCCATCGGCGAGGCAGAAGACAAGGAGGCGGCTAAGATCTATGATCATTTTTTGTCAGCTCGATATCCTTTCGAGCTACCTGCCGACCTCGATCACGAGCGCATCAAGCGCTACGCAAAATACCTTCGGGTTCAGCTGACAGACATCTATCCATTGTTTGCGGATTGGCATCAAGGAAAAGATGCAGACATCATGGCAAGGGAATCTCTGGGGCTGAGTGCTCATGCTTGCTCCTTTTTGACGACTGCTCACGTCTCTGAAGCAGATATTGCCGCCGATTATGGATCATCCTCTCTTAGTTCCCTGACGGATATAAATACTTTTCTTCGCGTGACCGGAATTTCCGGAGCTGAGCTGTATGAACTGTTATTTCAACAGTTGAGCCTTCACTCACTCCGTGCTGACGGAAGCACGGAGCGGGAGGCTGCCCGAGCTTTTTTTATTCACCAAGATCTCGGCGGATATGTGGGGCTGGACGAGGAGGAGCAACATCTGATTTGGGTGGGAGAAGGAGAGCAGATTCCTGCCGTCTGGTATGACCGTGTGAGCAGATTGCTGCGATTGGCTGACCAGTCAGGCATGACCACGAGTGAACTGGACCAAATCCTGCGCACTTGCTGCGGCCATGTCCTCGACTTGCGCGCATTGCGGATCATCGCTGTGGTCCAACATTTGCGGACAACTTACGACCTTCCGGTATCGACGATATGCGTTTTGGCTGGATCAGCGGTAGATCCGCTGGGTCATGGGGATTCGGGCGATCCAATGGATTTGTTCCACAAGACTTTCAATGGTCGCTATGCCCACGTGGACAAAAGCTACCTTGAGGCACCTGGACATGCTTTTGTGCCCCAATCATATGCACAATACAGATCAGTAGCTTTTCAAGGAGACCTGCTGGACTTGGACAATAAGCCCTTGCGGAGACGCCTTCTGGCGGGGTTGGGCTTCAGTGAAAAGGACTTTGCGCTCGCTGTGGAGGCATTTCGGGAGGCGGCACTCCGAGACGGCTATGCTTCAGCGATGGCAGGAAGCCCAACTGCACACACGTATGCTGCGCTTTACCGAGTCGCTCAGCTTCGCCATCTTCTGGAGCTACCCATGGCTGGGGTGTTGGAGTTATTGAAGCTATTGGCATTGGATCCTTATCTAAGGGTGTATCCGCAGTTTGATATTTTAATTGACGAGCCAGACGCAGCACGAGACACCGCGCTATTCCCGACTTTCCGGATGCTGGAGCAGGCCAGCGCGACTGATAGCCTCTGGCTGATCCAGATCACCCTCGCAGTAGGCACGTGGATGCAAGCAGACGGATTATCTGTCG
Source organism: Bacteroidota bacterium (assembly GCA_036835375.1). Taxonomy (GTDB): domain Bacteria; phylum Bacteroidota; class Bacteroidia; order J057; family J057; genus JANQTF01. The sequence goes on from DAITMB010000032.1 coordinate 20,481, forward strand.
AAGATTTGCGCGAAATGCTTCAGGGGACTGCACCGGACCCAGCACTCCGAGAAGCGCAGACCTTGGCCATGCTTCAGGCAATTCATGAGCAAATGAAACCTCAGTTGTTTGCGCCAAAGCAACTCTTGGCAGCCGCTGGAGATGAGCGCTCTGCCAAGGCCCTTCATGAAATGCTGATTTCTTCAGCATCCCAGATTGTCTCCCCGCGCCATGCCGGAATTTTGCTCCCCGAGACGTCCGCTTCCTATTCAGGAATTTACCAAGCCCTTCAACAGCTCTCGCGCCTTCAGGCTTCGGACATGACAGGCTTGGGATTGGAGGAAAAGATTCTCGACCACCTCTACAATCAACTTATCCGGCAAGGCTACCTCCAGCCTGATGGCCATTTGGTGGAGACTCATTTTCCTGCTCAAGCCACTGATTTCCGCCTAACGACCGACTTTTCTGCTATTCGTGTGGAACTTTACGAGCTCCTTCATGCGCTGTATCTCGAAGAACGAAGCGAGAACGAGGGGGAATCCGAGAGTGAGTTTGAGCAAAGTGCCGCATTCTCAGTCTTCCCCTCCGACCTGAATACACTCTCGCTATCGATGGTTGAAGCAGAAGAATTATACAGTAACCTGGTCTTTCTGTCCTATATTGATTCAGACGGAACAGTGTTACAAGTGAGCCTGTTCGCTTCGAAAGTCATGCCCGAAGAATTTGTGGCTAACACCCCCTTGCAGGCCTATGCGGCTTGGGTATTCGAGCAAATGGCTGATCGGATAGAAAGATTCTCCGATGAATCGCTCAAGCTTGACCCCCAACTCTTTGATATTCTGAGCCTTGGAGAACGGGAAACAGAAGGACTCCTGCAAAATCTTCAGTTCAACGGATACCTTGACGATCAATTGACATTGATCGACAAGCATACACTGGTTGCTCTTCAGGTCGCAAATTTTGACCTTGCCCTCGAATATTATCCCCATCGACACAAAATCCTCGCAGCGCTGAAAGCCGCCATTGGGCAATTTAAAAGCCAATTCTTTCTATTCTCCCGTGAATTCTTCACACATTTGGCCGATAGGATGTATTCAGATTTGGTCTATCGGCAGGTGGCGGAAATGTACTTCCCCACCGGGACCCTGAGCACAGCTACTCAAGCATTCTTTTCCAATCCTGAAAACGCTACTACATTCTTGTTGCCGATCTATTTGGGCGAAACGGCAGCAGAAGCGGTGTTCAAGCACTTGTCCAATATCGTCTCCAAGCTCCAGCAGCTACAAGTGTCCCCTAAGGCGCTGACGGAGATAGGGCTAGATGAACAAGAGCAAACGGAAGCGCTACACATCCTTCACTCGGCTGGCTGGATCAATGCGAATAAGTATCTCGAAGCTTCGCAAATCGAGTACTTTTTGCAGATTCATAATGCGCTGACTTTCCAGGTCGATGAATACCAAGATCATCAGAAAGACCTCTTCTTTGTCCTTCATGGGGTAGCGCTCGCGGCTGATGCGCAAGTGAGATCGCTGCATACTGCCCTCCTGCAAGTGGCTGCCGATCAGAAAAAAACCCTCCTCACTGTCTTTCAAGAGCACCTTGAAGTGGACTATGCAGTGGCTGGCACACTGGCACCCGCGGTGTGGGGTCCGGACAAGCCTTTGGTAGAGACAGTTGTCGTGCCAGTGCTTGAGGCGGCTGGTTCTATGGGACGAATCCTGGCGCTACCCCCTGACAACATTTTTCTTCTGGCGTTGCGCCGACTCCGTCAACTTGCCCTTCTTGCGTCGCGGCTTTCCCTATCGCAAGCTGAGATGGAAGTGGCGCTTTATGATCAACATCTGGTCGATAAATTCCCTGAGCCTTTCCATCTTCCAGCCGGCGTGCATGAGATTGATGCGCTGCTTCAAGCAATAGGCGATACCTGGGAAACGGATGGAATCACCTACCATGACCCAGTATTTGTGTTCAATGGCAGCCAATTTTGGGCCTATGACTCGGCGAGCTACGAGCTGATCCTGTTGCCCGCTCCACTGGCTCATTTTGCCCCAGAACTCCGCGCATGGCATCGCGTGGACGCGGCCTTTACTGATCTTCGCGGCACCTTCTGGCTTATTTCTGGTAGCGAGCATCTATGTAAGACGCCGGGAGCCAGCCGCTGGGAATCCCGCAATCAAGTCTGGGGGGAGCTGCAACACGGTTTTATAGACCCTGCCTCCATTGATTCCTCTTTCGTGGACCATGAAGGGCGAAGCTATTTGTTTGCCGGAGATGAATATGTCCGATATTCTGGGACTTACGAGACTGTGGACGAGGGCTACCCGCGGAAAATCGCCGATCATTGGAAGCAGGAGCTATCTGCACAAACGTTGCCTCCTCACTTTTATCAATCTATTGACGCTTCTTTCACAGGACCAGATCATCAAACGTATCTTTTCAGCGGATCTACCTGGGTTAGTTCGCCGGACTATTCTGAGGAAACGCTTATCACCGACTTCTGGGGTCGAGTTCACAATGAATTTGATCAAATGGAGCACCTGGATGCAGCCTTTTCTCTCCACGGGAGCATGTTCTTATTCAAGGGAGGGCAGGTCATTGCCTACACCGATCACCTCGCGAACCCAGAGGTAAGGGGAGTTGAGGGAAGTCTTCTGTCCCTCAAGACATGGTTGCCAGCCCTGCCTGATGCGTTCGAGGTGGGAGTCGATGCGGTGCTGGAGGCCGGGGAAGGTAAAATCGACCTTTTCCGCGACGGTACATTTGTACAAATGACATGGCCGCCGCAGCCCGACGCAACGCAGGCAGAGGCTGTGGACACGCGAGAAGTCTGGGGAATTGTGACCAATCACCTCGAAGAGACCGGCATAGTGGACGCCGCTTTCGTGGGGCTAGACGGCAAAACCTACTTATTTAGTGGCACGCAATACTATCGCTACAGCAAAGAAGACTATAGCTATGTGGACGAAGGTTATCCCCGCAGCATTTCTCGCGATTGGGGCGGCTTGCAGCGCGTCGTGGCAGCGTTTGTGCTGGATGGCAAGACCTATGTGTTCGGTCCAGATCCAGAGACAGGAGCACAAGTCTATTTCCGGTATTCCACCCGGGACTATCTCGCGCTGGACGAAGGCTATCCATTGCCTGTCAGCAACAACTTTTGGAACCTCCCTGAGCGATTGGTCACAGCAGGATTTACGCGCCCCGATGCTGTATTTACCGGACAAAATGGCTTGACCTATCTTTTTAGTGGAAGCTTATATGTGACCTACAACCAACTCCAGCGCTGGTGGTCCCAACCAGAAGCCATCTCCACGGGCTGGGACAGCATTCCTTTTCAATCGGTGTCTGCTGCTTTCTGCGCTAAAAATGGCCAGACCTATCTTTTTACCAACGGTGACTCGGTATCCGAAGGTCGTGCACGCAGCCTGAGAATCGAAGAGGAAAAATGCCAGTTTGTACGTTTCTCGGATAGCCGCTATGAGAAAATAGACAACCGATACCCCAAAGTCACCCGACAAGTCTGGGGTAAAATTTCAAATCAACTTGTACAGACAGGCCGTGTGGATGCCGCCATCACGCTAAGCACCCATTCTGAGCTGGGCAGCCCTCAGCGATTGACCTACCTCTTCTCTGGCGGACAATATGTGAGGTATTCTGATGCCGATTTTCAGGAGTCCAATTGGCCGAAGCTTCGCGTGGACGAAGGCTATCCTCGCAGCATTGAGTTGGCGCTTCATGAGGAGCCTCATTTCCTTCACCTCGACCGAAGCTGGCCCCTCCACTCGGGCATTGATGCACTTGTCGCAGACGATCGGCACATTTACCTTTTCCAAGGGAAAGCTTGGCACATCATCTCAAATTCCCTCTCGGCATCCTACGAATCCCTCGCCGAACCGAGCGCGGTGATGATGGACCGGGGAACGGTGTTTCTCGAAGAAGCCGGCGCGTGGAAAGCAGTGGGAAACCTTAACCAACGCGTGTTGCATCAGACAGACGTGTCGCTACCTCCACTTCTCCGAAAAGCTGATCCCGCATTCCAGCGGGGACTTGATGCGGTACTTCGAGGAAGCGATGGCCACACTTACCTTTTTCGGGGAGCGCAGTGTCACCAATTGACCATGAACAGGACCTACCCTACACGAACAGCCTGGGGCCGGGTTCGCAACAACATTGATCTCGACAATCGGCTGGATGCCGCTTTTGTGGGCACAGATGGGGTGACGTATGTGTTCCGGGGTGATCAATTTGCTCGCTATGCGCCCGGTGTCGCTGGCCGCGGTGCCTTTTTGATGGAGCAGCCACAAACCATTGCAGGAAATTGGGGAGGGCTGAGGAGCGTGCGATTGGCCTTCGTCAAAGATGACAAAACCTACCTCATGGAAGCGCCGGATGACCAAGGTGTCATTCGCTACGTGTGCTACCCGACCAGCGACTACCGCAAACCACTGCAACCCTCGCCGCAGGAAACTGACATTTCCTTTTGGGAGATTCCCGCTACTTATCGCGAAGATGGTTTCGATGAAGTCCACGCGGTGTTGGTAGAAGGTGACAACCTCTTTTTGATCAAAGATCAGGAGTATATTCACTTCAATACTGCCGAACATCGCTGGTCATACCCGAGACCGCTCACACAAGGCTGGCAAGATATACCGTTCAATCGCACTGATTTCCAGACCATTCGCACTGCCTTCACCGACCAGGACGGAGGGGTGTACTTCTTCTCCGACGAGGCATTTGTGCACTACGAGCGCGGCGCTCTCATTTCCGAAGATGGTAAATCCATCCATCCTATCCGAGCTTATTGGGGGTTGATAGACAATCATTTTGCGGCTTCGGGTCACCTGGACGCTGCTTTTGTAGATGTCGAAGGGCGCACGTATCTGTTTTCGGGCGATCAATATATTCGATACTCAGGACAAGACTACCGATTTGTAGATCCTGGCTATCCGCTGGACATCTCGAATGGACTGCGCAACGAGCCGGCTTTTGTCAACTTGCCCGAAGGCTTCGAAAAAATGCTGGTAGAATCGCCGCTCCGGGGCATCGTGGCAACTCCTCATAGCCTCTATATTTTCACCGCAGGCCAGCAATGGGCGATTTCTCGCGAATTGACTCATACTTTCCCCCTCAACCACCTCGGTCACTTGCGCAATGTGATCCAAGAGCGAGGAAAGGTGGACGCGGCCTTCACTGATTTGCCCAATCATCACAGTTATCTCCTCGCAGGAGACCAAGTGATACGCTACACAGGGGCTTCATTTACCTATGCCGATGAGGGGTATCCCAAACCGATCTCTCACCTCGCCGAAGCACTCGACCTGCATGAATTTCCCGCTCACTATGGGTACGACCTCGGTGCCGCCCTTAATGGGACCGACGATCACTTGTATTTTTTCAAAGGAAAAACCAGCTATTCTTCTGCCACGGGTGAGACCCCAGTCGCTGGCCGATGGGGCGTGATCTACAACCAATTCGACCTGACACCGGGAGTGGATGCAGTCATTTCGTCAGTAGATGGCGCTGTTTATGCCTTCCGTGGGTCGCAATTTGTGAAGTATAGCTCAAGTGAGCTTGCCTATATCGATCCAGGCTACCCCCAAGCAATCCGCAACAACTGGAGTGGCTTACCAGTAGAATTTGAAAATGGACTCACTGGTGCATTCGTCCTTGCAGGCAAAACCTATCTGCTGCGATCCGACCAATATGTCCGCTACTCAAGGGCCGATCTGGCCAAGCGAGACCCTATGTATCCCCAAAAGCTCAGGCGCCGATTTGGCCCTTTGGCTGACATTCGATTAGGCGATATCTACACGATCGCTCGCTTCAAAAAGGCGGAGGCACAGTTCGCAGGCGAATTTTCCTTGACGCAGCTGCTGCACCCAAACCAAGTGACCCGAGATCCTTATGCCGCCTTGTCGGAGATGTTCGACTGGGACATAGAAGAGGTAAAATGGCTCCAGCGCCACCAGGTTCCAAATCGAAACAGCAGAGACTTCGAGGAAAACATGACCTTGGAGTCGATCCTCCATATGCAGGAGATCTTTAAGGTATCCGGGCGGATGGAGCTGAGTCCTTCGATCCTGTTTGGCCAAGTGTGGCAAGTTCGCTACGGGGTCGAATCCGGGCATCAATCCAGTGTCGCGGCCACTGCTGAAGCACTGTATGGGTATTTGCGAGCCAACAACAGTGAAAAAGATTGGGCCATCTTGTCTTCGGAACTACATGACATTGACAATACATTCAAGCGAGATCTCCTGCTTTCCTACGCGATCCGGGTTGCCCTCCGCGGGCAGCAAATCACCAACGCTCGTGACCTCTATGCCTGGTTGCTCATCGACTCCCAGATGTCTAGCTGCGCCAAGACCTCTTTTGTGCAAGAGGCCATCTCTGCCGTTCAGCTTTACATTCATCGATACTTTTCTAACCTCGAATCTGTCTCTCTCTACCAAAGCGACGAGGCCAAGGGACTACGGGATCGCCTGAAGCAAGAATGGGAATGGCGAAAGACGTATCGCGTGTGGGAGGCGAATCGGCGGGTGTTCTTATATCCGGAAAATTACCTTCGACCTGAACTCCGTGCTGCCAAAACTGCAGCATTTGAAACCCTGGAGCAAGATCTCCTCCAAAATGAGGTCACCGAAGAGGGGATTGAACAAGCCTACCGAAGATACCTTGACGAATACACCGAGGTCTCACGCCTCAACATCGCCGGGGGCTATGTCTATGATGATCCCGTCAATCCTTCGGACAAGCGACTGATACTTTTTGGCCACACCAAGAGCGATCCCCCTCGATACTATTACCGCACGGCCCTCTTCGTCGGCAGCAACACCAACTCGGTGGTGTGGGATCCTTGGGTGCCAGTGGAAATTCAGATTGATGCGAAGAAGGTTTATCCTGTCTATGCTTTCGGGCGAATGTTTGTGTTCTGGGGTAGGGTGGAGAAAGAGCTAATAGAGCGAGACGAGGCGGTCATTACCTCCACCGAAAGCGGAAACACGCAGACGATATCCTCCGATAACGACTCGCGGGATGTACTAAAAATCTATTATTCCTTCTACAACCTTAACCGAGAATGGAGCGCCCCCCAGCTTTTGGACACCGAGATCAAAGGAGAAAAAAATCAGTTCCCCGCCCTTACCGAGCGACTGAAGCAAGCTTGGACTCATCCGCCGCGATATGTCACCTTGGGCCATTTTCTCAGGTTCGTAGGGTTCGTCAACGAGGTAGCCGCACTTGCCAAAGAATTGGAGGAATACACCCGCTTTATGCGAGAGCAAGGAATCAAGCCTGGAAACTACTGGCCGATCAACTCTTTTGAGCTATTTGTCGAAAACGGCAGTCGAATCGATGGCCAATCTCATGATAACATCGTCATCAACGTTCGCTGGAGCCTGCTCTATGACAGCGACTGGAGCGTAGTGCCCAACTTGTGGAAAGAGACTGTCTTATTTGAACATGCGGGTTATCACCTCACCCCAGAGTTATACACCCAAAAAGTCCAATCTGTCCCCAGCTTTTCGAATCCGGGTGTGACCCTGTTTAGATCTCTCTTCGCTGCATCGGAGCGAATCTCGGTGAAAAGAATGGCGATGCTTGGCTCCTTCGATGCCTTTAGAGAAGGCCTTTGGTTTTGCTTCGATCACAAAGGTGGAAGCTTTCTAGTCAAACCTGCTGAACCTGTATTTGACGGACATCCACGCGCACTTGTGGGCAATACGCAGGGACTTCCCGCGTGGCCCCATGTAGATGCCGCAGTGGGATTGCCAGACGGGACTACGTATTTCTTTCTAGGAACGAACTATACCAGTTCGGCCCAGCTCGACACGACCCTGGACATTGGCAGTCGATGGGGATTGCTCAACGAGACGCCCGTCGAATCGGTGGATGCTGCTTACCGGGGAAGTGGTCCGGCGAGCTATCTCTTCAGCGGTAATCGCTGCTTCAAGTTCCCAGGCATTGCGCCGGGCAGCAACACAGAGATTAGCCTTCAGCAATTCTTTCAGGAAATCGACTTCCCTGAAGAATGGAGCCGAATAGACGCTGCTTTCGCTGGATCGGATGACAGGCTCCATCTCTTTTCGGGAAATCTGTATGCCGAGGTGGTCGAGCGCAATCAGTCTCAGCTCATGGAAGTCCGCACTCGCTGGGGTCGGACCCACAACTCGCTGACTGATCCAAACGATGGTCGTGTATTGGCTGCCTTGAACTGGCCAGATGCTGTGTATTTGTTCACCAAGACCCAGGTTTTCCGATACGAAAGCAGCCTCGAAGTCCTCGCTCCGGGATATCCTCAGCCCCTCACGGTGGAGGGAATTCTGGCTGAGTTTGGAGTGTCAGACGCCGAACTTCCCTTGGACTCCTTTCAGGGCACATGGGTCACGGGCGCTTACGAACAAGACGGGCGCTTATTTTTCACCTTGAGCTTCTCCAGCGGTGAATTTCAAGTCCTCATCTTGGATCCGGAGGAAAAAACTGCAACCCTTGACATACAAGACCATTCGCCCTTTGGTGCCAGCTTTTATAACCAGGAAGGAGTGCTTCAACTCCAGCCCGCGGGCGGTACTTATCAAGGCACCTTTGTTCGGGACGGTAGGCTGTACGTGTTTCAAGGAGCCCTTTTCATTAGCACAGAGGCTATACCAGATAGTTTTGAAGCGCTGGATCAATTGGAGATCAACTGGAATCTCGCGACCCATGCCCACCTGATGTGGGGCACAGAAAACAACATCATTACGCGCGAAAATCGTATCGACGCTGCATGGACGCGAGAGGATCATACCTACCTTTTCTGTGAAGGAGAATATGTTCGCTATACCGGACATGACTTCCTTTTCATGGATCCCGGCTATCCAAAAAGTCTTCAGACAAATGTAGAACAGCTCCCGGCATGGTCTTCCCTTGATGCCGCTTTCACAGCGTCAGACGGAAAGAGCTATTTTTTCCGGGAAAAGATCTTTGTGAGTTCCGACGACCTTCGCGACCATCAGCCGGTGGGTGAGGTATGGGGTCAATTCACCAGCATATTTGTCGAAACACCCATCGACGCTGCTTATACCTACCAAAACAAGCTGTTCCTGATCGGCGGCAATCAATACGTCCGCTACACTTTGAAAGGCGGCGTCCCCCAACGATTACCGGATAAAGGCTATCCGGCTATGATCCCATTTTTAACCAACACCCAAACCATCGACGCTGTAATGGTCCTTCGAGACAAGGTGTATGTGTTCTTAGGATCCACTTTCGTGCAGTTGCCACAGGACAAAGAGTTGAAGGACGAAGTGCCCAATTGGTCTTCTATGATCGGCACATGGGGCAACCTTCCCCAAGACTTCAAATCAGGGTTTGATGCCTCCCCTACCGTGTATGATCACAACGGCAGGCCCAAGGAACTCTTTCTCATTCGTCAAGGGCAGTACGTCAACTATGATCTGGCAGGCGAAGGGGCACTTCCCTTCGTGATCGCGGAGGTGGACTACGACATCATTCGCTTGACCACCAGCACAGGCTATCAGTTGAACCAGCGAATGTTTACCGGAGGAGTCATGGAACTCCTCAGCCTTCGCACCCAAGAGCTGGACGAGATTCCAAAATTCAGCAAAGAAGAACGTTCTTCCTCCCCCTCTACCATCGCAGTTCGCTCGGATCGAGTGAGGACACTACCTGTCGATTCGCACCTGGACTTTTATAGCGCGAATGGGCAATATTATTGGGAAATGTTCTTTCACGCCCCTACGCTCATCGCGCAACACTACAGCAGCAATCAGCAATTTGCCGAGGCGAGGGCTTGGTACGAATACATTTACAATCCTAGCGAACCCACTCAATACTGGCGCTTCCTGCCGTTCATGGCCGTGGACATAGCGGCCATCGTGGATCAGGGTAGGCTCTTGTACGGTGAATTGCCTAGCGATATTCAGCTAGGATTGTCAAATAACCAATACCTGGAGGTTCTTGAAGGACTGGCTCCTTATGCTCCAGCGTTTCTTGGCGATGCCACGCTCAGCGACGAGGGCCAGCATCACCTCGAATCGTTGGTGCGAAAGCCTGCCTTAGCAAGGTACATTTACTCAGCTCACTCGGCTCATGCAACCGTCGCGAGCAACTTAGTCCATCTTCGAGAACTCTGGGGGCTGATGGAGCGACTGCCGGATCGCTATCGCATGTTACAAACTACCGCTGCCGAAGTGCAGACTTATTTAAATGATCCCTTTGATCCACATGCCATAGCAGCTCTTCGTCCGCTGGCCTACCGCAAGCAGGTGGTGATGAATTACATTGACAACCTGCTCGACTGGGGTGATATGCTTTTCCGCCAATACACTGCTGAAACCATCAATGAAGCCAGAATGCTCTATGTGCTGGCTTATGATCTCCTTGGGGAGCGCCCCGAAAGCCTCGGTGTGCGAACGCTTATGGGTGCTGCTACCTATCAGGATCTCTATGAAGGCGGAATCAATGAAGATGCTTGGCTCGAACTGGAGAACCTCTCAGTCTCGCTTCCTGTGCAACCCATTCGATTGGTAGCGACCCCGCCCCATGATGCCATCTTGGGTGACACCTACTTTTATGTCCCTGAGAACGATCAATTTCTCACCTACTGGGATCGGGTGGAAGACCGATTGTATAAAATTCGGCATTGCCTCAATATCATGGGCATTGCACAGCCTTTGGCCCTGTTTGAGCCGCCGATTGATCCGATGGCCCTCGTATCAGCCGCTAGTGCTGGAGGAAGCCTTGGGCAGGTCTTGGCAGGGCTACACGTGCCAATTCCACATTATCGATTCACCTTCATGATCGCAAAAGCGAGGGAAGTCGTGCAGCGACTCAATGAATTGGGCGGGGAGCTATTGGCAGCCTTGGAGAAGAAAGACAGCGAAGCATTCAGCGTGCTACAGCAGCGACAGGAGGGAATGATCCTCGAAATGACCCGATCTATCCGGGACGCGCAGCGGGCTGAAGCCCGTCATTCTGCAGAATCTCTTCGCTACTCATTGGCATCAGCGGAGCTACGCAAGAATCGCTATCAGACCTGGATCGACAACGGGATGAGCTCACTAGAGACTGGCCAAATCACCATGATCTCTATTGGCGCGGGAATGCAGGGCGCCGCCGCTATCCTCAAGTTGGTGGGCGGAATTCTTGCACCTGTACCCGATGTATCGATCGGGCCGCCTTTTGCCTCAAAGGCAGACATTCCTGCGGGAACGAAGCTCTCCAACGCCATGAGCCTCGCAGGTGATGCGCTGGAAACGGGAGGAGAGGCATTTAGCATGGTTGGAGAAGCCTTGGGCATCAGGGCGCAGTTTGAGCGAAGCGCCGCCGATTGGCAACTCCAGCATGACACGACAGCGCACGAGATCCAGCAGATCACAGCTCAAATCCAAGGGGCTGAGTGGCAGATCCAGGCAGCAGACCGCGAGCGGGAAGTGCTGGAAAAGCAAATCGAGCACAACGCCTCCCTCCAGACCCTCTATCAACAGCAATTTACCAACGAAAACCTATATGCCTGGATGAGTTCGCGCTTGTCTTCGCTCTACTTCCAGACCTACCAAATGGCCTACGACATGGCGAGGTATGCCGAGCGAGCTTTCCAGTATGAGCGCGGAATCCCAGAGCAAGACGTATCCTACATTCATCCGGTACATTGGGACAGTCGCCGCAAGGGGTTGATGGCGGGCTACCATCTGGCCCACGACCTCGATCGGATGGAGATGGCTTTCATGGAAAGCCACACGCGTCGCCTCGAAATTTCTTCCCTCGTGTCGTTGGTCGAAATAGATCCCCTTGCTTTTCTAAACCTCAAGGCTACAGGTACTTGCGAGTTTCAATTCAGCGAAGCCCTCTTCGACTATGAATTCCAGGGGCACTACTGTAGGCAAATCAAAACCCTATCCGTCACTTTTGAAGGCCTGGATGGACAGACAGTCCATGCGACCCTGACCCAGCTTTCGCACAAGACCATAATGGAGCCTGACATCAAGGCAGTGAAGTACCTCCTCAATCCCTTGGAACAGCCTCCCCTCTCAGTCCGCAGCGACTGGCGGGCAAGTCAGCAGATTGCCCTCTCTCACGTGGATGAGTATGAAAAAAACAATGGCCTCTTCGAACTCCGCTACGACGACGAGCGCTATCTGCCTTTCGAAGGGACAGGATCCGTTTCGATGTGGCGGCTGGATGTATTTGGCAAAAAGGGCCGAGCGCAACTGGCCCAGCTAAAGGATGTGGAGATTAATATCAAATACTCCGCCATCTACGGAGGCAATGTCTTCGCGCAAGCTGTGCGTGGATTGCTCAAGCCATTCGACACGGCTGTTCTGATTCGGGTAGGCGAGACCTTCTCTAGTGAATGGAACACATGGCTCAGGGGAACAGAACCTACCCTCACGCTGCCGCTCACCCGCGAATTACTTCCTGCAATGAGCAACAGTCGGGTGGCGGGAATCTACACGCGCTACGATCTGAACGCTTCAGGCCAGGCGACCTTTAGCATCAATGGTGATTCCAGCCTTTCCCTCAAAGACGGAAAATACCTAGAAACGCCTGCACTCTCCATTGCCAGCCAAGGTACTGCCCTTTCCCTCGCATTCAAGGGCAACCGGTCATTGATCAAGGATCTGCTGCTGGTCTTGAGCTACAAAGCCAAAGTCTAGTTTGAGCTGGTGCCTCCTTGACTCCTTGTATCCACGCAGCGTGACAGGGAGGTGCTAAGCCTTTTTTCCATTTTTCTTAAAATTTCGCTCGCAACTCCCTGCTTCGCATCATCGGTCCTGAACTCAATTTTTCCAAACCATTTCCTCCCCATGACCACCAAGCGCAAAAAAAAGCTACAAAAGAAGGATTCCAGAAAGGCGATCCGAGACAGGGTGAATGCTGCGCAGAAGCGATTGGTCAGCGGATCAATTATCCCCAATGCAGCAAACTTGCGCATCATGGACATGGGGATCCATCTCGGACCGATTCACTCCTCAAAGATCTACAACTCCAAGGACAGGCTGGTCCATGCGCAATTGGGCGACCGAGACGTGATTGTAGTTCGCAAAAATCCCCAGCAGAATCCACAGGTCCCTGACAATCTGTCGATTGCCATAAATCTCAGTGATGGAAATGCATATGATCCCGTGGCGCTCACCGACTTTCTCCGATCCGTATCGGAGCAGGAAAATGGTCTGATCTCTGAGCTCATCCTGGTCACGCCGGACCAAGTGGATGCCACAGAACTTCTTGATCAATTGATCAACGACTTCAATGAAGAAATCCTCGATCAAACGGTGGGAACATTCAGCTACCAAAGCGTTTTTTCTACCCAAATCAATGACTTTCCGAATACGACTACCTCCACATTCGCCGTGGTGCAGGGAGATCCGCTGCGTGTCGTGATGAGTGAGGCTGAATTGAGAGAGATGCTTGGCAAAGAAGGGGACGAGAAGAGCAGCCCTGCTTTCCTTCATTTGGTGAAACAACTCCGGGACTATGAAGGGCTTTTCAATGATCAGCTTGGTCCCGACCTTGCGAATTCCAGATACCAGGGGATTTCCCAGTTAAACCAAGACGTGGACACCAAACTGCAATCGTTACGAGCAGCAGCAATAGCATATCGAGACAAGCACATCGGAAGATTTGCGGACAAAGACAAAAAGCAAGCTGCCCAACGACTCGTGGATCAACTCGCCGCACCTGGACTGGATCAACGCGTGAAAGCAGAACTGCGACGAATATTTGTCGATCGTCTTGATGCCATTGATGTCACGAATGCAGCGCTCGTGACCAAGCTGGGAGGAGGAGCTAAGGGGGAGATTGAAGTGAAAACCTTTACCCTTCCAGATGGGACTACGTTGGATGCCGCAGTCAAATGGGATACCGAAAATAGCACAGATCCCGCGATCGATGCAGGTATCCCCAAAAATGATCCTCAAGAGAGCAAGCGGGGAGTGCTGTCCTACCGCATTGACCAGTTGATCGGCCTGGATGCTGTGCCTAAGACCTTCTTTGTAAAAAACAGCAGCCATCAACTCGGACAAGCCATCGAATTTGTGAAAGGAATGGAAGGTCAAAAAATGGTCGAGACCGAACGCATAAAGATGGATCGGGCACTATTTGACTTATCCGATTACGCCGTTGATGTAGCCTACTATGACACCGATACCGGGGAGGCAGTGAAAATAAATCCTCAGGTCATCGACTTAGATTATACAAATCCTGTCATCCAAAAGTCGCTCTCGGACCTTCAAACCCTGGACACGATCATCGGTGCTGCTGACCGCCATGCCGGCAATTTCCTCTATACTTTCTCCAAAACGAACGCCACTGAGGCAGATTTGGTCGGCGTAAAGGGCATAGACAACGACGATACGTTCGGAAAAGATTGGAAAAATTGGGATAAAGGCGCCTCCACTTTTGTCCAAAAACAACAGTCCAAGACGCCCGGAGTGCCACCAGTGATAGCTATTGAAACAGCTATCAACGTACTCAAAACAGAGGAAGGAGCTTTCAAAGCCGAGGTGGCGAAATACATGGACGCAGAAGAAGTACAAGCTTCCGCGCAGCGCCTGCAAAACGTCAAGGCTGCCATAACTCAGCGGGTCAAAGACAAGCAGATTGCCGCAACTCAACCAGTAGGTGCAGATCGCACAGATGAGCTCAGCCGTCTTTCGGGAGAGCCAATTGCACCTGTTGACATTCTGACCTGGGGCGCTAATACCTTCCAGATGCATCAGGATAACAACAGTTACCTAGGAGCGATACTTACTCGCAAGTTGAACCGTGGGGTCGTGCCGCCAATATTCCCTTAATCTTTCGCACTCATGTTGTCGCTACAAAATTTGCGCAGGCGATAGCATCACCGAAATCGACTGCTGGCAGAGGAATGATCTCTGAGTTTTGAAAAAATCCAGCTTCCTGCTAGCTTGCCGCACGTTTTTGGTCTGTGTTCCTCCCATTCGACCCTGGATTTTCCCTTCAGTACGCAACTCAATGATGAATTACCCCCTCCAGCAACTTCCCGATCGCAGCCTTAAGCCACGCGACGGCGGTATCACCATGGTCATGGACAAAGGACTCAGCGTCCGACAAGCCGAAGATCTCCTCGAAGTCGCCATCGATTACATTGACATCGTGAAGCTGGGGTGGGCCACCTCCGCAGTCTCATCCAAGCTCTCGGAAAAACTCGATGTGTATCGCCAAGCAGGCATTCCCGTGTATCTTGGCGGCACCATGCTCGAAGCATTTTATGTGCGAGGTCAAATGAGCGACTACCGGAAAGTACTCGAGACCTACGAAATCACCCACTTGGAAGTGTCCGATGGATCCATCGACATTTCTGAAGAGGACAAGTGTAGCCTCATTAGCGAACTCGCAAAGGACTTCATCGTGCTCTCTGAGGTCGGATCCAAAGACCCAGATAAAATGCTCACGCCTTCCCGCTGGATTGACATGATGCAGCGCGAACTGGATGCAGGCTCATGGAAAGTCATAGCCGAGGCAAGAGAAAGCGGCACGGTGGGCATGTTTCGTGGAGATGGCAATGTGCGCTCTGACCTCATTGCTGAGATTTTAGACAAGATTCCCTCCGAGAAAATCATTTGGGAAGCACCCCAGAAAAATCAACAGGTGTGGTTCATCCAACTCTTGGGTGCCAATGTCAACCTCGGCAACATTTCCCCGGAGGAGACCATTCCGCTCGAGACCTTGAGGCTCGGCTTGCGCGGGGACACCTTTCACACATTTTTGTAGCATTCTGTTTCGGGAGATTCCCCTCGAGGCTCGCTGAGACGTCTTGTGAAAAAGATAGCTCATACAGGCTAAAAACACCTCCATTGGCTGATTTCCCAATGGCCAATTACTTCATGGAGCAGCGAATCTCGCACGACCAAGAGAAGATTACCCCGGTAAATTCCCGACTGTGTGGCTACCACAGCTTCAGAAATCATCGGCTCCATTCCCTGCCCACGCAGTTCCAGCTTCCCAACTTCGTCAATCACAGTCCACTGAGCTTGTGTGTGGAGTGCCAGCCTAACGGATTCGCGCGCCTCCTGAAATCCCTCTTCCAGCAACCTAAATCGTCCGACGGTCTGTATCACCTGCTCCTCAGCAGAACTCTCTGCTTCAAAGGCGATCCATTTTGCTGTAGCGATGTCAAACAACCAGCGAAGTCCTCCCCTGTCCGGACTGAGAACCCCCTGCGCACCAGATAAAAGTGGCAGTGCCTCCATCAAGCGTGTGGTCTTTCCGGATCGGATCGGGCCGCTGAGGATGGTGATCGGGGAGGGAATAGAAAAAATAGCTGCCCTCATGATGAAGTAAGATCTGAGTCAACTTTGTCCCATTTAGAAAGATCCAGGACTAGCGCATAGGTGATCATTCGAAGGAGGAATTCGGACAGTCTGGCACCGCTTGCGCTGTACCGACTTTCTGCCCACGCTACCACACTCATGCGGTGCAAGTGAGGCATCATTCCTAGCATCTCGGCGACCTCCTGTGTATGAGATCGTTCCTTTCGAAGCAAATATCTCCGAATGACGTTGATAAGGAATGGCCCTAACAACCCATACCATAGCACTAAGATCGCCAACGTCCGGCCGATCAGTGGCAAGGCATGAGAGCTATTGTCTCCCCAAAACGACCAGAGAATCAAGAGGAGAGGAACAATCACGAAAAGGCCTTTCCCGACTCCCCGAAACGATCTTTTCTGAGGGATTGGGAGAATATCGGGCGTTGCCGCCTTTGCAGGAACCAAAGGTCGTGAAGCCAGCAGCGCATCAATTTTCCGGGGGACTTTTCCAGCCCACACGCCAATCAGCAAGCCGCCTAAAATGTAACCTCCCACATACCCAGCGGCGAGCCATTCAGCACCTTGACCCGATAGCGAGATCCCAATTTGCCCTTGTGCAAATTGGGCAAATTCATTCAAAGCATCCCAGAAGGAAGTCCCAAACAAAATGGTCAGCACTAGCAACTTCTGGATCGCCGATTCCGCCATCGCAAAGATCCCCAAGAGCGGACCCACCATGCGAGGATGCTTGAACAAGGCGTAGAGAAGCGATCCTGTGGCTGCCTGAAAACTGACAGCCAGGTAGGCAGTAGGCGGGGAGTGTGGGCTCACGAGGGCCTTCACGATGAGGACCATGAGCAGCGATTTCCAAATTACTTCGCCTTTTCCTTTCGCAAAATAGCCAATCAACACAATCAGCACCACGGCGACACCTCCCACGATCAGCCCTGTGAATGGCGTACGCGCCGCGTGTAGGAGTCCCCCAAGTCCAGCCTCGGCAAAAGCCCAAAGGGCGGTGAGCCGGGCAATAGCCAACTGAGGACTGACTTGCGGAGGCAATGCTTGATGCGACACAAAAAGACTCATGTGGGTATTGGCTCATCAGCCTTGACTTGCAGGTCGTGGCAGCTCATCAACGCGAAACAGCGTCATGTGTTGATTAGGAGGGCCTTACAAGAAAAACAGCGTGATCATTCCAGTCAGCATCACAATCTTTAGACCTTGACTTTGGAAGGCAAATTCTCGGGGGTCGGATGAGGACATCATTCGAAAACTCAGGTAGGCTGTCGGAATTTGCACCAAGACTACAGACAAAAGGAAGTAGGGCCACATGGATTCACCCCGCCACCAGGCAAAGCCCAAAGGTAAGTAGGTAGATGCCAGGAATAGCAGGTAGAGAACCAATAGCACCCGCTTCGTGTGCCGAATACCAATCTGGATTGGCAGGGTGCGCAAATGGAAGCGCAGGTCTCCCCGAATGTCTTGCACATCCTTGGTGATTTCGCGGAGGAGGGTGATTTCAAAGGCAAAGATCATCGCCCAAATAAGCGGCAAGGTGATCTGGTAAAGATATCCTGCCAAAAGAATCACGAGAGCGATCAGGAACGAAATCGTGAGATTCCCTGGAATACCGATCCGCTTAAGGTAACTGGCGTAAGTCAGGAGCAGAAAGATTGACAACCCATTGATAAAAGTAATGTGATAATGCCCCATTTTCCAGCCGATGACCAAGCCGGTGAAGGTCACTATTCCGCCGAGCGTGAATAAATACACTGTTACGACTTTTTTTACCGACAGAATCGCATTGACGATCGTTTGCGAGGGCTTGTTGATTCGGTCAATGCGAAAGTCATACACGTCATTGATCCAGTAGCCTGTAGCTGCGATGAGGCCGATCATGAGGGATGTCGCCCAAAAGTCAGGATTCCGCACAAAGTCCAGCGAGCCGTGATTGGCCAATACGCAAGCCACTGCAAAGGCGAGCAAGGAAATCAGCACGTTCAGCGGCCGGGATATCTGAAAAAAATAGCGCAGGTCGCGGATCATGGTGTGGCTTTCTGGAATACATTTGAAAGATGCAAAAGGTGACAGACTTATTTGTCAAAGACGAGAAAAAAAGTAATCTCCCGCAAAAACACGCATCATTGAAAATATTTTGTCCCCAACCGTCCTCACATCAGGTTCCATGACTCCCGACTTTCAAGTGCTGAGCTCAACAAGAAATTCTACTTCTTTGTATGATCAAATCGGCACTGCTCGTGGATCTTCCCCAACATTCACACCTCTCATTTGGTTCACTGCCAAAATGCGAGTAATTTTCACCGCAGATGGTAGAAAAAGCCGATTTTCATACTTGGACAGTCGCCTTCGTCAACCAACTCCAGTGAAAGCCAAAGTACCAGCGCCATCACAGCGCATTTAGCTTTCCTTAGCACTTCCACACAGCCGAATTCAACTACACTTACATGGCCGGTATCCACGGAATCAAGACAGGAGAAGACAAAGAACGTAGCTTATCCCTTGGGGGAAAGACATTTGTTCCTGCCATTCTTCAGGGAATGATGTATTCGATCAAACATCTGTTTCGACCAAAGGTGACGCTGATGTATCCGGAAAAAAAGCCGGAACTAGGCCCTGAGTTTCGTGGGAGACCCGTCCTTGTGGCTGAAGAAGGCAAGGAGCGCTGTGTGGCTTGCGGTTTGTGTGCACGTGCCTGCCCGCCTCTGGCGATTTCTATGCAAGCTGCTGAGATAGAAAGCGATGACCCCAAAGAGCGCTACCCCGAACGCTTTGAGATTGACATGCTCCGCTGCATTTACTGTGGCTACTGCGAAGAGGTGTGTCCAGAAGAAGCGATCGTCATGAGCCCCGAATATGATCTTAATTTCCGAAATCGCGAGGATGCCATCTATGCGAAAGATCGCTTGGTCGTGGACAAGGAGCAGCTCAAGCCTCGACTAGATTTTCTGGCTAACAGGCGTAATGACAACTTTGGGGAACCTCAAGACATTTATCGTTTTAAGGAGGAAAATAACATTCATACCCTGCGCAATCGGGGAGAGGAATAATTCTTTAACAAACGTTATTCCCATCATTTTTCGACCCTATCCTCGCTGAAAAGCCACAACTGATCGCAGCACTTCATGAATATGCACGCAACGACCGTCCTGGGAATCCTCCACAATGGGCAAGTAGCCCTGGGTGCTGACGGTCAAGCTACGATGGGTACCACTGTAGCCAAGTCTAATGTCAAAAAAGTGCGGATGCTCGACCAGGGGAGACTCATGGTCGGATTTGCAGGCTCTACTTCGGATGCCTTCGCGCTCGTGGAGAAATTCGAAGAAAAACTTAATATGTATCGCAGCAACCTCCGCCGTGCAGCCATTGAGCTGGCCAAAGACTGGCGAAGCGACCGCTACCTTCGGCGGCTCGAAGCCATGCTCATCGTGATGGACAAGTCCGAAGGACTTATCATCAGTGGCACAGGTGACGTATTGTCGCCAGATGAGGACATTCTCTCCATTGGTTCAGGCTCATCTTATGCGAGGGCCGCAGCTTTAGCGCTCAAGCGCCATGCACCACATCTCAGCGCTGTCGATATCGTTCGCGAAAGTCTTCACATTGCCGCAGACATCGACATTTATACCAATCACAACTTAGAGATTCTCACCTTTTAGCCGCGGTTTACCCACATTTTTCGAGAGCACTTCTCCCTCACCCACGGTTTTGGTGGGAAACTCCAAGATAAAAGTAGCTCCTTTGCCCTCCTCGCTATCCACAGAAATGCTCCCTTGATACTGGCGCATAATTTTATCAGCCAGTGCAAGTCCGATCCCAGTTCCTGAAATTTCATCCTTAGTGTGAAGCCGCTGGAACAGTTGAAAAATTTTGGGTGCGTATTCCGGATTTAACCCAATTCCTCGGTCACGGAACAGGATCACGTGAGCATTTCCTGTCTTGCGATATTCCAATGAGATCTGAGGTGGCTGGTCACCTGCATACTTGATCGCGTTCGACAACAGCTCTTCCCAAAGGGTGCGAATCAGCAATGGGTGAGCCATGATGGTGGGGAGTGGGACACAAGAAAACGTGCCATTGATGGACTCCATCTCAGCAGCGTGGTACTGGACGACCTCCTCTAGCACTTTGTGAAGATCAACAGGTTGCATCTCCGGCAACTTCTGGGAAATAGCCACATAATTTTCCAAGTCTTCAAGCATGTCGGAGGTTTTCGCAGCAGCTTGCCTGATCACCTTCAGATATCCCCGAGACTTTTCGTCGAGCAAGTGATCTAATTTCCGCGCGAACAGGCCCGAGTAGTTGCCAATGGTTCGAGAAGTTTCTCTCAAGTTATGCGACACTACAAAAGCCAGTTGCTCCAGCTCTCGATTGTAGGCCTCCAGTCGATGATTGTGGATTTCAATTCGTGCTCGCTGTTCTTGCAGATTCCGAAAGCGGAAGACCAAGACCAGGGTGAGAATTAGCAATAATAAGCCTCCAGCTCCTCCCAGAAGGCCTTGATTTCGAAGTCGAGAGATGCTGGCCTGATGTTCCATCTCTCGCAACTCGTCACTCTGCTGCTCTAAGGCTACCCTCGTCTGAAATAATTCTAAGCTCGCAGCACTCCTCTCCCGATAAAGACTGTCCTTCATCCTGGTCATTCGCTCATAAATCAAGATCGCTTCCTCCTTTTCGCCAAGTTGTATCGCTACCCGGTGCCATCCCTCCAGCGCATCATCCAAGCTCGGAAACACCCGCGCAGGTCTTGCTTCGGAAGCAGCCAATCGAAATGCTGCCAAAGCTTGTGGGTACCTACGCTCGTGCTCAAATTGCCTGCCTTGAGCGTAAGCATGGAGCGATCTGAGATCCTGATGCACTTGTAGGACCTGTTGAAGCTCTGGCGGAATCTCCAGTAGCTTCTTCGCAGTTGCCCATTCACCGGACTCTTGATAAGTCCTGACGCAGATCATAAGGGCATATAACTTTCCCAGAGGAAAAACCAGTGAGTCGGATTGCGCAAGGGATGCCTCAGACTCCTCTTTTGCCCGATTGTACTGACCAGTCATGAGCAAAGCAAGCGCGTAGTTCGTTCGAGAAATCGACTGAAAATCAGGAGAAATGGTCGATTCGGGGTCTTCCAATAGCTTTTCCAGAATCTGGATTGCCTTGGTGAAGTTTTTATTATTGATAAACATGGAGGCCAAATTGGCTTCCGCGCCGTCTGCAAGCACCTTCTGACCCAACCGATTGTATTGCTTAATGGATTCCCAAAAAAGCTCCAAGCCCTCCTCCTCTAATCCCATGCTATAGAGCGCCAGACCTTCGAGGTTTTGGCAATAAGCCGTATTGGCAGAGTCCCTCGCTTCGAGACAAAAAGCCGACGCTCGATCTGCTTCTCCAGCTGCTTCCGCAGCCCTCCCGATCCTCATCAATACCGACGCCTTCACCACACGGCCCAACGCTGCCTCTGGATACTGGAATTCAGGATCCCAATCCTCTTCTAGCCAAGATAAAACTTGGAGCGCGGAGTCATTTTTTCCCAACTGAAACAAGCTGGCTGCCAAAATCACCTGAAGCCGAATTTTTTCCCTTTGACTTAGCCGAGGCCCTTGAGTTTGTATAGCTCGCAGGGCTTCAGGATATACACGTGGCGCTTCTTTGCGAATCTCCGTAAGAATAAACCCTCTTTCCAATGGAAATTCCTCCAAGAGGCTAACACCGTCTTGACTCCACACACTTATCGAGGTTCCAATGAAGAACAAGATGAAGATTCCCTGAAAAATAATTTGTCTCAATGCCATAGTGTCGCAAGCTCGCTGCTCGCAGGGGAGATACCGATCAAAGATAGTCAATATTCTAAAGAGGTGCCTAGCCACTTGAGTCAGGGATGAGAAAGACAACAGCGAAAATATCACACGAAAAAAAGCAATATCCACCATCCATGACCGTCTTTCAGTTCATAATGCCATTATTACTAAACTTCGAATTTTTTACTCGCGACTTGCTACAGGTTTCTTTCCTCACGGCTGCATTTTTTGATTGCAAATGAATCCTGTCTAATTATGACTTTTCCACGCAAAATTCTATAACATGGCATCAAGGTCACCTAGCGCAAATCAAAGCTGCACAGCGAACTTTCAATAATTCTTGAAACTTTTGGTGAACAAGGGCGTTATTTTACTCGATTTTTATTTTGGTTCATTAGCTTTGCCATCCAATTTAATCGCATGAATACCAGCCATCTGCTACAGAAAGCCCTTCGTTTCGAGCATCTTACCCTAGAGGAGGGTGTTTTCCTTCACCACCATGCCTCAACGGAAGAGCTCATGTATGTGGCCAATGAAATGCGAATGGTGCACAAAAGGGATACCCTTGGGATCGTCACTTGGCAGATTGATCGCAACGTTAACACAACCAACGTTTGTGTGGCAAATTGTAAGTTTTGTAATTTTTTTGTCCCCCCCACTGACAAGTTTGCCCACAAGGCTTATATCACCGATGATGAGACCTATAAAGTCAAAGCCGAGGAGACTTTCTCGCTGGGGGGAGACCAGTTTTTGTTACAAGGCGGACACCACCCCAAACTCGGGATTGAGTTCTACGAAGACACCTTTTCGAAGCTCAAAAGTTGGTTCCCACAGTTGCGCCTGCACGCCCTCGGGCCACCGGAAATCGTCCACATTTCCGAACTCTCCGGGCTGACCTATAGAGAAACCCTTGAGCGACTCATGCGCGCTGGAATGGATTCTATGCCCGGTGCTGGTGCAGAAATTCTCAATGACCGCGTGCGGCGCATCATTTCCAATGGCAAATGCTCCGGCCAAGAGTGGCTCGATGTGATGCACGAAGCACACTTGCTGGGGCTCACAACAAGCGCCACGATGATGTTTGGCCATATTGAGACGGTCGAAGAGCGGTTCGAGCACCTTGTGCGCATACGAGAAGTGCAGGCCATGCGTCCTGAAGGCCAGAATGGGTTCAAAGCATTCATCCCTTGGCCATACCAAGATGACGGCACCTTGCTCAACACCGTGAAGGGGGTCCGAAATACAGTCTCAGCGGATGAATATATTCGTGTGATTGCCCTGAGTCGCATCATGCTCCCCAACATTGAAAATATCCAAGCCAGTTGGCTCACAGTGGGGCCAGAAGTGGCGCAGGTCTGCTTGCACGGGGGTGCTAATGACCTTGGATCGATCATGATCGAAGAAAATGTGGTGTCCGCTGCTGGTGCGCCCTATCGCCTGAGTGCGGAGGAAATTCAAGCGGTGATACGCGGTGCTGGCTTTGAACCGAGACTTCGAAACCAGCTCTATGAGTTTCGGGAAATTCCTTCCGTGCTAGCTCAGCAGGTGTC
>DAITMB010000033.1:0-31149 GCA_036835375.1 Bacteroidota bacterium
TGCGCAAATAGAAACAGGGCAACGATGTAGGATAATTACTTGATTAATATGTCATGATGCTTTCATTGAATTGGATTCGCTTCAGTCTATTCCCTTCCTTGCTCTTTGCCTTCATTTCCACCCTCCCAGCCCAAACGACTGGGGTAGGAACAAGCGCTTTTGCTCACGACCGCCTTGTATTGAAGCTGAGCCCAGCGGCTACGCGCGTGCCTTCCACGAGCTTTTGGGACGGCGAAGAAGGCGAATCCATGCTCCGCCAAGTGGGGGCATTATCCATTGACCGCACGTTTCCGCATCATGTGGCGCCAAAAGATCCGGCGTTAGCGGACCTTTCCCGGATTTTTACCCTGCTACTGCTGCCGGGTATTGATCCACAGGAAGCATCTCGCACGTTGGCACGCGCCGACATGATCGAGTATGCAGAACCCTGGTTCTTGCACGAAACATTTTACATACCCAATGACCCCTTTGCCGACACCGTCAACTTCAAGGGCCAATGGTATTTGAAGCAAATCCAAGCGCTGGAGGCTTGGGACATACATCAGGGCGATACCTCGGTGGTCATCGCCATCATTGATGCGGGGCAGTCGCGCCATGTAGATTTGTACCAAAATATTGCTTTCAACCACGACGATCCGATTGATGGCATCGACAACGATGGCGACGGATATGTGGACAATTATGAAGGTTGGGATTTTTCTGGCGCCACCTTTGGTGCCAACGGTGACAACGACCCATTTATAGGAAATGCACATGGCTTGTGGGTGGCGGGTGTATCCAGCGCCCTCACCGACAATGGAATCGGGATGGCAGGCGTGGGCTTTCGCTGTCGGTATTTGCCCATCAAAGCCAGTCCTGACGACTCATTGGGCTTGATTTTTTCGGGGTATCCCGCGATGGTGTATGCGGCAGATCAGGGAGCACAGATCATCAATTGTTCCTGGGGATCTGCTGTGTTTTCGCACTTTGGGCAGGATGTGGTGCGCTATGCGACCCTCAACCGCAAGGCTGCTGTGATTGCCGCAGCCGGAAACTCTCAGACGCAGGCTACCTTTTATCCCGCTGGCTTCAAAGAAGTGATTTCCGTGGCCAATACCACATTTGGAGACACGATCTTCCAGGGTGCTCCTGGCTACGGAGGCAGCACCTATGACTATACTGTGGATGTATCGGCTCCTGGCTGGCAAATTACGAGTTGCGCGAACACCCAGAACTATTCGCAAGTGTTTGCGGGCACCTCCTTTTCGGCACCGGTGGTCTCTGGCGCGGTAGGGATCGTTCAGAGCTATTTTCCTGACTTGACAGGATTCCAGTCCGCGCAGCGAATGCGGGTCACCGCTGATCCCATTGATGAGCTGCAGGCAGAACAATATCGCGATAAAATGGGCCTGGGGCGCATCAATCTGCTTCGCGCGCTCACCGATCCCCTCAAGCCTTCGATTCGCCTCCAGTCCATGAGCTACCGAAACCAAGACGGAGAGGAGCGAATGGGGCAGGGAGATACGGTCGATATTTCCCTGACTTGGATCAATCACCTTCACCCTTCAGATGATCTCCAGATCGTTGCTGAGCTATCTCTCCTTCACACCCCATTTATAACACTGCTTTCCAACACGGTGCAGGCTGGAAGCGTCGCCATGAACGAACGTTGGACCACCCAAGCCATTCGAATGGTCGTTCAGCCATTTGTTTTCCATGATTATGTCGTGAGTTTTCGCATGTCTTACACCGACAGCAGCAATGGATACCGCGATTTCGAATACTTCCACGTTCGGGTGAATCCTTCTTGGATCGATTTGACCATCAATCAGTTACAAGGATCTTTCACCAGCGAAGGGAGGATCGGTTATGTGGATTATCCAACCAATAAACAAGGGATTGGCATCGGGCTTTTGGGCCGTCCTTCTAAGCTTTTTGAGGGAGGATTGTTGCTTTCCACTGCTAGTGGACAGGTCTCCGACGGCATTCGTAACCCCATTTCTCGAGATCGCGACTTCCGAATTTTGGACCCCATCCACCGGGAACTGGGGGATGCACGGGCCGATGTGGTGCTCCGCACGACTTTTGACGACTCCCAAGCACCTCAACCCATCGGCATTGAAGTCTCTCAGGAAGTATTTGCGTGGGACGATGTCCCTCGTCGACAGTTTTTGCTCGTACAGTATATCTTGAAAAATACCCGAACACAACCCCTTTCCAGCCTATATGCCAGCTTGTTCATGGACTGGGATCTGCTGGTAGGAATCAAAAATCGCAACGCTGCAAATTTCATCGAGGCTGCCCGGCTATCATACACAGAGGACTTGCTAGGTGTCGTCGAAGATCAATATGCTGTGGCACTTCTCACTCCCGGTCCTTTTTCGACTTATGCCATTGCTCATCCCAGTGTATTTGAATTTACAGATCTGGATAAATCCCTTGCGGTCAGCACGCCGCTCATCACAAGCCTTGCCACGGGCGGGTATCCCAGCGGCACCGATGTGATGCAGTTTACTTCCACAGGACCGTTTTCTCTGGCTCCGGCCCAACTCGACACGATCACCTTTGCCATTTTAGCCGGACTGCCCAATCAACTGCTGGCCATTCGTGACGAGGCAGAGCGCGCATGGTTGTGCGAGGTCAACGACCAAGGGCCCAATGCGGCATTTATGTACTCGCAAACGCTTCCCACCAGCCCTGTGCAGTTTGAGGATGCGAATCCGAAAGCCAAGAGCTGGCTCTGGGATTTTGGTCAGGGACAAACGAGCCAGCTTCGCGCACCCAGCCACGCTTTTCCCGGACCGGGAACCTATTTGGTGAGCTTACTGGTGTCCGACGGATACTGCGAAAAACGTCACTTTCAGGAGGTCAAGGTATCGCAGACCACAGATCTGTCTTCGGCCTTGTCAGCGGGGGTGAATGTGTATCCCAATCCACACGCGGGGCAATGGTCCCTCCAGTGGGACAGCCCGGTGCAGGGAGAGGCCTCGTTTCAAGTCACGGACTTGCAAGGAAGGCTGGTATGGTCAGCGAATCGGCAAAAAGGAGAATCCGCTGCTTCCTGGGACTTTCAGGCAGACCTTCCTACGGGCATGTACGTGCTCGAAGGCCGCTGCCAATCTCAGCGTTGGCACTTGCGCATGGTCGTGAAATAACATCGCGGAACAGCGCTCACTGCTGTCAAGCTTCTTCTTTTCGCTCCTTCAACATGCGATAGATCGTCGAGATGCCGATGTCGAGTTTTTCGGCGACCAGCTTGATGTTCTGGTCGTATTTGTTGAGATAAATGTCGATGATGCGATTGTTGTACTCTTTGAGGGTCATCTCCTCAGAGAGGACATCCGGAAGCACGTCAGGGGTCGAAAAGGAGATGCCATCCTCGGTGATTTCCTGGCTGGAAGTGAGCACGGCGGCCAATTCTACGATGGATTTAAGTTCCCTGATGTTGCCCGGATAGGGGTAGGCGAGGAGCTTTTTCTGGGCTTCGGGCGAAAGGGAGAAGTGCGGGAGATCATTTTCCTTCGAAAAATGGTCCAGGAAAAAACGCGCCAGAATCAGGACATCCTTCCCGCGGTCTCGCAGGGGAGGCAGCTCAATGGGCAAGCCAAAAAGGCGATAATACAGGTCTTCCCGAAAATTGCCCTTTTTGACTTCGTCGAGCAAATTGCGATTGGTCGCCACAATGATCCGGCAGTCCACTTTCACGGGCTTGTTGGATCCGATTCGCACCACTTCTTTCTCTTGCAGGGTACGCAGGAGTTTAGCTTGAAAAGAAATGTCCATCTCACCGATTTCGTCGAGGAAGATGGTTCCGTTGTGCGCTTCTTCGAATTTGCCGATTCGCCGCATGTTGGCTCCGGTAAACGCGCCTTTTTCGTGCCCAAACAATTCCGCCTCAATCAGTTCGCTGGGGATGGCCGCCATGTTCACTGGAATGAAGGGGAAAGACGCTCGCTTAGAATTGAAATGGATCGCCTTGGCCACCAGTTCCTTCCCTGTTCCCGTCTCGCCTGTGACGGTAACGGTGATGTTGGTCTTGATCGATTTTTCGATCAAGCTAAACACCTTTTTGATGGCGGGACTTTGACCTATGATGCTTTTTTCAAAATCATATCGCTGCTCTACTTCCTGCTGTAGCGTATTGATTCGACTTTTGAGGGTGACATTTCGCCTGATGTTCTGAATCGTCGTCAGGAGCCGATCCCGTATGTCGTTGGTCTTGGCGATATAGTCATAGGCACCCATCCGGACGAGATTCACCGCCGTGCTGATATCATCTTGCTCAGAGATGATCACGACGTCGATTTCTGCATCAAACGCCTTGATTTGCTTGAATACTTCCTCTCCACTCATGTCGGGGAGGCGGTAGTCGAGGGTCACAGCAAAAGGTTGGTGCTTGGGCAATGCATTGAGGGCTTCTTTGGCCGTGCCGTATTTAAATACCTCGTAGTCGGGGTTGTCTTCTAAGGTAAATCCTACCAGTTCTCGGTAGAACTCATCGTCTTCAATGACGAAAATTTTGGTGCGGTTCGCTTCCTGTTCGGTCATGGATCAAGAGTTGGGAAAGTGCTTGGGGGGCAGCAGGGTTCAGCAGGGCGCAGGACAAGCCGGGAGATCCGGCGTTATGGCACGGGGATCACCCGTAAAATCTGCGAGATAATGTCCTCGGGGCTAATGTTTTCGGCCTCAGCTTCGTAGGTGAGGCCGATTCTGTGACGAAGCACATCTTGCGCAATGGCTCTCACGTCTTCAGGGGTGACAAAGGTTCTACGTTGAATAAACGCATATGCCTTAGCAGCGAGAGCGAGATTGATCGACGCCCTCGGTGAACCACCAAAACTGATGAGCATGGCGAGTTTTTCGAGTTGGTGAGCAGCGGGATTTCGGGTCGCGAAGACGATCTCCAGAATGTATTGTTCGATTTTTTCGTCCAAATAAATATCGCGGACCAACTGCTGCGCACGTCGAATCTGGTCCAGGCTGGTCACGCCCTGAATTGCACTGATAGCACCAGAGACATTTTGGCGAATGATCTGTCGCTCATCTTCCATCGTGGGGTAGGTGATCACGCACTTGAGCATGAAGCGGTCGAGCTGCGCTTCTGGGAGTGGATACGTCCCTTCCTGTTCCAGGGGATTCTGTGTTGCCATCACCAGAAATGGCTCTTCCAGCCGAAAAGTCTCGTCGCCGATAGTGACTTGATGCTCAGCCATGGCCTCCAGCAGGGCACTTTGCACCTTGGCAGGGGAGCGATTGATTTCGTCTGCCAGCACGAAATTGGCGAAGATGGGACCCTTTTTGACAAAAAACTCAAGCGTCCGCTGGTTGTAGATCTGGGTGCCCACTACATCGGCGGGCAGGAGGTCGGGTGTAAATTGGATCCGGCTGAAAGAAGCCGAGACAGTTTTGGCCAAGCTCTTGATGGCCAAGGTTTTGGCCAGACCCGGAACTCCTTCGAGAAGAATGTGGCCTCCCGTGAGAAGCCCCAACAGGAGCCGTTCTACCATATATTGCTGACCGATCACGGCTTTGCCCAGCTCAGCCAAAAGGGGGGGCAGGAAGGCGGCGTCTTGCTGGATTCGATCCTGCAAGACTTTATGTGAAGAAGGAGACATAGGCAAAAAACATAAGGCGATCGCCCGAATAAGGGATTGGCCGTTAAATTAGGAACGAAAACCCAGACTTAGCAATTCCGATCCTCTTCATTACAACGATAGTGCCACGCAAAATTCGTTTTCTGGGGCCGCACTCGAAATTTTTGGAAATATTTCCCTGTTTTCCCCCAAGTCTTCCTCTCTGAAATAAAATGGAATCGTTTTAGCGGGACCGTTGGCCAAGAACTCTTCCCGCGTCACACAGTTCTCATCGAAAAGATGTGACAGCGCCAAACTCGATCTTACATGAGAAGCTTGGTTTTATCATTTTTCTTTGACCGAATATTGATTTAAGATTTCTCTGGACAATTTTTTTCTGACAGAATCCCATTCTTCATGGCGCTCCTCACCTTCACAGCGTACGGAATTTACTGCCCATTGGCCGATGTGTACATTGATCCTTGGAAACCCGTAGATCGGGCGTTGATCACCCACGCGCACAGCGATCACTCTCGCTGGGGAATGAAGCGCTATGTAGCTCACAAGGATTCGGTCCCGGTGATGCGGCATCGCCTCGGCAAGGACATCCGGGTGAATGGGGTCGAGTACGGAGAAAGATTTTCAATTCGCGGCGTCAACATTTCCTTTCATCCTGCGGGTCACATCATCGGCTCCGCACAAATTCGCTTGGAATACCAGGGCGAGGTGTGGGTGGTCTCTGGCGACTACAAGTTGGAGGATGATGGCTTGAGCGCTGCATTTGAGCCAGTGAAGTGCCACACCTTCATCACGGAGTCCACCTTTGGGTTGCCCGTCTATCAGTGGCAACCTCAAGCGGAAGTCTTTGCAGAAATCAATACCTGGTGGGCGGAAAACGCGGCACAGGGAAAAGCCTCTCTCCTCTCCGGGTATTCGCTTGGCAAGGCGCAGCGTATTCTTCAAGGCCTCGATCAAAGCATTGGGCCTGTGTTCACGCATGGAGCGGTAGAAAATGTGAACGAAGTCCTCCGAGGGCAGGGCATTGCACTTGCGCCCAGCCGCCATGTGCGCCTCATTGGCCCGGATAAGCAGCGGCGATCGGATTTTCAACACGCGCTCATCATCGCACCACCCGGAGCGACCGACTCTACCTGGGCCAAGCGATTTCAGCCGGCCTCCATCGGAATGGTCTCTGGCTGGATGACCCTTCGAGGCGCTCGAAGACGAAGAGCTGCCGATCGAGGATTCATTTTGTCGGACCATGCTGACTGGCAGGGACTCAACCAGGCAATCAAGGATACGGGCGCCGAAACGGTGTTCGTGACGCATGGCTACTCCGACCTCTATGCCAAATGGCTGCGGGAGCAAGGCTACGATGCGCAGCCAATCGAGACAAAATTCGAAGGAGAAACGCTGGAAGGGCGAGAGCCCGGAGAAGAGGACGCTGCCGAAGAGGCAAGCCCTGAACAGTCTCCATCCTGAGGATCCCCTTCTTGTTTTTTGAGATCTGTACTTGCTAGCGGGAATGGGAGATGTCCCTCAGGCTAAGTGTAAGGGACGCTGCCTCCCGCCTCTCAAACTCCCACCCTCTCGCCTCTCATCATCCCAATACCATGAAGCGATTTGCTGAGCTAGTCTCCGAACTCGACCAGACCAACAGCACCACAGCCAAAGTAGAAGCAATGTATCGCTACCTCGATCAAGCACCTGATCGGGACAAGATCTGGATGATGGCGCTCTTCAGCCACCGTCGCCCGCGTCGCGGGGTCAAGACGACGCTGTTGCGTGAGTGGGCGGCGGCGGCGAGCGGCATTCCCCTTTGGCTGGTGGAAGAATCCTACCATGTGGTGGGAGATCTGGCGGAGACACTTGCGCTGATCTTGCCCCCGCCCGTGAGAGAAGCCTCCGACACGGGCTTGAGCGAGTGGATGAATTTTCTGGAGGAAATGGGTCAAGCTGAGGAAAGCACCAAGCGCAGCATGTTGGAACATGCGTGGGAGCAACTGGATCGCCAAGCCCTGTTTGTCTTCCACAAACTGATCACGGGCGGATTTCGGCTGGGGGTGTCGCAAAAGCTTTTGGTCAAGGCCCTCGCCAAGCACAGTGCATTGGCGGAAAACGTGGTCGCCCATCGACTCATGGGATCCTGGCTGCCGGGAGACACTGAGTTTCAGGAATTGCTGTTTTCGGAAGACGGAGCCGACGACTTGTCCAAGCCATATCCTTTTTTTCTGGCGCATCCGATCGACGGATCTCCGGAATCACTTGGCGAAGTGGAGGCCTGGCAAGCAGAGTGGAAGTGGGACGGGATTCGATCCCAAGCGATCAAGCGGGGGGGAAAAGCCTTTCTGTGGAGCCGGGGGGAGGAATTGATCACCGAAAAATTTCCGGAACTCGCGCCACTTTTTGCTCGCCTGCCTGATGGCACAGTCATCGACGGAGAACTGCTGCCCTTCCGAGATGGAAAACCCCTGTCATTTCAACTGCTCCAAACCAGAATCGGGCGCAAAAACGTCACCAGAAAGGAATTGAAGGAATCTCCCTGCCTCATCATTGCCTATGATTTACTGGAGTGGAAAGGAAAAGATCTTCGTCCAGCCCCACTGGAGCAGCGTCGGCAACTCCTAGAGCAACTGGTGCAAGACTGCAATTTACCCACAGGATTACAGATATCTGCCCTAGTCCCAGCACAATCTTGGGGCGATCTGACGGAGGCTCGCGAGCAATCCCGAGCACTCATGGCAGAAGGCTTG
The DNA here is from genome assembly GCA_036835375.1 of Bacteroidota bacterium. Lineage (GTDB taxonomy): Bacteria > Bacteroidota > Bacteroidia > J057 > J057 > JANQTF01. Next base: position 8,306 of record DAITMB010000033.1, read on the forward strand.
ATGCTCAAGCGTAAGTCCTCTGCCTACCAGGTAGGTCGTAAACGCGGTGACTGGTGGAAGTGGAAGGTGGACCCGCTCACGGTAGATGCCGTGATGATCTATGCACAGCGCGGTCATGGCCGACGTGCCAATTTGTTCAGCGATTACACCTTTGCGGTGTGGGATGAAGATCGGCTGGTGCCGTTTGCAAAGGCCTACTCGGGCCTCACTGATGCCGAAATGCTTCAGGTCGATACATGGATCAAGGCCAATACTTTGGAGCGCTTTGGGCCTGTGCGCTCAGTTAAAGCAGAATTGGTCTTTGAAATTGGCTTTGAAGGCATCAATCGGTCCACTCGCCATAAATCGGGAATCGCCTTGCGATTTCCCAGAATGCTGCGCTGGCGACAGGACAAGCGACCTGCGGAGGCAGATTCTCTGGCTTTCCTGCAAGGATTGCTTGCAGAAGATCAAACAGACGATGCACCCTGAACCGATGGATCAATCATGTTAATTCTTGGCTGCTAGCGTCTTTTTGCCAGAACCTTATCCAAGTATTGAAAGAGAAGCTGTCCAATAGGAACGAGATGAAAGCGAAACTTTCCCTTCTGGCTGTCAATTATGGAGGTTTTTCATTCGATTTCCCCAAATATCCTACATGCTTTCAAATGGTTTTAGGTAGGAATAGAAATTGAGAACGTAAGCATGGACATCACCCAAGTGATTGTGGATTCGTGGAAATCGAGTGAGTAAAGAGCCGGGGAATTGTGCTTTGTCAAATGGAAATTTGGTAGGGATGCCGTAGCGGAATCTTCCGCAGATCCTTTTTAACTATAGGATAAAATGTCGGCGTCCTTTGTCTCCAAAATCCGCGTTCGGTGGGCGATTCAAGGCATTTTTGCGCCTTGTAGGGCAGATAAAGTCCTATTGGCAGTCTGTCCCGCGTCACATGGCAAAGCACAAGGGATGAAAGGATTCAGGCCAAATTCCCTCCATTGCTCTGTGATCTCTTGAATGGCCAATCATTGGGGAAGTTCGTGATTATCAGTTCCTTTTATTTCATGAAACATTACCGTACCCTGTTGTTGCTGGCCTTTCTCGGGTCAGCGCCCTTGCTCTATTCTCAGACCGAACTTGGCTATCGCTATCAAGCAGTGGCACGTGACCTCGGTGGTGGCCTGCTTAGCAACCAATCCATTTCGCTTGAGTTTTTGGTCCATGTAGGGGCCAGTTCGGGTCCCGTCGTGTATGAAGAAACGCACGCACTCACGACCAATAGCGTCGGGCTGTTCCACGCAGTCATTGGAAATGGTAGCGCAGTGCAGGGCACTTGGGCTCAAGTCGATTGGACCACGGGCGAATACTACCTCGAAGTCAAAATCAATGGCTTCAGTGCGGATATTTCTCGGCTGGAGTCGGTACCGTTCGCCAAGGTAGCGACCAACATGGGCTTGCGCGACCTCCGGGACGTGGCATCGCAAGAGCCACTGATCGACCAGGTAATCAAGTGGAATGGGAGTGAATGGGTTCCTGCATCTGACAACGCGGGGATTAACTACACAGCCGGGACAGGGATTGCGATCAATGGGGCGAGCATTGTGAACACAGCCCCGGATAAAGTCATCACCCTTGCCAGTGGCGGCGCCACGACGGTCAGCGGTAGCTATCCCAATTTTACCATTAGCTCCACCGATCTGGTCAATGATGCTGACGCAGATCCACTCAATGAAATTCAGACACTGTCGATTACGGGAACCAGCCTCGCCCTTTCCAAAAATGGCGGCACCGTGACCATTCCCCAAAAAACCTATACCGCGGGCACAGGGATCTCCGTCGTGGGCACGGTGATCATCAATACCGGCGACACCAACGCGGCGGATGACGTGACCATCGGGAGCAATGCGGGTGGTGACCTCGGTGGCACCTATCCTGCGCCTCAAGTATTCAAACTGAGGGGTCGGCCTGTCGATGGGATCATGCCGTCGCTCAATCAGGTGCTCACTTGGAATGGAAGCACCTGGAAGCCCCTCCCTCCTCCCCAGAGCCCTTGGACTAAAATCGGCAACCATGTATCGCTGGCATCCGGGAGCGTCGGCATTGGCATCACTTCACCCAACGACTTGCTACAAGTCCATTCGAACTCCTCTGGTGCGACTGCACTCCGCCTCACCAACACAACCACGGGTTCTTCGATTGCCGACGGATTTTGGATCGGTTACGCGGGTTCCAATGCAGCGTATGTCTATAATTATGAAAATTCGCCGATCATCTTCGGAACCTCCAATACCGAGCAGATGCGACTCACCCAAGCAGGAAGGCTCGGGATCGGAACGCTCAGCCCGAACGGCAGGGTAGAAGTGATCCACGACGCGACGGAGGCCAATCCCCACTTGTTGCTGTCTGAGCTGGGTAACACAGATTTTGCTCGAATCAGATTTCAGAATTCCTCGGGCAGCACCTACTGGATACTTGGCGGTAAAACATCTACCAGCGCTGCCTTAGCTGCATTTTCGCTCTCCCATAGCACCGGCGGGACCATCATTCACGCCCAACCTACAGGCAAGGTAGGTCTCATGACCAGTAGCCCGACGGGAGATTTACACCTGAAACAAAGCACTCCTTTTTGGAATTTTGGTGGAGGATTGATCTTTGAAGAAAACGGATTCTCTACCAACAACTGGCAGATGCTCCACACAGGCCTACACTTTAGCTTTGTGGAAAACAACATCCGGAGATCCTACATTGAGGTCGGCACAGGCAACTGGGTGCAGCCCTCGGATCAGCGATTAAAACAGGACATTGTCCCGCTGGCACCAGTACTATCGCGAATGATGAACCTCCGCCCAGTGCAATATCATTATGTGGGGCAAGAAGGACAGCCCCTCACGATGGGTTTTTTGGCGCAGGAGGTGATCAGCGTGTTTCCCGAACTCCGTCACGAGGCCGAAGATGGATATTTAGGGCTGGCCTACCGGGACTTTGGCATCCTGGCAGTGAAAGCCATTCAAGAGCAGCAGGAGATCATCGGGCAGCAGACAGCCGACATGGTAGCGCTTCGTGACCGCATAGCTGCACAAGAAGCAGAAATGATTTTGTTGAAGCAGGCCCTTGATGCGCTCCAGCAAGCCTTGTCTCAGGACGAATAGCTTTGTCGGAGAAACTTTATTCCTCAGAAGCGCCGACCCATCATCAGGAGGGTCGGCGCTTTGGTTTTCTTACATACGTTGGAGAAAATGAGCAGGAGAAACGGCGTGACGCAGGGTTGGGAGGACTCTCCCAAACTTTTTGGGATGCCTAGAAAGTTCTCTAAAATTGACCAAATTCCTCTTTTGCGAATTGGGGATAAGCTTGTATATTTGCCCATTCAAAAAGAAGCACTGACAAAGAAGTCGTTACATGTATATCTACAAGGAACTGAAAGAGGAGATCTTCGAGAAGTACGGCCACAAAAGAGAAGCCGCTGACACAGGTTCTGCTGAGTCTCAGATCGCCCTCTTCACGTATCGTATCTCTCAATTGACCGAGCACCTCAAGCAGCACAAAAAAGACGCATCCACACGTCTCGGACTGCAGCGTCTGGTAGGGAAGCGTCGCCGTATGCTGGACTATCTGAAAGATTCTGACATCGAACGCTACCGTGCGGTAATCAAAGAATTGGGGATTCGCAGATAATTCCCATTTTTTTTCGCCTACGCTGCCGCGTATGACCCTCGCCTATCCATGAATGTAATCAAAAAAACCACGACCCTCCCTGATGGTCGCTCGCTCTCCTTAGAAACAGGAGCGCTAGCCAAGCAGGCGGACGGGGCTGTGCTGTTGACTTGCGGAGATACTGTCCTCCTGGCAACGGTTGTCGCACGCCACGACATCAACCTCGAAACAGATTTTTTGCCCTTATCTGTGGATTACATGGAGAAATTCTCCGCCGCAGGTCGTTTCCCAGGAGGCTTTTTTAAGCGCGATGGTAGAATGGGCGAATTGGAGGTACTCACCTCACGATTGATCGACAGGGCCATTCGCCCGTTGTTCCCGGAAGATTACCACGCTGATACCCAGGTCATGGTGCAGCTTTTGTCTTCCGATTCAGATGAGCAACCCGATGCACTCGGTTGTCTGGCAGCTTCGGCTGCTATCATGGTTTCGGACATTCCGTTTGAAGACCCCGTATCGGAAGTGAGAGTCGCTCGCATTAACGGGCAATTCGTCGTCAATCCTTCATTTTCCGCGATGGAAAACTGCGACCTCGACCTCATGGTTGCAGCCACCAATGACTCCGTCAACATGGTGGAAGGTGAGATGAAGGAAGTCTCCGAAGAGGTGATGCTGGAAGCCGTTCGCGTGGCCCACGAGGCCATCAAAGTTCTCAACAACCTCCAGATTGAGCTCAAAGCCGCTGGTGGCAAGCCCACCCGCGAATACGACAAGCTGGAACTACACGCAGACCTGTATGAGGACATTCGCGTCCGGATTGCTCCAACTGTAGAAGAAGTCACGCGCGGATTTTTCCCAAAGCAGGATCGCTCAGAAAAAATTAAAGCCGTCAAAACTTCTGCAAAGGAAGAATTGAAGGAAAAGTATGCTGAATTGGATTACTTCGACGTGCGCTTTGCCACGTACTTCAAATCCATTCAGAAAGATGTCGTTCGAAACATCGTCGTGGATGATGGTGTGCGTCTGGACGGCAGAAAAACCACAGACATCCGCCCCATATGGGTGCAAGCAGCCTTGCTGCCCCGCGCGCATGGGTCATCGGTATTTACCCGTGGCGAGACGCAAGCACTTTGCACCGCTACCCTCGGAACCAAGTACGACGAGCAGACCATTGACACAGCTACTTTTAGAGGTGCCAAGCGATTCATGCTTCAGTATGAATTCCCGGGGTTCTCTACTGGTGAGGTGAAGCCCAACCGCACGCCTGCTAGAAGGGAAATTGGTCACGGAAACCTCGCTGAGCGGGCTCTCAAACCTGTGATTCCGATCGATACGCCATACACCATTCGGGTTGTATCTTCAGTGCTTGAGTCCAATGGCTCCAGTTCGATGGCCTCCGTTTGTGGAGGAACACTCGCCCTGATGGACGCGGGAGTGCCCATTACCGGGCCTGTATCCGGCATCGCCATGGGACTCATTACCACTGAAAAAGGCTATGCAGTGCTTTCCGACATCCTCGGTGATGAAGACTTTCTCGGAGACATGGACTTCAAGGTAGCAGGGACCTCCAAAGGACTCACTGCTTGCCAGATGGACATCAAAATTCGCGGTCTGTCTTACGAAATTTTGGAAAAAGCCTTGGAACAATCCAAAGCTGGCCGCGCACATATTTTGAGCGAAATGCTTCAGGCGCTGCCTGAGCCACGCAAGGAAGTGTCCCGCTATGCCCCTCGTTTCTTTGTGATGGACGTGCCACATGACATGTTCGGAACTGTGATCGGACCGGGCGGAAAAATCATCCAGGAAATCCAGAAGATAACCGGCGCACAGATCAGCCTCGAAGAAGGCCCTGGAAATGTGGGTACTGCGACCATTTCGGCTACCAGTGCCGACGCTGTAGAAGCTGCTGTCCAGAAGATCCGCCAACTGGTGGTTGTTCCCGAAGTCGGAGAGATCTACAAAGCGAAAGTCAAATCCATCATGGAATATGGCGCTTTCGTGGAGTTTTTGCCCGGCAAAGAGGGGCTGCTGCACATTTCGGAGATCTCCTGGGAAAGATTGCCCGCGATGGAAGGCGTGTTCAGCGTCGGAGATGAGATCGAGATCAAGCTGGTGGGGTTGGATGAGCGCTCCGGAAAGTTCCGCCTTAGCCACAAAGTCTTGCTTCCTAAGCCTGAAGGCTATGTGGATCGCGACGACTCAGAGCGTCCCCGTGGGGACCGCCCTCGTGGAGACCGTCCCAGTGGAGATCGCCCTCGCGGAGATCGTCCGGGGGGAGACAGGCCACGTGGAGATCGGGACCGCGGACCTAAGAGGTACTAATTTAGACTGATATCACTGTCGCTCTGGCCCTCCCCGGTCGGAGCGATTTTTTTTGTGGGGCAAGTGTCCGTGAAGTAGAAAAAAATGCCGCCACGTAAGATTCACTGGAGAATTCTTCCCTTCTCATGGGTTAGGGTATTTGTGCCCTCGGTATATTTGTCCCGAAAGAAAAGTTATTTGCGCTTTTTCCTTATTCACTTGATCTCATTCCTACCATGAATATCCTCATTACCGGAGGCGCTGGCTTCATCGGTTCTCACCTCACAGATGCTTTGCTGGCGATGGGTCATACCGTCAAATCGCTTGATAACCTGATCACTGGACGAATCGACAACCTCAAGCACCTACTGGATCATCCCCATTTCGAATTTGTGAAAGGAGATGTGACAGATCCCGAAGCGATGGAGCCGCTGATCGCGTGGTGTGATCACTGCTATCACCTGGCTGCACCTGTCGGCGTCAAGTATGTGATGGATCATCCTGTGAGGACGATTCTGGACAATGTGAGAGGGATCGATACGGTGCTGTCTTTGGTACATATGTATCGCAAGCGCGTGATGGTCGCTTCCACGTCTGAGATATATGGAAGAAGCCTCGATCTGCTCGATAGAACACATGTGGCTAAGCTCAAAGAAGATGATTATCGTGTCGAAGGATCCACGAGAAATCACCGCTGGGCCTACGCAAACACCAAGGCGATGGATGAATTCCTGGCGTTTGCCTATCACAAAGAATATGGAACAGAGGTCGTGATCGCCCGCTTTTTCAACACCGTGGGGCCCCGCCAACTGTTTGACTATGGGATGGTCATTCCCAATTTTGTGTCCAAGGCATTGGCTGGCGAAGACGTAGAAATCTTCGGATCCGGCAATCAAAAGCGAAGCTTCATGCACGTGAAGGACGCCGTGAGGGCTGTGACTGAATTGATGCTCACAGGCAAAGGGGTGGGCGAAGAGTTCAACGTGGGGAATCCCATCGAGATCACCATGAACGAGCTGGCCGAAAAAGTCATCGCCAAAGCTGGCAGCCACTCAAAAGTCATCCACCGCGATTACCTTGATGTGTATGGACCCGGCTATGAAGACATGAACCGCCGCACTGCCGACATCTCCAAGTTGTGTAATACCCTCGGCTTCGAAATGGAATACACCCTCGACGATATTCTGGAAGACGTGATCAGCCATTTTCGGGAAAAAATATCAGCATAATCCTCTTCTTCCTTCATTTTGTCTCCGAGCCAGCGATGAAACACTTCATGAGATCTGGCGTTTTTCTTTGTATTCGCTCTGTCCCTCGATAAGGCAAATCCATGCGCTCAATACTTCATTCTTATGGCAGTAGCTGAGAAAACTGTATGCCAGAGGACGATGCAATAGCAAGATGAGGAGCGAGGAAATAAATACATGTGCCTGATCAAACAGTGCTAAAACAATCAATCATTCGGGCAAAACATCAAGACTGGGAATGATATGACGATGGAAGTGGCGGACAAACCTATTTTTCTTTATGTGTTCGACCCATTGTGTGGGTGGTGCTACGGTTTTCACCCCGTACTCAATCGCATCACGGAGGAATACAAGGACCGCTTTGAATTTCAAGTCATCTCGGGTGGCATGGTGCGAGGTGATCGGGTAGGGCCGATCGGAGAAGTCGCCCCTTACATTCGAAATGCCTATCAGACGGTGGAGCAACGAACAGGAGTAAAGTTCGGAGAAGGATTTTTAACAGGAATTTTGGAAAAAGGGGAAGCCATATTTGCCTCAGAGCCCCCTGCGAAGGCAATGATTGTGCTGAAACAGCATGTGCCCACACGACAGATCGCCATTGCAAATGCCATTCAGGAAGCTATATATGATCAAGGCGTAGAACCCGCTTTGGCAATTTCCTACGCAGGTGTTGCGAGAAAATTTGGGGTAGATCCCCAGACCATGATCGCTCAAATGGATTCGGATCTGGTGCATCAATTCATGGAAGAGGAGTTTGAGACCAGCGCCCAACTTGGGGTTCAGGGATTTCCTACCGTCTTTTTACTCACACAAACTCATCGATTTCTTCTGGCTCGGGGTTATGTGCCCTACGAAGATTTGGAGCAGGCCATCGGGCAAGCCTTTGCTTACATGCAAGCTTAGGAGGAGACTAAATTGATCAGATTCGGTCGAAAGACCTAGGGCACCAGACTCGTCATAGGGTGAAGAAGCCCTCGTGTATCGATCAAATCAGCCGCGAGCGATCCTATAAGCAATTCGGTCTCGATCCGAAGGGGAATTTTATTTTCGTCATCCGATATCCAAAATCGAATCGTACTTCCGTCGGTGATCATGCCCACCTCCTCCACGAGGAGATCAAATTTGATTGCCTGATAAGATTTGCCCTCCACCTTGATGACTTCCCGCGCGAGCACCTTGGCCTCCAGCTGGTAGGGCCTCCGGTCGATAAAATTGTGCATTTCGATCCGATCTCCTACCCGCAGCTTGCGATGATCATATTTGGCGCGGGCATAGTAAAAGGCCGAAATCACATCTTGCACGTCCACCGGTACCTGATACAGGCTCTCCTTCTTGTAGTTATCGATATTTTTGGCTTGATGAGCGATTTGGTCAAAATGAATCTCGCTATAAGAAGAGTAACTCCCTTCCCGAATTCGCCGATTGAACTGCCACGAAATGAGCGCTTCTTCATCGCAATAGGATTCATAGACGTCATTGAGCTTATAAAACCACTCAAAGGAAGGATGAGTATAACCTTTTCCTACGATGTGATAGCAGGGGCGCCCGTTGCGGCGTGAGAGATAGGGCTTCACCTCCATCTCCATGTATCCGGCAGTCACGAAACCGTAATGCACCCGGAATTTCAGCCATTCGCCACGAGCAAAGGTACTGTTGTCCACACTCCGTAGCTGGGTGCTAGACTCAACATCCTGTGTGGGCTGACCTGCAAGAAGCAACACACCTATGAGGAGCAGCGGAAACGTCACATGTCGGAAACTCATAGGCGGCGGAGGTTTTTTGTTCAAAGCGAAGTCGTTAAATTCCTCCTTACAACGAAAAAAAAGTGTGATTCGCACCCATGGATTTTGCTTGGATCATGGCGAATGCGACAGGTTTTGGGATAGCAACGATTTGCGCATTTCAAGATGCTGAAATTGGCGATTACTTAGAAGGGCTGATTTTGGAGCCTAGCTCAGCGCGGCATAAGGCTAGCAGAATGGCGCGATCACCGACATGGTCAATGGCAGGGAGGTAAACATAGGTTGCCGAATTTCGATCTGTGTAGAGTAACAACCAGTTGCGGTACACACGCGCGTGATCAATTACTGCCCAAGTAAGGAACATTCGGTAGCCTTCGCCTGCGATGGTGAGACCTGTGGGATCAAAGGTCACGTCTTGCGGGCCGCGGAGAAGGAGATTTCCCCTGACCATGTACCAAAGTGACAGCAAATGAAAACCGGACATGACCAAGAGAAGCGCGACGAAATAAATCAGCCATCCCTTATCAAGGGACTGAAAAGTGTCCCCTCCGCGGAGGAAGAGAAATAAGCTGGCAATTCCGAAGACAATCAAAAAGGTGGGGCGATAAAGATAGCGTCGTATTCCCAGCTGAAGGAAGGGGCCAACCGGAATCTCTTGAGAAAATCTCACAGTTTGGAGGGAAGTTCCGAGGGAGGAATCAGGCGCTTGTGGATCATTCATGTGCTGAAGGTACAAGGATAGAAGGTACTTCCCGAAATCTCCATGCGAGGCTCCCTGTTGCAGGGCAACTGATCAATCGTTGCGCTGGAACAACGACATGACGCGTTCGTAGATCGGATCTACAAAAAACAAAAAACCAATGCCCATTCCTACAAATAAGGCACCGGGTGTATGGAGAGTGACTGTGGCGGCAAGTCCGAAAAAGAGGAAGGCCAGAAAAAATGCCCAGTTAAATGATTTTGGCTTTGAGCTGGAAGATGGCTTGTCTTTTTCTTTGCGGGACTTGGCGCGGTGACCCTCCTGCTGTGCTTGAGGGATGCGCACGTGCGCCTCGGGGTTTTGGCGTTCGTCGTCTTCTACGATGTCGAATTCGTGAATATCAAATGGCGATTCTTTCTCTCCGAAGTTCATAAGAAGGGAATTAAGATCATATGCACTAGTAAGGTAGTTCCTTGCGACAAAAAATTATGCGAGAATGAAAAAAAGTGTTGGCCATTTGCAAGGAAAGCTTCACTTTTCCAGCAAGGACGTCATCAAGATTGCACGGTTGGAAGAGCTCCTCCAAAAAATCCTTCGGGAGATCCCTCCCCACCAGGTGGAAGGCCTGGACCTGGATGCGGCCTACATGGCCGATCTGGAACTAGGACCTGTGGACCAATTTGCGGGTTTGGAAGGATTTAATGCGCTTCAGGACTTGTGCCTCGCAGGCCACGACATCCATTCTTGGCAGGGACTGCCCAATTTGCCCCTGCTCCGAAACCTGGACATGGGGAGCAACCAACTGTGTGATTTCCTTCATGCGCCTGATCTTCCTGCGCTCCAGTCCCTGGATCTGTCCTTGAATCTGTTGCAGAATCTCAACGACATGCCAGTCTGGCCCCAACTCAGGATTCTCAACTTGGGCCACAATGAATTGCGCTCCTTAGCAGGTCTCGAGGGACGAGCCATTCGCTCGCTCACCATCTCAGGCAATCGCGCCCTGCAAGATCTCTCAGTCCTCCAAGAGTTGCCACACCTTCGCGTGTGCCTCGCCAAAAATCTCTTTGTGAGCGATTGGTCGTGGGTTGCCGCTGCCTCCCTCGAAGAACTGGCTTTTCGCCCGACGGCCTCCCAGCGGGTAGCTGTCCTGTCTGATTGTGCTTCCTTGCAACATTTGTCCTTGGATCTGAGCCGGTGCGAGGGCAGTTGCGAGATTTTACCCCTGCCGATCCTACGGGAGCTGATACTCAGCAAAGGAAGCAAGCTTTCCAATATTCAGATTGGCGCTTGTCCACGCCTGCGATTTCTCTCCATTACCTTCGGAGGACTCAAAGCGCTTCCCGAGCTGGCATGCACGGAACGTCTGGAAGTCCTGGACTTGCGGTTCAATGAGTTGACTCATTTACCTGATCTGGCCCAATTTCCAGCACTCAAAAGCGTGTTTCTCGAAGGAAATCCCTTGTCAAGCGACATTCGCCGACAACTTACTGCTCGTCCAGACATTAGTTGGGTGCTGTGAAGTGACCGATGATAAGGACTTGCCGCTGATGTTGTCACTATTTCTGCTTCACAGCCATGCCATCACACAAAAAGCGACCCGAGGGCCGCTTTTTGTGTGAGTTTTTGTATGACGTGAACCCTTCTGGGCGAGGTCCTTATTCTACGATGGTCATTTCTTCAATCAAGCGTGTCGCCCCAGCGAACTTATCTACGACGAAGAGCACGTAGCGAATGTCCACAGAGATGGTGCGGTTGAATTGAGGAAAGATGTAGATGTCCGAAGCCATCGACTCCCAGTTGCCGTCAAATGCACAGCCGATGAGCTCGCCACGGCTGTTGAGGACAGGCGAACCAGAGTTACCACCTGTAATGTCGTTGTTGGTCAGGAAGCATAGGTGAAGCTGACCGTCCTTAGCGGCATAGCGTCCATAATCTGCGGCGACGAAGAGCTCTTTCAGTTTTTCGTCAACGAGGAATTCCTCATTGGTCGGATCCTCTTTTTCCATGACGCCTGCGAGGGTGGTGTAGTAGTCGTAGAACACACCGTCTCGTGGCTCATAAGCGAGGACTTGGCCATAGGTGAAGCGCATGGTAGAGTTGGCATCTGGATAGAAAGTGCTGTCACTGTGCATTTCGCGGAGTGCCTTCATGTGCGACGAACGCAACTGGGTGATTTGATTTTGGTATCCACCATAGGCCATGCCGACCCGGCTGCGGAAGAAGGTAATCACACCTTGCAAGTAGGCCATCAATGGATCATCACCAATCATCTCTGCAGTAGGATTCGCTAGGAATGCTGTTGCGCGATTTTTGTCGGTGAAGATGGAGGTTTCAAAAGTTGTGTTCGCCCAAGCAGACAACTTCTCTTCGTCGCTTAGTTCGGGCATCACAGGAGTCGGCGCTACTACGGCAGTCTCTGCGTCTTTCTTCTTTTTCTTCTTTTTCTTCTTACCATCCGTCACTTCTTCCACTGCTGCGGGTACTGGTGCCGGAGCGGGGTTGAGAATTTCTTCGAAAATCGCCGGATGCATGTCCTTCGGCACATTGTTGTAGAAACTCAGCACAGAAGCTTCAAAGAGGGACTTGTCGATATCGTAGAAATAATCTTCAAAGTGTGCCTCGGTAGTTTCATTCAATTCGGCAGTCATGCCTTGAATGGTTTCTTCGTCAGCAGCGCCCAGCATACGTGACAGGCCGAGAAACTCAAGCGCAAAGCTAGCGGCATCAGCCGAGAAAATGCCAAAGTTGAGGTAGCTCATAAACTGGTCCACCTGCTGGTACCCTTCATTCAGGCTGGCGATATCGCTGAGTAGAGTGCCATATTTGGTCTTGCGGTCCTCATCGGCATCGATCCATGCTTGGAGAGCAACCTCTTCTTCCTCGCGTTCGCCCGGGACATCATACCTCTTCATCATGGTCGTCTGGCCGATGAGATACTTGTAGTAGTTCATCAGGCTCGCATATTCTGAAGCAAGGGCGATGCGCACTTTGTCACTTTGGTCCATTTGGGCCTTCATGATGGTCGTTTTTTCGCCGAGTAAATGAATGCGGTCTCCATTGGTCTGGTTCAGCGCCAACTTAATGTCGCTTGCGGTGAGGTAGCGGCTGGTACTTCCAGGGTAGCCCATGATCATGGCGTAGTCGAGTTCTTCGACGCCACGGAGGGAGATCGGGAAGTGGACCGGAGGAGCGAAGGGACGATTCTCTTCAGCATAAGCTGCGGGTTCGTTGTTGGCATCGGAATAGACGCGCAGCATGGCGAAATCGCCTGTGTGGCGCGGCCAAATCCAGTTGTCGGTGTCAAAGCCAAATTTGCCGATGGAGCTGGGGGGAGCACCCACCAGTCGCACGTCAGAATAGACTTTGTACACAAAGAGGTAGAATTCCATGCCTTCAAACACGGGTTCAATTTCTACTTCAAAATAATCAGCCTCGAATCCAAGGCGCGTGCGCACTTCATCTTCAATTTCACCCGCTTTGGCATCCATATTTTCGATCGGTTCGCCATTTTGGATGAGTTGGCTCGTGACATCTTCGGAATAGACCAAATAAGCAGCCGTGCCTCCGGGGATGGGAAGCTCCTCTTCGAAGCTTTTAGACCAAAAACCGTCGGTCAAGTAATCAGATGCTTCTGAACTGAGGGTGGCAATGGCGTCGTAGGCGCAGTGGTGGTTGGTGAGGACCAATCCCTGATCAGAGATCATTTCTGCGGTGCAGCTTCCACCGTTGAGTTTGACAATGCCTTGGTGAAGGCTCTTGCCGGAAGAGGTATAAACGTCATTGGCTCCAAGCTGAAATCCAAGAGATTTCATTCCCTCGATTTTTTGCTCGACTTTAAAAGGCAGCCACATCCCGCCATTGGGACGCACACGTGCCTGTTCTACTGACTGCGCCAAACCGATCACTGGCAAAAGAAGCACAGCTAGCAGTAAACGGCGAACCCAAGAATAGTACATAGGATTGAAAATAGATGAGTTATTTTTCGGAGTCGAAATTTCAGGACAAATTACAAATGATTCCCGACTGTGCGAAATCGTGCGATTTCATTGGCAGAGGAGAACACCGCATTGGCCGAAAAAATGAGGATTCAGAATTGGCGAGTTACTTGGGTGGCGCTCGCCTGTGCCGTGGGCATGACCAGAATATCATTGATCGTGACGTGTGGGGGGGTGTTGGTGACATACCATACCACTTCTGCAATGTCGGCGCCGCTGAGGGGCTGTAGGCCTTGATAGACTTGGCTGGCCTTTGCTTCGTCTCCCTTGAATCTCACTTTCGAAAATTCTGTCTCGACCATGCCAGGTGCCACCTGGGTCACCTTGATCCCAAAAGGAAGTAAATCGATGCGCATGGCCTGGCTGAGGGCATCCACAGCGTGCTTGGTCGCGCAATAGACATTGCCATTGGGATAGACTTCTTTTCCCGCGATGGAGCCAATGTTGACGATGTGGCCCTGCCGTCGCTCGCACATACGCGGGACAAGTTCGCGGGTCACATACAAAAGGCCCTTGACGTTGGTGTCGATCATTTGATCCCAATCTTCATAGCTCCCGCGCTGGATCGGATCGAATCCCGCTGCCAAGCCCGCATTGTTGATCACAAGGTCAATGTCTTTCCACATTTCAGGCAGCGAAGCCATAGCGGCCTGCACCTGCTCCTTGTCGCGCAGGTCAAATACTAGGGGAAGCGTCTCCGTATTCAGGCTGTCTGCCAAAGATTGGAGTAGCGCGGCCCGACGGCCGGTGAGGATCAGTCGGCAACCTCTGGCCGCAAACAAGCGGGCACATGCTTCGCCAATGCCGGAGCTGGCTCCTGTGATGAGTACGGTTCTGGACATGAATGGAATTTAGGGTAGTTGAATAAGGCCAGAAGCCAAATGGCTAAGCGTAGAATGAACCATGGCCTTAGGATGAGGGGAGAAATAGGAGAAATCGAAATCAATGTATTCGAGCAAGAGGCGGAAGCTGGCCATTGTAGTTCAGTCAAATTGCTTTTATCACAATTGTCAGCCTCACTTATCAAGTCAACTGTAAAAACGGATGAATCTCCCCAAAGCCCAAGAAGATCGCCACTTAGCGTCGAAAGAATTACCTATTCAATCCCCTCCGTCCAAGAACAGCTTGCAATCCACCCAAGCACCATCGAAGCTTGCGCCCACGAGTTCATACAATCGAATGGCGGGTTGATTCCATTCCAATACTTGCCATTTGACCATCTTGGCACCCTCTGCTTTGGCTAGCGAGATGAACTGCGTCAGCAAGGCTTTCCCGATGCCTTGCTGGCGAAAGGCGGAGGCAACGACTAAGTCATCCAAATACATCATTTTTCCCCGCCAAGTAGAATAGGCGCGGTAACCCAAAGCAATTCCGACGACTCCCGCGCTGACATGCTCCGCCACCAGGCACACAAACCAAGGGTTTTCGCTATATCCGTCTTTCTCAAATTGTATGGCATCGGTGTGTACGGCCTCGCTGGCCTGCTCAAAATCTGCAAGCTCACGCACCAAGCGATGCACTGCTTCCATGTCCTGTGGCTTGGCCCGACGATAGCTGATGGGGGCGCTCATGGGCGGGGAGTCGTTTCGTTGATGATCCATTGGAGATAATTTGGATTTCCCTCGGCGATAGGCCAGGACAAGACACAAGGGAGTTCGTAGCTGTGGAGGTCGCGCACCCGGCCGATGAGGGAGTCTTCCAGTGCAGCTTGTGTTTTGAGTATCAAGACCGTTTCTGTGGCTTGTTCCACTTGTCCCTGCCACCAGTATATCGACTGCATTCCGGGAAGGATGTTCGCGCAAGCAGCCAGCCGCTCCGCCAGCAAGGTGTGGGCGAGCCGCTGCGCTTGTTCTGTGGACTCACACGTCACATAGATCAATCTTACGCTAGACATAAGGCTTCCATTTCTGCGTTCAAAGGTAGCCCGGAAGGCACATTAGCCCAAAATAAAAAGCCCGGACCTGCTGGTCCGGGTTTGCGGTAGATAAAGGGCCTGTGTTCCGTGGTCACGTTGGAACCTAGTAGCAAGGGCGACGATCAGAGATTTCTGACGTTGATCACTTTGGTTTTTCCGGGAATTGACAGGGTGACAAGGTGATCACAGGTGCCGTCGCCAAAGTCGATGGTGAGGTCAGGCTTGCCGTTGCGCTTGATCACGGTAGTTCCTTCTGCCGGAATTCCGATTCCTAAGCGTAGGCATTTGCGCTTCCAGATCAGGGTCTCGATGACGGTACTGCTGTAGAGGTTGCCATTTCGGCGCTGAATCGAAGCGACGCCATCGACATGAAATTCATCCAAAGCAGGTCTGGCAGCGCGAACCCAGGTGGAGGTGCGGGTAAATTCGCGGGTGGCGAAGGTTCCGTCTGGCCAAGTGACTTTCCCACCAGCGAGCGTTTTTTGCAGGGTAATGTTGCTTTGAAAGTTTGGCGAAACATTCGTGATGGTCTTGGTGCCCTCGAGCGCCAGGCTGTCCACGCTGTAACCGATAAGTTCCACGGTCAGCACAGCGCCGGGATGATAAAGACGCTTGGTGTAAGTTACAAATACTTGTCCAGCGCGGGTCTTTCCATCGGGACCAAGGCAGCCAGTGCCGAAGTCCACGAGAATGGTTTTGGCAACAGAATCATGGGTGATCGTAACACATGGACCATTGGTGAACATGTCTTCCGTCTGCCAAGTCCTGGCTTCTGCTGTGGCATCCGTCCGCTCCATCGCCTCCATGGCGATGTCATCGGTTTCGTCATACGTCGCTTCCATCACACTCTCGGTGACGGCAAGGTTGATTTCATCATCGGCGATATTATCGACCTGGTCTGGCCGACAGGCTGAAAAAGTGAAGGCAAGTGCTGTGGCAATGACTAGCAAGTGGCGAGAAGGAGTGAAGAATGAGATGCGTTTCATGACTACGAATTTTCGATGAGTTGAAAAAAGTGAATGAAAAACCTGACAGTGTATGAGCACAAAAAAGTAAAGGACAGATCTATGAAAGAACGTTCGGACTAAGCACAACTCTCACCGTCGGTGTCCAATGGGAGGGCTGCACCGAGAAGTTATGTCTGGAAAGGAAGAAGTAGGGAAGTTGCCTTTTGCGAGCGTAGATGCTGTGTCCAGAGGAATGATCCGGGTTAGCAACCTGCTGCTTGCCCAAATCTGTTGATTAGAGCGAATCGGGAGGGGGAAGTTTAATGGAGCTGGAAAACTTTTTGAACGTGGCCCCAATCAGCCGTTAAGTCTTATGAGTTTGACTTTTCTGAGAAGTTTGACGATCAGGACTTTCCAGATGGGCGAACACCGATTTCTGCCCCGCCCATCTTTTGCTGCAAGCAAGTGAATAATACCTTCCCGAACCCCTGGCGCCGAACAAAGACCGTCATAGGCGCGTCTTAGTTCCTTGGACAATCTTTTTACCGTAGCTTCGTGCAGGTGGAGGCGTGGCGATAGAAAACATACGGCCATGCTCTAGTTTCTTGATTTCTCCTTTTTTCCAACAATTATGAGACAGCTGAAAACGATGAAATTGAACTTGGCTGCGTGGATTCTGTTAGCCTGCTGGCTCGGAATCTCCCCTGCCTTCGGCCAAAAACCCAGCGATGTTACCGTCGTCTATGATCTGGACGCAGACGCGGAAGAGCTCGACGCCATGTCCCGCTCCATGCTCCAAGGCGGTTCCATGACCATGATGTTTTTGGGCAAAAAGCTGCGAGTCGAAATGGATATGCAGATGATGTCCACCACCACAATCACAGATGACGCCTCTGGCACGGGCATCGTGTTGATGGATCTTTTTGGGCAAAAAATGTACAAACTGATCGATGGTTCTGAAGTAAGCCCAGATGGATTTGAAGTCAAAAAAGGCACAGGATCAAAGATGATCGCAGGCTACAAGGCGGAGGAATACTTCGTGACTACGCCGACCGGAGAGCAATTCAACATGTGGGTGACATCGGAGATTGTGCCAGGCGCTACGAACAAAGAAATGGGCTTGGCCAATATCAAAGGACTTCCCCTCGAGATGGACATCACCCAGGGCGGCATGAGCCTGCATCTCGTAGCGAGGTCAGTGGACCTTACCAAGCCAGATGCTGCGTTGTTTGTCATTACCCCTCCCGAAGGGTATGTCGAAATGAACGACTGAGATTTGTCACCGCTTTACAACACAGAACGGCGGCCCGCAGGCCGCCGTCTCTGTTTCCGGTCCCTTCTTATTCACAGGCTGGTCCTGCTGTGCGCCACATTTCCCGGAGAAAAGAACGATTTGGAAAGGTATTGCAGATCCGGGGAAGCCGACGTCCTTCAGAACAGCGATTGACCGTCAGGGTCGAAACTCAAAATTTAAGCGCAGTTCCCCCGCATTTTTCAGTATCGCCGCCCGTTGGTCATTTTTGGGGGGTTAATGGCGTGATTCCCCGATTTGCTGATGTCTTTTAAGCGCTGTGCCACGACATGGCTGACCTGCTCTCACTGAATTCCGTACCTCTATGAGGCGAAAAAATCCTGCAACAGGCTCGTATTTTTTCGCCACTTGGTTCTCTATTTTTCTGCTCTTCTTCGTTATCCTCCATGAATTATCCTCCTCGCATTCTTATCGCCGCCATGAGCAGCAACCATGTGATCGGCACAGATGACGGGATGCCTTGGGAGGTCCCCGAAGAGTATAAGCAGTATTTGGATTTTATTCGCGGAAATACTGTGATCATGGGCAGGAAAACCTATGAGATTTTTGGAAAAGATCTCACCAGTGATCATGTCATGGTAATCAGTCGAAGCTGGACTTCGGGACATCTGTATCAAGTCATGGACAGTCTGCACGCGGCCATAGACGCTGCCACGCAGATCGGTCGTCCGATTTTCATTGCTGGAGGTGCCAGTATCTATGAGCAGGCCATGCCAATCGCTGACGCGATGTATCTCTCCGAGATCAAAGGGCAATACGAGGGCACAGCCTATTTTCCATCGTTTGATCCAGCTGCCTGGCGCTTGACGGAAATACGCGAAGCGGAGCGATTTACCTTTAGAAAGTGGCAGAGAAGGGATAGATAAATGCTTATTCGAAGTAAATCGAGAAAATGGAAGCAGGATAGCCATCAAGAAGCTTTCTTGGAGAGCTGCGGAAAAGCAAAGCGATCTTTTTGATCAGTTAAATTTCAAGCATCAGCTAGACAATGAATCTGCCACGAATAGAATGGATTCCCACAAATCACAAAATCTACTTGCTAGGATAAAAGCTATCTTGCCAGCCGGACAGCAGGGGCTGTCCATGTCCATATCGGAAGTTTACCGCCTATGATTCGCCTCCTGTTTTTTGCAAGCGCCTTGATGCCCCTCCTTTTATTGGGCCAAATTCGACAAATCGCCATTACGATCGACGATGCACCTTTAGGCGAAGGCCCATTTTTTAGTGGAGAGCGTCGAGGACAAATGCTCATTCAGCGCCTACAGCAGGCAGGTGTGACGCAGGCCATGTTTTTTGTGGTCACTGGCCACATGGACGAAGAAGGCATCAAGCGTCTGCAAAATTATGCAGAAGCGGGCCATAAGCTCGGCAATCATACACACATGCATCCCTCTGCCAACCGGACCGATGCGGCGTCCTACTTGCAAGATGTTGCCTTGGCGGATTCGATCTTGCGACCGATGAAGGGCATGGTGCCCTATTTTCGATATCCTTATTTGCACGAAGGAGCTGACAGCCTTCGGCGGGATTCCATTCGAGCAGGAATCCAGAAGTTGGGCTATGCCAATGGCTATGTGACAGTTGACAACAGTGATTGGTACATCCACGCGCTCACACGGGAGGCCAAAGATGCTGGCCAAAAGATCAACACCACGCTGCTTCGCCAGTGGTGGGTCGATCATCTTTGGCGCGGGATTCAATTTTATGATAGTGTGGCGGTAGCAAGCCTTGGACGTTCTCCCAAACATGTGCTCCTTCTTCACGAAAATGACCTCACTGGACTTTTTCTCCCAGACCTCATCCGGAAACTCGATATGGAGGGCTGGACGATCATTGAAGCGACACAGGCCTATTCTGACGCCATTGCGCAGTATGTCCCGGAAACGCTGTTTCTGGGACAGGGTCGCGTCGCAGCCATCGCTGCGGACAAGGGGAGCGCTCCCAAAGATCTCGTGCCTCCTTGGGAGGATGAAGAGTACCTTCGGGAAGAAGCGAAGCGCTTGGGGGTCTTTGTCGATCCCTGATCGGGGATTTGGTCGAGGAAATACTAGCAAATTTATATGAAAAAGGCTCCGAAGCAGCCCGATGTGATCGCGCTGGCTCAGCGATTTTGTTCTGCCACCCAGTTTTTTTCAAACTGCAGCATCTGCGCATCGGTGAATCCATAGATTCGCTGCAAGTCGTCTATCGCAGCCTCTAGTTGAGCGACTTCGGTGCTGGGGGAGGTAGCAAACAAATAGCTTTGCGGAGCCTGTCCGGGCGCTGCCTTGAGTTTGGTGAGAAGCGTATCAATTTCTACCTCTGAGATCAGCCGGGCGCCAATTGGCAGCATTCTCCAGCCGTGGATCAGGCCGAGAGCCTGTGCGTAGCGATGGAGGGCCTCGCCAAGCTGCTCTTCGCTGGGATTGGGAATGCGAAATCCTTTCACGGCGGCATCAAGATGATGAATGATCGTGGCTGCGTGTGCTTCCCCCCAATTGACGCGGAGTGCCAGCAGCGCTTCGTCCCGCTCCAGGCCATAGTCAAATCCACCTTTGGCTGCCGCTTGAATCTGAATAAAGGCGAGTTCTATGTTGTTGTAAAAGCCCCTGCTGTCGTTCAAATCTCGATGTGCAGCATATCGCGCCATCAATACATCGGGGTTTGGGTGGAGGGAACCATTGTCGCTGTTGGGAAAGTCAGGATGTGCCCCATAGAGCGCGAGCAAGCGATCACTGCTCGTTTCGTCGATTCTCTGAAACATCAGCTGGTAGGCTTCATAATAAAAAAGCGAAATCAAAAGGCCCTGCTCAATCATTTGCTGAACTTCGAGGCCGTGCTCGTCCAGCAGATAGCCGCCATACACCCCCCCATTGCCCAAGGGTGCAGTTTGAACGTCAAAAGTGCGACCGCTCGCCGTGGCGAGGTCCAGGAGCCAATTGTCGATCAGATCTCGGTAGTAAGGGTGGGTGAATGAGCTGAGTGAAGGGGAGCCACTGTTGAATAACATGCCCAGCTCATCGATATTGAGCGTAGTCCCTGGGTCTCTGCCTTGCTCCATTCGGCGACTGAGCGCCGACCAGTGATCTCGCAGCGCACGCTCTTGCACGGTGTGAGTGGCGAAGGTAGAAGGGTCGTATGCGCTGGGGACAATCAGAGGCTCAGGCCCGAAGAGGCCGCATCCAGCAAATGGAAGCAGCACGGTCGCCAGCAGAAGTTTTCGTAGCGTATTCATAGGTTGGAATCGGGAGTATAGGTAGAAGCAGGAGCGAAAAAACACTTGCTATTATTCAAAATTAATTCCTAACCAGCTCTGTTACAACCTCATTTCACCTACTGGATTTCCAGCGAGTGCGCCAGCGATAAGAGAGAAAATTCAGCGGGAATCACTATTTAGGGCACAGCAAAAACGCGATGTTGGATCATTTGCAAATTGATACAGTGGGGAGAGCCGACAGATTGAACGCTAACATACGATGAGCCATTCTCCAACCATTTGGAAGCATTCCTTTGAAAAATCGCGGGTGTCGAAGTGCTTTCGAAAAGAAAAATTCTGGAAATAATCGCGGCGAGTCTTACCTTTTGCCTCATGACATTACCCACCGAAACTTCTTCCCCTTCTGTCCTTCGCCGCAGCCTTGGCCCGCTTATGTTGTGGGGACTTGGGGTGGGATACGTGATTTCTGGCATGTATTTCGGCTGGAATCTGGGCTTGGCGCAAGGCGGCACCCTCGGTATGGCCGTTGCGACAGGATTCATCATTGTGCTGTATCTCTGCTTCACGTTCAGCTACACGGAGCTGGCTTGTGCCATTCCTCGTGCAGGCGGTGCCTTCGACTACGGGCTGCGTGCGCTGGGGCGCGACGGTGGGTTCCTGGCTGGGATGGCCCAAAACATAGAGTTCATTTTTGCTCCGCCCGCCATTGCCTTTGCCATTGGAGCCTATGTGCAAATTTTTCTGCCGGGTGTTCCCGTCTTGCTCACCGCCGTTCTGGCCTATTTGCTCTTCACCGGACTCAACATTTACGGCGTCCAGGCAGCTGCTTCCTTCGAATTGGTGGTGACAGTGATCGCAGTAGCGGGGCTGCTACTGTTTGCCGGAGTAAATGCGCCAGCGGTCACCTGGACGAATTTGGCCGGAAACCCACTCCCACATGGGTGGAAAGGGGCTTTTGCAGCGCTTCCCTTCGCGATCTGGTTTTTCCTCGCCATTGAAGGCGTAGCCAACGTAGCCGAGGAGACGGTCAACCCGCAGCGAAATATTTTGATCGGTTTTGGCACTGCCATCCTCACCTTGGTGCTGCTGTGCTTGCTCACCTTCGTGGCCGCAGTCGGGGTAGGTGGCTG
This sequence comes from Bacteroidota bacterium, assembly GCA_036835375.1. Classification (GTDB taxonomy): domain Bacteria; phylum Bacteroidota; class Bacteroidia; order J057; family J057; genus JANQTF01. Next base: position 30,421 of record DAITMB010000033.1, read on the forward strand.
GGAGGTGGTCGTGTTCCCCTCGCCGGGTTCGGCAGCATCGGACTCCCCTTTGCCACTCGCCATGGCGCAGACGGTTGGAGAAGGGCATTGGCTCGCCAAATCCGTGGCCTTCATTGGGCTATTTGGGCTGGTTGCCTCCTTTCATGGAATCATCCTGGCCGCTGGCAGATCTACCTACGAATTTGGACGTGTGGGTTTCGCCCCTCGCGCTCTTGGAGAGATTCATCCTCGCTTTCAGACCCCGGCCATCGCGTTGCTGGTCAACATGGGCATCGGCTTACTGACCCTGCTCACCGGCAAGACAAGCGAAATCATCACCATCGCTTGCTTTGGCGCACTCACCCTCTATGTCCTGAGTATGCTGGCATTGATTCGGCTTCGGCGTCAAGAACCAGCATTGGAGCGCCCTTTTCGGGTGCCGGGATATCCTGTCACGCCGCTGCTTGCCTTGGTCATCGCGATTGTCGCACTCATTGCCATCACCATCGCCAATCCATTGCTTGCCATGATTTTTCTGGCCATGTTGGCCCTGAGTTATGGTTGGTTTCGGCTCTTTTACAAACAAGAGGGATAGGCAATACAGCAAATAAATCTAAGCAAAGGCCCAGATTGGTTTTTTGGGCCGTTTGTTCCTTCAAAAAATTGAAAATATTGTATGTCCAATCAAGGTCTCCTTTCGCTCTCACAACTGGCAGCAGCTGTGGCATCCGAAACCATCGAAACAGTCGT
>DAITMB010000033.1:31249-36645 GCA_036835375.1 Bacteroidota bacterium
CAATATCACCAACTGAAGCCCGTAGGCGACTATTTGGAAGATTACCACATTTTGCAAGGCACCCGTACCGAACCTTTCACAGGTGCTGCCCGGCGTCACCTCAAGCGGTCGGGCATTCCCGTCGAAACCTCCAAGGGAGAGTGGGGACTTGGCCAGCACGAGCTGAATGTGCGCTATGGAGAAGCCCTCGACATGGCCGACCGCCATGTGGTATTCAAGCAGTGCCTCAAGGAATTGGCCGATCAAATGGGCCTTTCGCTGACGTTCATGGCCAAATATGACGAAAAAGGGGCGGGGTCGAGCTGCCACATTCACCTGAGCCTCTGGCAAGATGGCCAGAATGCCTTCTCGGGCGATGAGGCCATCGGGCCTGTTATGGGATCCCAAGCCTTCCGCTGGTTTTTGGGAGGATGGATCAAGCACGTGCCCGACGTGATGCCGTTTTACGCCCCGACGGTCAACTCCTACAAGCGCTATGTCGATGGATCTTGGGCCCCAACGCGCTTGGCGTGGAGCTATGACAACCGCACGGCGGGCTTTCGGGTCGTGGGTTCAGGACCTTCGCTGCGCATCGAGTGCCGCATTCCCGGCGCAGATGTGAACCCTTATCTCGCATTTGCAGCTTCACTCGCTTCAGGGTTGCAGGGGATAGCGGACCAAGTAGAACCCCCCGACATTTTCCAAGGGGATATTTACGCAGCGCAGCACCTCCCGCGCGTGCCCGAGACACTGGAGAGCGCCACAGCACAATTTGCCGAAAGTGAGTTTGCCAAGGCAGCTTTCGGAAAAGAGGTCGTGGCACATTATGCGCATTTTTATCGGAGTGAAGCTGCGGTTTTTCGCATGGCCGTGACCGACTGGGAGCGGAAGCGATATTTTGAAAGAATTTGAACCACAGGTAGGCTCAAGCCCTGCGGGTCAACAAAGCATTTCGACCGAATTTGACACTTTCGTTTTAAGAATATTTGTGGAAAATTCGGTGATAAAGAATTCTCACAAATGCTCGCTATCTTGGGAAAAATAATCCTCTTCAAATAGTCCCCCTATGCGTACGACATGCTCCTCAGATTGCCTGCTTTCTCGTCGATTTTGGATGTTTTTTGGGCTGACGCTCGGGCTGGCACTCCCGGGATACGGGCAGTGCGTGCCTGTGGGGCTGGTGCCATCTCAGGATGGTGTCACAGTGATGGGCCTGTGGTCCGAAGTCGGGGAACAGATTCCCGAACAATTTATTGGTCATTTTCTGCTCAAAAGTGATGGGGATGCGACCTATCGCTTGGCTGCGACAGCCCTTACTGACGAGGAATCCTCGGGATCCATTGCAGCCAGTGGGATCTCATTTTCGCCGTCAGTGGTGACGCTGGAAGCCGGGAAGACAACTCAGATTCGCGTCGAATTCAGCGGCGTAGCAGCGGCCGGACATTACCTCGGCTTGTTGCAGATTTCCCAAGAAGTAGAAAGCGGTGATTGCTTTCGAGAGTTTCCGCTGGACCTGGATGTGAAGGTGCCGGGACAAGTGTCAATCATGGGAGAAGATGTGAGTCTAGAGATCAGGACAGTCGAAAAGTCATGGCTCGTAGGACTTTTGCCTAGATACATTCGGCAAGAGGGGATCTTTGTGCGGGTAGAAAATGCAGGCCCCACCTCGGTCTCATTTCGGGATTTCTCCCTCTCTCTCAAAGGCCAGAAAACCCAACACCCACTCAGCAAATCAGATGTGATATGGGAAAATCCCGATGAAGTAATTCCACCTGGCGGCATCGCTACGATGCAATTTACCTTCACGGATGCTGCCCGCGACATCATTCAGCCAGATAGCTATTCCGGCTCTCTTCGCCTTCATGTCAAAAATTATCCGCAAAGCCTTCAGGTCGGAATATCATTATTTTCGCGCACCGGTGTGATGGGAGCCATGATTGCCTTGCTCCTCGGCATTTTGGTCGGGCGAATGCTCAAAAGCGTGAACAACGCGAGCGACCAGATTGATCTCATGGGACGCTTTGTGCCGCTACGGGCCAAAGCAGATAATCTATCCGATCCCGTGTCCAAAAAAGCGTTGATGATCGAGCTGAATGAACTGGAGAGACAGATCAACGAAGTCAAAGATCCCTCCCAGCGACCAATGGTAGAGGCGATGTTCCCGACCGTTGAGACCAAGGTGGCCCAGATCGTGGACTTGGACAGTACCTATCGTCGTCTCGGCGAGCAGTTTGTCGAGAAGAAAGTGCGAAAAGAAAAGCAGCAGCCCGTGTTGAATGAAATGAATCGAGTGCGAGATGCCATTTTGGTCGGAGATCAGGTCGAAATCAAGGCTGGTTGGGGCGCGATCTTGAGCGCCGCTGAGGTCGCGTTGGCACCGGAGCGCACCCGAAGCCTCGACGGTCCATTGGAACCATCTGCGGAGGAAACTGCCAATTTGAAGGCAGAATTGAGCGCCATTGAGCAAATGATGCAGAAGTCGGAGAAAGGGGGCTTGTTGAACCCGGAGGAAGGTACAGCCGAGACCTTTTGGCAGAAGTTGGAACGTGGTTTCTTCCGTTTTTTCAACCTCATTGGCGGTGTCAAGATCAATGCGCGGGTCAAATTTGGCGTGTTTCGACCTCTGGTCGCGATCGTTACTTTTTTGGTGGTGCTGCTCATCGGATTTCAGGAGATCTATCTCAGTAGTGGCGACGGAGCTGACACGTTCGGGGCAGAAGGGGTGTACGATCACTTCAAGCTCTTCGTGTGGGGGGTCGTTTCCGATATTTTCTCCAGAACACTTACCGATGATCGGACGATGACTTCCTTCTCCAACATGGTTCCCAGCGCAGGAGCCGGGAGATAAATGCTGTTCCTGACCTACTACTCCTCCATTTTTACCTCATTCTCTCATGTCGGCTCCTACCCTTTACGCCTTACTCATCGGCATCAATAAGTATGAATTTTTGCCGCCTATGCGCTGGCTCCAGTATTGTCATCGCGACGTGGCCTTGGTCCAGTCCTATTTGCAAGAACCCTTCGTGAAAAGCGAGTTCGCAGACATGAAGATCGAGGTGATCACAGAAAAGAAAGATGGCAACGAAGGGCGAGTCATGGCTACGAAAGATGTGGTAGTGGAGCGAATTCAGAGCCACTTGGGGCAAGCTCAGCCTGGCGATACGGCCCTGCTGTATTTTTCGGGGCACGGGGTCAGGGAAAGCACTTCGATCGCAACGTTTCAAGAGGAAGAGCTTGATGGCAACATCGGGGGCCTGGTCATGCACAACTTCGGTGATAAGACCCTCTCAAATCCCGGGCAAACAGTCTTAGCAGACAAGGAAATTCGCTATTTGATCAAGAGATTGACGGATAAGGGCACAGCAGACCAGCCTGTGCATGTGGTCGTGATATTCGATTGCTGCCACTCTGGCGAAAGCACCAGATCAGTGCTGTCGGAGGAGCTGCCAAGTAGAAGTCGGCAAGTGGATCGTGGACCTGTTCGCGCCCGGGGACTCGAGGAGTTTTTTTTCTGCGACAATCCCCAGATAAAGCAAAAAATCGAATCTAATCTGCCTCTTCAGCAAGTGCTGCCCGAAGGAGATCATGTGATGTTGGCGGCTTGCCGGGAAGTAGAATTGGCATGGGAAGGGGCAGGTGGCAATGGCGCATTTACCCGCGGATTGATTGATGTACTGCGCAAGCATCAAGGCCAGATCAGCTACCACGAGCTTCATCAGCGTCTCGTCAACCGTCTTCGGATGGTGAAGCTGGACGCTGACTCGAACGACTATCGACAAACACCTCAGCTTTATCTCAACACTTCGCGGTTGAGCGATCGCTATCGGCAATTTCTCACCTACGACCAAGATGAAGCTCCCACCTACGGCTCCTTGGAGTTCAACGTCGACGAGCAAGCATGGCGATTCGGCGTTGGTGCCCTTCACGGTTTGCCGATTGCACCTGCTTTGCCTACAGTTGTTCAAATTTATCCTGTAGGTCGGCCTGAAGATCGCCGTGCAGCGGAGGTCAAAGAGGTGTTTCTGTCTCACAGTATGCTTGATCTCTTCGGGTTCGAGCCCGACCCTGCGCAGTCCTATCGTGGAGAATGGCAGGGTGTCGCGCTTCCTCAGCTCCGCATCGCAGTGGTGGGGGATCAAGACGAGGTGGACGTGGCGACCGCAGTGCTCGCCAAGCGCTTGGCCGAAACACCTGCACCACGCATCAGCTTGGTGGATGTGCAAGACGATCCGGACTACGAGTTGCGTGCCGCTCAAGGTAAACTCCAAATCGTGGAACCCGGCTCGCCAGCTCTTGCCAGGGTAGCGCCTTCGCAATACGTGGGGCAGGGAGCTGCGCTGGAAGACGCAGTCCATGTGCAGTATGAATATCTGAATCACATGGCCAAGTGGACCATGATGCGCGACTTGGAGCATAAGGGTGCCTTCCTGCCGAAGGAAGCCGCCTATGAGCACCCAGCTTATCCGGTGGAACTGCGCGTGTACGAATACGACCCACAGACACAGCAGGAGCGCATTCTTTCCACCAAAAAGCAATCCATCGTCTTAGAATTGACTCCTGCGCAGCCGATTCGTCACATTCGTTTCGAGCTGGTCAATCGCAGCCCTCAAGAGCTGTTTGTGAGCTTGGTGTACATGCCGCACACCTTTGGGTTCCTCACCAGGGGCAATATTCAACTGATGCACAAGGCCCAGTTGGGCCTCGGCCCGATGACGGATCCCGGCTCAGAAGCGGGCGAAGGGCATGTTCAATCCTCGCGATATGGCAAGCCCATGCCGAATGGCCGGCAATATATGGCCTTTCGATCGGGGGCCTATGTAGTGAAGGATAATTGGCCAGGGATGCAAGATTATCTCAAGCTGCTTGTCAGCGAGATTCCCTTTGAGATGGAGTCCCTTCATCTTGACATGCTTCCGAGGCCTGATACCGTTCCTGTAAGCACAAGAAATTTCCTTGCTTTTGAGGTGGAAGAAGAAGTCGCAGTGCCTCAGTGGGAGCTCCAGACTTGGTCGCTGTACATCACCAATCCACACTTTCAACCTGCGGTGCTAGCGTAAGGACCTTATGTCGAAAGATGGAAGATATCAGAAGTGAACATTTGGGGTAACCTTGAGTTTTTTACTCTGATGAAGTCGTTACGATTGATCGTTTCCAAATACTGCCATGGCTCATAAAAAACCATTCCTTCCGACCAAAGTCTGTGTGGTATGTGAGAAGCCTTTTGCCTGGCGAAAGAAGTGGGAGAAAAATTGGGAAGAAGTAAAGTATTGTTCGGAGCGCTGTCGCAGAGGGGGAGGAAAATAGGGTTGACACACACTTGCGCTTTTTCCAGCGAACAATACTGAACCCCAGTGAAATCGCTAAGGTCAGCAGAAAGGAATTGAAAGGGTGGGGGAGATGTCGTATTTTACCTGCTC
>DAITMB010000033.1:36745-43725 GCA_036835375.1 Bacteroidota bacterium
TGGCGATGGGTCTCATGTGCGGCACCTACGGGATCAATGTAGGGCACGAACTGGGCCACCGTCGAAAGAAGTCGGAGCGAGCGTTGGCCAAAATTAGTCTGCTCAGCTCGCAATACATGCACTTTTTCATTGAGCACAACCGTGGCCATCATCATCGGGTTTCCACCGAGGAAGATCCCGCTTCCGCCCGATATGGCGAGACCATTTTTGGGTTTTGGCTACGCTCCGTCACGCAAAGCTACCTCTCGGCTTGGTACTTGGAGCGGGAGCGCCTGGAGAGAAGCGGAATTCCTTTTTGGACTTTTCACAACGAAATGTTGCGGTTTCACCTCATCCAAGTAGCGTTTTGCACAGCCCTTGGCCTGGGTTTCGGGTGGCAATCCCTCGCTTGGTATCTGCCCGCTGCCATTTCGGGATTTCTTCTCCTCGAAACCGTCAACTATATTGAGCACTATGGCTTGAGCCGAAAAAAAGACGAACAGGGCGTGTACGAGAAAGTAAGGCCCCACCACTCCTGGAATTCGGATCATGTGCTGGGTCGCTTGCTGCTATTTGAGCTGTCCCGACATTCTGACCACCATTTCATCGCAGCTAGAAAATACCAGATACTTCGTCACCACGAGGAGAGCCCCCAAATGCCGACAGGATACCCCGGCATGATGGTCATGGCACTTATTCCACCGATTTGGTTTGCGGTGATGCACAAGCGAATTCGGGTATTGGACGCGCAACAGCCGGTGATTTCTTGAGTACATTTCTGCCGGAATTTTTTGCTTGTGTAAAGATGTCCAAATTTCATCCCAAATCCCTCAATCCCCAAGCACCGTGCATGGGTGATTGAACCATCTGCCGATTTCATTCAAAAAAAGCTAGCCATTGCCAAGGTTAACTGTATTTCACTTCAAGATTTACTTGTTCATGATCAGGTCCGGGTGTTTCGTTCCTTGTTTCGTCCTAATGGCTGGGTTGTCTTTGAATTCGTGCCAGCAAGCTCCTGTGGCTGAGACAGCAATTTCCCTGGAATCTTATCGAATAGAGGGAGTTCGTCCGTCGGAAAAAAGGCTGACCCTTTCGGTGCTCGCGGCCGAGCCACTGATCAACACTCCCGTAGCGATGGACTTTGATCCAAAAGGGAGAATGTGGGTGGTGGAAATGCGCGGATACATGCGCAACCTGGAGGGCACAGGAGAGGAGATCCCCGACGGCCGGATCGTCATCTTAGAAGACCTTGATGGAAATGGGCGGATGGATCGGGCGAAAGTCTTTATGGACAGCCTGATCATGCCAAGGGCTTTGGCCATGGTCTATGGCGGCATTTTATATGCCGAGCCGCCTAATCTTTGGTTTGTCGAAATCGGCGAAGACGACTCACCCGGCGCGCGCACCCTCGTGGACTCCGCCTACGCTGCCTGGGGCAATCCCGAGCACATGCCCAATGGGCTGATGCTTCATCTGGACAACTGGATTTATAATGCCAAGTCCAATGCCCGATACCGACGAGTTGGACAAAAGTGGGTCAAAGAGTTCACCGCCTTTCGCGGTCAATGGGGCATCACCCGGGACGACGAGGGTCGCCTTTTTTATAACAATAACTCTTCTCTGCTCCTCGCAGACAGAGGGTTGCCGCAGGCAGCACTCCAGAATGTGTATTTACCGATATCGCGAAGCATCGACCAGCCTGCCGTGTCGAGCCAAAAAATCTTTCCGGTGCAGCCGACAGCGGTGAACCGAGGATACATCGAAGGAACGCTCGACGAGCGCGGTTATGTGATTCACACCACCAGCGCTTGTGGTCCGGTGATCTATCGTGGAGGCGCATGGCCGGAAGAGTTTGCAGGAAATGCTTTTGTGTGTGTGCCCGAAGCCAACCTCATCAAGCGAATTCAGCTCAGCGACATCAATGGCGAGATTCGCGGCACAGCGATTGATTCAGCAGCCGAATTTTTAACTTCTACTGATCAAGGCTTCCGCCCGGTAAATCTCTACAACGGTCCCGACGGCGGCCTGTATGTCGTGGATATGCACCGGGGCATCATTCAGCACAATGCTTATCTGACGGCTTATTTGAAAGAAGAAATTCAGGCGCGTGGCCTCGACACGATTGATGGACAAGGCAGAATTCTTGCCGTTCGCTCGGAGAATACTGTCGCGGAGATTCCAGATTGGAAACAATTGGAGGTGGAAGAATTGGTGTCTTTGCTTGACCACCCCAATGGCTGGATTCGTGATCATGCACAGCAGCACCTCATCGATCAACACCTCCAGGAAGCCGTTCCGGCATTGGAGCGACAGATTCAACAAAACGCCACGGGGCTGGCCTCGCTTCACGCGCTTTGGACATTAGAAGGATTGGGGGCTTTGGGGAGCACACAGCTGCGGCAGGCCATGAAGCACCCTTCCGAAACGGTCGCTGCCCATGCTTGGTATCTCTGCGCGATGTTGCCGTCTGAGCGGCCCGATAACTTGCTGGCGCTGGCGCAGGAATCCTTGCAGCGGCGTTCTCCTCACTTGGATTCCTATGTCGCATTGGCATTGGCGAGCAGCTTTTCTCCAGAAGCTATCCAGCAGGAGCAAGCTATGCTACGAGCGTTGTTGGGTGTGATACGCGACAGATATCCCCATTCGGAATACATTGCAGAGCTGGCGTGGAGTGGTTTGGCAGGGCGGGAAGCCGAGTGGCTCGCTCAAGGACATGAGTCAGATTCGCTTTGGCGCAATCTTGGGCAGCAGGTGCTCGCTCGTCGCGCTTCCGGCAAGCCCAATATAGCCTTGGTTGCAGACCTCCGGGAGGAAGACGCTCGCACAGTGGGGCTGATGTTGTATCGTCAATACTGTGGCACGTGTCACGGGCTAGATGGGATGGGGGTGGCTCAACTCGCTCCGCCATTGTATGACTCAGAGTACGTCTCCGGATCTCGCCATCGGCTTGCCACCATCTTGCTTCACGGCATGAAGGGTCCGCTCCATATTCAGGGAAAGCGGTATGAGTTTGCTGCGGTGATGCCCGGCATGAAGAACGAGGCAGCGCTGAGCGATCAGGACATCGCCATCATTATGAACTATATTCGCAACACATTTGCCACCGCCTCCGACGATGTGGGTGCTGCGCTGGTCTCTGAGGTCAGAAAGCAGGCCCATCCTCAGCCGCTCACGGAGCCAGAATTACTCGCCATTGATTGAGGAAAGGGATTGTTGGAGAAATCAATCCTCGTCCATTGGGCGGGCGGTGGTACTGGTACCGTCATCAAGGTCAGAAAAAGAACGCCTCATCCGTGTATCGGCATCCATATTTTGCATCCGGTAATAGTCCATGATACCGAGATTGCCAAGGCGAAAGGCTTCTGCAATGGCCCTGGGCACTTCCGCTTCAGCAGATACCACCAAGGCCCTCATTTCTTGGACCTTGGCCCGATTGACCTGTTCGTCTGCGCGGGCATTGGAGGCTTTTTCTTCCGCTCTGGCGCGCGCAATCTCTGATTCTGCTCTGGCAGTCTTGATTCGGAGGGCTGCACCGATGTTTTCCCCCACATCAATGTCGGAAATGTCGATGGACAAAATTGTGTAGGCAATGCCATCGGGCAGATCTACTTTGAGCACATAATCCCTGATAGTGGCAGGATTGGCCATGATGTCAGAGTGGAACTCGGCCGAGCCGATGGCTGCCACAATGCCTTCCCCTACCCGCGCCACGACCGTTTCCTCTCCTGCACCTCCGATGAGTTTGTCGATGTCGGCGATCACGGTCAGGGTGCTCTTCACATGGAGCTGAATCCCATCTTTAGAGACAGCTTCGATGCTGGGAATGTCGATCACCTTGGGGGTGACAGAGTCACGTACAGCTTGGAGCACATCTCTTTTGGCCAGGTCGATGGCTGCTGCTTTTTTAAAGTTCAGGTCGATGGTCGCGTTTTTGGCAGAAATCAAGGCATTGACCACCTTGGAGATGTCCCCCCCGGCCTGGAGGTGCGCTTCCAGGGCGTTGACATTCACGTCGGTAAGGTCAGCTTTTTTGGCTTTGATCATTTCATTGATGATGTCTGATTGCTTCACCCGCCGAAATTTCATGGCCATGAGCACGAAAATACTCACCCTTACGCCAGAGAGCTGGGCTGCGAGCCAGAGGCCCACAGGTACCGTGGCGACCACCAGAATGATCATGAGTAAGATCAAAGCCGAGGAGACGGAGGCTAAAACGAGCGTAAATGATTCCAAGGTGAGTAAATAAGGTGAAGGGAGATTTGGAATGAGAATTCGGACAAAAAGTCCGAGAGAAAAAGAGGGAATGTATTTGAAACATCTGTCGCGCAGACTAATTCAAGCCTGAGAATCAACGGACAATTTCGCAAGCTCGCACTAGCCACCTTGGACACTCGACCCCATCGGAAGAGCGAAACGAGTGTCCCTCCAAAGAAGGGATCTTAGTGCTCATGTTCCCTATATGAGAGATCTTTTTGTGTTCCTAAATTACGGAAAGTTTGGTCGCAAAAAAGTCTTGATAAAAATCATGGGAAGGTAGAAACATGCTTATTTGCCTTTCCACTCCGGCGCCCGCTTTTGCACAAATGCCTCCATGCCTTCTAGTTGGTCTTCGGTAGAGAAGAGCAGGTAAAAATTTTTGCGCTCCAGTCGAAGTCCTTCGTCGAGGTGAGTGTTGAAGGCAGCGTTGACAGATTCTTTGGCGAGCTGAGAAGCGATGGGGGGCATCGCGGCGACTCGTTCGGCGAGCGCCAGGGCTTCTTCGAGATAAAGCTCTACGGGCACCACTTGGTTGATGAGGCCATAGTCGTAGGCCTCTTTGGCCGAAATGAATCGGCCTGTGAGGACCATTTCCATGGCTCGGGCTTTGCCGACGGCGCGGGTGAGGCGCTGGGTTCCACCCGCACCGGGCATGACGCCGATTTTGATTTCGGGCTGCCCAAACTGGGCGGTCTCGGAGGCCACGATCATATCGCAGAGCATCGTGAGTTCACATCCGCCACCCAGCGCAAAGCCACTCACAGCGGCGATGAGTGGCTTTTTGACCTGCTTGATAGCTTCCCATTTGTGAAATTGGTCGATCTGAAGCATGGCGGTGCTGTTGCGGCCCGCCATTTCTTTGATGTCGGCTCCCGCTGCGAAAGCACGTTCGTCGCCGGTGATCACGATGCAGCGCACCTTGGGGTCCGCGTCGAGGGCCCGCAGAGCGACCACGAGTTCTTCCATCAAGCCGAGGCACAGTGCATTGAGTTCGCGCGGGCGAGAAAGGCGGACCAGGGCGACGAGAGGGCGAATTTCTGGGGAAACTTCGAGGTAGGTGTAGGACATAAGCGGAGGGTCAGGAGGGTGAAGGGAATGGGCGAAAAATACGAAAAGCGCCCTAATCTCCGAAAAAGAGAGGGCGCTTTTCTACGGGGAAGCAGGACTGAGCCTACTTTCCCAGATCTTTAGACATTTGCTCCATCGAGTCGATAAGCATTTGAAATTGATCAGGGCTGATCTTGGACAGCACGTTCTGGGATAGCTCTTTAGGAGGCTCGTCCAGATCGGTGAGCAAGTTTTTGCCTTTTGCAGTAGGATGGATGTAGATGACCCTCCGATCCTCTTTGGAGTTCTTCCTTTTTACCAGCTTCAACTTCTCCAGTCCATCCACGGTGGAGGTAAGGGTTGAAAGCTTGATTTGAAAGAACTCGCCCACTTCTTTCATCTTCTTCTGGTCCTCAATGTCCAGATGACGAATGATCTCTACGTCTTGCTCGCTGACGCCGTAGCGCTCTAGGATAGACAATCTCCTTTGGTTAAAGGAAGTCACCAAGGTTTGCAAGGCGGATTCCAGTTTAATTGCGTTCGTTTCCACAAACAATTTGCTTACAGTATTCATTGGGTTGGCAAAATTTTCCTTCATGGTTAATTTTGTCACGCGCCTAAAATATCCAATGTTTTTTGCTTTCGCAAAGAATCGAGAAATATTTTTTTCGCAAGACGATCTTTTTCTTTTTTTCCTGCAACAAGGAAGGTCGTTGAAATCCAAGTTGCCAGTTCGAAAAAGGGAAGATCATCTCTGTAAATTCAATTTCTCCCTAATAAAGTGGATATTTTTTCGAGTTGACAATTCAAAATTATAAAATAAAAAATTCGATCCATACTCTTTTTTTTTCCAATTCTTAGCCAGATGAATTCTCTATTCTACACCACGATCGGAGCGGGCTAGTAGCTTTGGACGATTGGCCACAAGTACAATTACGGCGTCCATATCAAGGGAAGAAAATTTCTGATTGAAGCCGGTAAAAGAGGAGAGTACGCTTCATAAATAATTGATAATGAAGAGATTGGTGTTTGGTATTCACACGCAGCCTGGTGCAAAATTTCGACAAAGGTTCATCTGATCTGCTGGAGAACTTGAATTATCCAAGTGATAAAATAGCTAGAGAATATTATTGGCAGAGTCTGGCTTTTTAACCCGGATTGGATGCGTTCTGACATTTTGGATATTGAATCAAAAAAAAATAGTTCACTTTCAGGGAGCAGTTCTATTTTTTGGGTGGAGTATCTTTTGAACGATAACTGCCCAGCCGCTGCTCTATCGAGGAATAATTTTCTTTTCTAATTATGTGAATATGTCGATCCTGTTTTTTTTCGGTTGTCACAAAAGAAGACTTTCCCAAAATCTTCTTTATGGAAGTGTATAGGCTCTCTCCCGCCTAATTCTGTAGAGAAATCTGCTCTTTATCCATCGTAAACACAGGCAGAGAGACCGACTACGATCCAGCAAGTCTTGCATTTTATGGAAATATAGCTCCTATCACAGGGTGGCCCTCCGACTAGATGCTGGAGGGATGCCAGGTGGTATTCAGGGAGACAGATCAAAGCGAATGATGAAAGCAGGCGAGAGTTCTAGCCTGGGGAGGCCACGCAATGTATCCCCGAACCCTATTGGGCGCGTTCAGCTAAGCGCTCCGACCACATGGGATATACCTTTAAAAAGGCTTCCAGCCCTTTGGAGA
>DAITMB010000034.1:0-24365 GCA_036835375.1 Bacteroidota bacterium
AGTTTCGAAATCATGATTAAAGTTTGTTAGTGAATGGTTAAAATCAAATATACCCCCCCCCGAAAAATCCTATATCCAAACTTGAATTTAACAATTTCTTAACACTGGAAGGTCACAACTCGTGCCTACTCAGGCAACTGGTAGCGGTAAAAGAGCTCGGTTGTAAGGTCGTAAGTAAATATTTGCTTATCCAAGAGCGCGAAGCTCAATAATATCGGCTTTGATTCTGCTGGCCCTGTAAGCCGGTAGGTACTTCGATGAAATAATGTTCCATCGCGATACTGAAACTCGTATATGGTGCGTGCCGCTGAGTCGCTGTCTCCCGACTCATATCCAAAGACCAAGACATATAGTCGATTGGTTACAGCATCAAGCTGAGCTCCTGCAAAAACTGAAATCATGGATGCGCCCTGATCTCCCGTAGTCTTTCGAAATTCTGAACAGCGCTTCACTAACTCATATTCTGACAAATCGTAGGTTGCCTTTTCCTGAAGCCCGGAGTCATATACCACCATGCGGGGAAGTGTTTTAAAAATGGAAATCAGGTGCCCATCCTTCATTTTAAAAAGATATACGGGTGCTTTGGTCTCGTCTTTGGTTCTGTCGCCAAGGCCAAAAAAAGACACTGTTTTCTGCGAGTCCATATCAAACATGAGCCCTACCGAAGGCACGAATCTAGTACCGAGGTAGCAGATGCCTTGTTCACCCATCGCAAATGTTGAAAATCCATCATATTCTGCTGGCACTCGCACTTCTTTGATGAACATGCCCTCTTCCCCAAAAACTTGTATTGATTTTTTGCCTGCATCGTAGACAAAGAACTGTTCCTCATGATAAGCTACATGTCCAGGATACATGATCTCCCCCGGACCAAGTCCTTTGCGGCCTAATATGGTCTGAGCTCGAAAGGCAACGTCCGTACAAATAATCCTTCCTCCATCATAATCCCCTATACAAACGCTACCAGGGGTAGAAAACATACCGTTCACTTTGACTAATAGCGTGTCATGAAGCTGTTCTCTCACGAGGTCGGGGGTGAGAACAACGAGGGATTGTGGATCCTGGGTCGTTTCAGAGGTGCTACAGCCTATGAAGGTGCAACTGACTATAAAACAGATACATCGTATTGGGTTCATTGGTCTTTCTTGATGAGGTAAGTGAAAGTGCCATTGTACCACATTGTGGTACAATGGCTTGATTCATTGAAGACAAAATCACTGGTCTTGCTCGCACTCGTAAATCTTGCCGGACCCACATTGAATCTGATCGGGGTTCACTTGATGACACCCCTGGCAAGAATAGGTTGTGCCTCCGCAAATGATAAAACATGCTGTCGCCGAAGGGATCATTCCTCCTGCAAAAAGCAGCAGCAACGCCGCGATTTTAAGTTTCGCAATTATGATAAAGTTTGTTTGCGAATGGTTAAAATCAAATATACCCACCCCCTCGAATAATCCTATACCCAAACTTGAATTTAGCAATTTCTTAACATTGGAAGGTCGTGCCGTTATGCGGGAATCAAACCATACTCTTCTGCCGACCCCGTTCCCTGTCTCATCAAGGCATCCCCAGTGGATTGGGACGCGTCAATGAATACACTTCCCCAAATCGCGTGGCCCACATGTTGAGATTTTTCGGTACGACAAAGGGTGCATCGTCCGAGACTGTGCTCACTTCCTCCGCATTGGAGGTGATAATGGTACGGATTTCGATTTTTTCCCGGGTCACTTTGAGCCATTTCACCTGAGTAAAACTGCCAGATTCTCGCGTCCATCGATAGACCACATCCGCAGGCCGCGTGATCGCCCAGGTCCCTTCGCCAATGTACACGGTGCCCCTCGCATCATTTCGCACAAAACCTCCTTCTGCATACCAGCGATTCGATGCGATGATCGGCCACGTACTCTTCACCACGTGTGCGTCGCACTCAATAACCAGCTGCACGTGGTAGTCATAGAACAATGGTGCCCAGTAGCGATACTGTAATATTTTGTAAGTCTTGGAACTTTGATGCGGCACGATGGGATGATGATACTGAACCATGTTCCAGCGGTATTTTCCTTTGCTCTCCTCAAGATCTCGCTTGAACCAGTCCGTTTGATTGCCTGAAACGGAGATATTGGTGTTGAGCGTGTAGAGCCGAATCAGGTCTCCACCCAGTGAATGTGCATAATAAATATCTGGATGCGGGGAATCGAAGAGGTGGAGCACGTCATCGTTATGAATTTCGTGATTGCCGCGCGCCGAAAGGATGGGAAACATTCTCCCGTCCTCTCCCGTGGTACACTGCCAATCGTCAAACCAGCTCCGCCACTGGGCCGGCGTGTTGCGGTTGGTAAAGTCTCCGGCAAAGGTCACCAAGTGTGGCCTAATTTTACGAACCATGATATTGGAGAGCACCCTTGGCTCATAGGAAGAAGTATCCCAATCTGCCCGCCGGGAGTCTCCCCCAGAGATGATAGAAAGCGGCTCCTCGGAATGATTGGGAAGTGTCTTAAACCAAAATCGACGACTAATTCCTTCACTGTCTTTGATGATGAAATAGTAAGCTGTGTTGGGACGAAGTCCGTCCAAGCGCGCGAAGTGATTATTCATTTCCATATGCATCACCGTTCGGTCGGGAGACTTCTGCATTGGATAAGCCAGAAAGTTGGTCCCCCGATCCACAGGTCCGTAATACACGACGGGGTTCGTCCCGGAGCGCTGTTCCCAGCCGATACACATACTGATGGCCGGATCGTCCCGCACAATGAGCCGATATCGCTGGGTGCGTGCCGAGAGATCCATCGTTCCCAGCAACAATAAAATCAGTCCCCCAATAGCTACCCTCAGACAGAATCTACATCTTTGAGTCATGGTTTCCGGACAATTTTCCATGTTTCGATTCATCTCCTCACTTGCTTGTGTGCGCTGGGCCACGATCTTTCTGCTGGGGGCATCGGTGTGGCAACACCTGTTTTCCGATCCCTCCTATCGCGCCTTTCTTTGGGATCCTTTCTGGACCAGCTGGACCGTAAAGATACTTACTGGGATGGAATGGCGCACCTATCTGTTAGGTCCCCGTGCAGAAGCTACGGCACAGGTATTCACTTGGACGATGGCTGTGATCCTGATGCTGGGACTCGTGGGTGCGCTGCTGCTATCTCCGCGAAGGCCTTGGGCCAAATTTCCCCTGTTCGCCGCCTCGGCTGTACTGGGATTTGAGGCATTCTGCACCTTCCTCGACGTGTCCCACCAAGTCCCGATGCTCATGGAACTTTCCCTGCGTGTAGGCACGCCCTCTCTTCTCGCCGCTGTGGTACTACACGGATGGATGCCAAGGATCAGACTTTTCACGCTCGTTATGACTGCACTCACCTTCTCAGGTCACGGCCTCTATGCCCTTGGCATGGGAGTGCCTGTGCCTGGCAACTTTGTGGACATGGTCATGGAGACCCTTGGGATGTCTCAAGCCTCCTCCCTTGTGTTTTTGACTGTGGCAGGCGTGCTAGATCAATTGCTAATCATTGGTCTGCTTGTGCCACTTCTTCGGCCCGCAACCCTTGGATACTGCGCTGCATGGGGAACAGCGACTTCACTTGCCCGCATCACTTCCTATGTTCGCCTCGACAACTTGTTGCTGCTTTCGCTCTACACATATTTGCCCGAGTTTTTTGTCAGAGCACCACACTTCCTCATTCCGATGGCACTGCTGATATGGCATGTCTCAGAACGCCAGATACCTCGTGCTCAACACAATGAAGTTGAACTCAAGCCCCTGACCTGAACCTACCAAAACGCGTGTCTCCTCCACGACGCGCATTTCCTCCGACCCCATCACCCTCCCCAGCTCTCGCGATCAAGGCTGCGATATTGGATAGCCTCTGCAATGTGCTCAGGCAAAATCTCCTCCGTGTCCGCGAGGTCGGCGATGGTGCGAGCGACTTTGAGGATGCGGTCAAAGGCACGAGCACTCAAGTCGAGCTTTTTCATCGCGATTTTCAACAGATTCTCGGACATTCGGTCGATGGAGCAGATTTTCCGGGCCATCTGTGGCGGCATCATGGCATTCGAATAAATGCCCGACTGCCCTTCAAATCGCGCGGTTTGGCGCGCTCTGGCTTGCATGACACGCTCTCGAATATCCGTACTTTTTTCTCCGGCTGATCGGCTGGAAAGCTCTTCGAATGGCACAGGAGTCACTTCTACATGCAAGTCAATACGGTCCAGCAGCGGACCACTGATCTTGGCGAGGTAGCGCTGAATCTGGGCTGGCGCACACACGCAGGCCTTGTCAGGGTGATTGTAGTAGCCACAAGGGCAGGGATTCATGCTGGAGAGGAGCATGAAATTCGCCGGATACTCCACCGTCACGCGCGCACGTGACACCGTGATTTTGCGATCCTCAAGGGGTTGCCTGAGCACCTCCAGAACCTGACGCTTGAACTCTGGAAGTTCGTCCAGAAATAAAATGCCATTGTGTGCAAGACTGATCTCTCCGGGCTGGGGGATCCCACCACCGCCGACGAGCGCCACATCAGAGATGGTGTGATGCGGGGAGCGAAATGGGCGCTGAGCCACCAAAGCCGCTTGCTCCGAAAGCAGTCCCACAACCGAATGGATCTTGGTAGTTTCCAGCGCTTCGTGCAAGCTCAGGGGAGGCAAAATACCTGGCATTCGCTTAGCGAGCATCGTTTTCCCTGCACCGGGCGGGCCGATCATGATCACATTGTGGCCTCCAGCCGCAGCGACTTCGAGGGCTCGTTTTACATTTTCCTGACCTTTGACATCCGAAAAATCGTGGTCCACATTCTGCTGGGCTTCAAAGAAAATCGCCCTGGTATCGCGCACCAGCGGAGCGATCTCCCGTTTGCCATCAAGAAACTCCACCGCTTCGTTGAGATGCGAGATCGGTATCACATCAATGCCGTTCACGATCGCCGCCTCAGCTGCATTTGCCGCCGGAAGGATAAAACCTGTGAACTCACGCTTTCGTGCTTCAATCGCGATGGGCAAAGCGCCCTTGATGGGCCGGAGTGTGCCATCGAGGGACAGTTCGCCCATGATCAAGTAGTTTGAAATAATCTCGTCGCTGATGTCTCCGGCAGCGGCCAATATTCCCAATGCCAGGGTGAGATCATAGGCAGAACCTACCTTTTGGATGTCGGCAGGCGCCATATTGACAGTCACTTCGGACCGGGGAAAGGTAAGATCATTATTTTGAAATGCCGTAAAAACCCGCTGCTTGCTTTCCCTGACAGCACTGTCGGCGAGCCCCACGAGATTGTATCCAAATCGCCCACGGGCGACATTCACTTCTACGGTGATGATGGTGGCATGAATGCCTTCTACGGCGCTTCCGTAGGCCTTGATGAGCATAACTTAAGAGCTTGGAAGTAGGAGCTAACCCTTACAAAAACGAAGATCGAGCAAGTGTTACATAATTGAAAACCAGATACTTGATCAATTTTATGCTGTAGCTTGACATTTGCTTGCGATAAGATTAAGCACTTTTAGCCAATTTTAAAACCAAGTTTTTCGAAAGGCTGCACCTTCTATCATAACATTCGCAAGGATTCCCTGCCGCCCTTACCCTCGGATCGCCTCTCCCAGTAGATTGCCAGTCATGGCCGAACATCCGCTGAGGAGTCCCCCCAACATCGCCGTGAGCAGCACCATTACCATCGCGGGCATTGGCAGTAGATCTGGAGACTGAAACAGGAGGGTGAAAATATCTACGCTTAGCTGACTGCCATTGCGCGCATCAAACCAAAAAGCTGCGATTCCCCAAAGCAAAAAAATTGCGAGAAACCCCGCGAGAAATGCTCTTGCCGGAGGAGTATCTTTACCATAAAGACGCTTTTTGCGTCGTTGGCTCAAGGCAAGTCCCACCAAAAATGCTACGACCGCCACCGACCAAAATGGCATAAACAATTGCGCCGCAAAAGACAGCCCAAGGATCAGAAGAAATCGAAGGAGGAATCGCATAGAACAAGCAGCAAATAAGTTCTTGGAAAAAGGGAAGTCTTCTTTCGTCTAAGGAAGTGGCCGGAAGTTGACTCTGTCCCGAATAGCGTGCGTGGTATCGGTAGGGGAAGTCATGCGCCAAAGCGAATAATATTCTCCGACCGACCATTTCTCCAGAAACGCATCATAGCGCGGGTGTCCGGGATTGCCATGCTGCCCCCCAGGATAAATTCCATAGGCTTCCGGTCGATCCCCGAGTGCCACGACCATCCGCCAGGAAGGACCATGGTGTTTTTGGGTGGCATTGAGCACATGACCGATTCCGTCTGTGATAATTCCCAGACGATTGAAAGGGCGAAGAACCCGGGCCAAATGCCGAAATTCTGTGGTCTTTTGCTTTCCCCAGTTCCAATTGTCTTCCTCTGGAAAATCTTCACTCATGCGCCCGATGAGACGATCGAAGGACTCGTTGACAAGCCGCTTCCGATCGAAATGTGAGGGATCATCGCCTTTCTGATAAAAGGCAAACTCGCTCGAATCGCGCAATATCCGCAGCGTAGTCGCCCATGAAGGGTAGTCCAAGGGATATTCTACCTCAAACTCATCCCGCCAGATGGATTGATAAAGGTCTTCCCACCAAAAGTGAAACAAGCTCGCAGCGATCTCTTCCCGGTCATAGCGGTAGTTCCAGGCACGCAACGTGCGGTAGGCACTCCACATATACTTTTCAAACACGGTGGTATCCAGTTCGGCGAGCATCGTCGGCAAAATATCGCGGGCATACATACTCAGGGCATCTTGCTGGATCCCCATCATGTCCTCCACCGTAAAGGAGTCTTGCGCTGAAAGCAGTTCTTCCAATCGTCTTCCTCTCGACGCATCGAAGGAGCCTGTGTAGTAATAAGGGTAATCGGGTGCCGTCGGGTGCTGATTCGCGGACCCTACAAATCCACGCGACGGATTGACGATATGGGGCACTTGCTGTTGTGGCACAAAGTCGTTCCAGTAATGGCTGGGAACCGCAGCATCCAGCAGAAATCTGCCTTGCTCCTTCCACCGTAAGGGATATTTGCCTTGCTGCCAAAGTGCAATGTCTCCCGCTGCACTCGCAAAAACGAAGTTCTGCGCTGGGCATACAAAGTGGGTCATCGCCTGCTCATAATCCTGATAATTATTAGCCTGCATCAGCTCTACGAAGGTGCGGATTTCATTTGAGAGTTCATGGGCCATCCATCGGAGTGCAAGGGGCTTCTCTGCGCCACCGAAGTTTTCGTCATACATCACAGGACCAAAATCCGTGTAGGCCACCGTGTCGAGATATGGCTTGGCACCTTTGATCCGATACGTATCGACGCGCGTGACCACATCTTTCCAGCCATCGGCATAGCGATACTGGCTGCGGCTCTTGTCCCGAAATTCTACCATCAAAAAGTCCATCACGTCCTGCGAACCGTTGGTAATGCCCCACGCGATGGAGTCGTTGTACCCGATCACGATGCCTGGTGCGCCAGGAAGGCTCACGCCATAGGTATTAGTCTGAGGAGTAGAGATCTGAACTTCATACCAAATCGAAGGAAGATTGAGACTCAAGTGTGGATCATTGGCTAACATAGGCCGACCAGAGGCAGATTTGGTGCCGGAGACCGCCCAGTTGTTGCTGCCGATACCGGGCACACTGCGATCGTAGGTGCGGGCTACCTCCACCAGAGAGTCTGGACGATAGTCGGCGGGGACAGCAGGCGAAGGCTTGGTTTCAGCGGGATTCCAAATGGTGCCAGCAGGAACGATAGGGCTTTGGGCATAGGGGTAGGCTGGGTACAATAAGTCAAAATACTTCCGACCAAATAACTCTAGCGCATAGCTATCCTCAATGTCCGAGGCGCCCGCCGCGAGCATATTTGCCATGTACTTCATCAGCAGTCCCGTTTTGTAAGGAGTCCAAGGCTCGGGTGAATAGCTGAGGAGCTTGAATTCCAAGGGCCAATCGGCTGGCGACATTTCGTCGATCCATGCGTTGACTCCTTCGCTGTAGGCGAGAAGAAGACCGTAAACCTCAGGATCTTCTTGAATGAAGGTGATGGTGCGCGCTGCGGCCCAACTCATGCCTTTTCGACGGGCAGTGCGATCCAGTGTCAGGACAACATCATCTTCGCCAGCACCAATGATTTCAGACAGCCTTCCGGCTGCGGCTCGAATCTGAAAATCCATTTGCCAGAGACGATTTTTTGCTGTGAAATATCCTTGCAAAAATGCTGCATCGCGCAGATTCTCGGCAAAAATATGAGGCACATCCCGCTCGTCGATCACCACGGAAGCCGGGCCCGAAAGCTCACCGAAGCGGACTAAGTCTGGAAGCTCGGATTCTCCTGACTCAGCATTTTGCCAGAACCCACGAAATGGATCCAAAAAGTTTCCAAACGCAAACGTGGCGGGAGCAATGGGACGCAGCAGGGCATAAAGAAGCCCAAGCGTCAGAAGGAGAGAGAGGAAAAACTTTGTCCAGCGCATGGTGAATAGTTGGCCCGAGTGATTCTTGCAAGGTAATACGGAAAGAGGAAAGGAAAAAAGGAGGGAATCTTGGATATTCACACCCAGTCAAAAAATGAACTACTTTCTCTTTCCCCGTCAACAAAAGCCTCTCAAGCCGACGCCCATTCCCTGCCCCAAGTTTCTGTGCACGAAGTTGTCTTTTCGAGGCTGAATCTCCATTTTGCAAATATCGAACCCGAGGAGGACTTTTTCCCGTTGTAATGCTTATGAAGTATCATATCTCCACTTTCCTGGGCCTGCTCTTGATCTGCCCCATGCTGATCATGGCTCAGCCACAAAAAGAAGCTGCCCTCGCAGAGCAATACTTTGAAGAAAAAGAGTACGCGGCGGCGCTAGAGCTATTCGAAAAAGTTTACCAATCTGATCCCAAGGAAACCTTTGCCATCCGCATTGCCAACTGCTACGAAGGACTGGAGCAATACCAGGAATCCATCAAGATACTGGACAAACACATGCGCCGGGGAAGGGGGTATTCGCCCCTGATCCCGCTCAACAAAGCCCTGATCTTGGAGCGCACTGGCAACCTCTCCGAAGCAGATAAATTGTATCAAGACGTTATCGTGCAGCAATTAGGCTACGAAGGGGATTTCATCATGGCCGGCGCATTTCTCTACCAAAAAGGAAAGCTAGATCTCGCCAAGCAAGCCTATACCCAGGCCCGCAGCAAGTTGAAGAGCCCTTATCTTTTTTCGAATGAGATCGCGAACATCTACGCACAGTCTGGCGAGTTTGAGGCGGCAACCAAGGAATACCTTAACCTGTATTTTGCCTCCGCTGACAACCTCTCCACCACCACCCTCGCCATCATCAACCTGATCTCGCCTAGCAGCAATACCCCCATTGAGCGGGCTTTGCTACAAGCAGTTGACCGAAACCAGGGCGACGCCGCTTTGCGCATTTTGCTGTATGAATTCTACCTTCTCTCCGAAGATTACGAAGAGGCGTTTTTGCAAATCAAATCCATCGACCGCATCCAGCGCGAAGAAGGAGACCGAGTGATGGAGTTTGCCAAAAAAATGCGCAACATCGACAACTTCGAGATCAGCAACCGCGCTTTCGATTATTTGATTCAGCAGCGAAAAGACACCCGCAATTTTTTCTTTGCCCACTTGGAGAAGGCAGTCAATGGCGAAATTCAAGCCTCCAAAAGTATTCCTGTGGACATGGTTTCCGTGCGGGCTGCTGTCGAAGACTACGGCCGTTTGCTGGACGAATTTGGCCGCAAGCCGCAGTACTTTGACGCCATCTACCGACGCACCCGCCTCATGGTCTATTACCTCAATGACCTTGAGCAGGCTCAATCTGAATTGGAAGCAGCCGTGAGGCAACGAGACTTCTTGCGCCTCGAAGACTGGGCGAGGGGAAAATTGCTCATCGGTGACATTCAACTGATTCTCCAGGACTTCAATAAGTCCAAGCTCACCTATACAGAAGTGAGCGAAGCCTTCAAAGACCGCGACCTCGGCGCGCTCGCCAAGTTTAAACTGGCACAACTCGCCTACTTTAAGGGCGAATTCAAGCTTTGCCAAGCACTGCTGGATGTCATCAAGGACAATACTTCCACCGATATTTCTAACGATGCCATCAAGCTCAACCTTCTCATCATCGACAACACGGGCCTCGATACGTCAACCGTGCCCCTTCAGATCTTCGCTCAGGCCCAGTTGCTCCATTATCAACGCCAGTATTCGCAGTCGCTGAAATTGCTTGATTCCTTGGCTTACGCCTTTTCCAGCCATTCGCTCATGGATGAAATCCTGTGGGAAAAGACCAATATATTCTTGGAGCAAAACGACATTCCTACCGCGCTCACCTTCCTCGACCGGATTCTGGATAATTTCCCTACGGACATCTATGGCGACGATGCCTTGATGACCAAGGCGAGAATTTACGATTTCACCCTCAAGCAGCCCGAAAAAGCGATGGATCTCTACCTGGAATTCCTGGTCAGCTACCCCGGTAGTTTGTATTCGGTAGAGGCGCGCAAACGAATCAGAGCTATGCGGGCTGGATCCTGAAATCCTTGAAAGTTTCGTTAATCAAGGAATAACAGACACGGCTGCTACCAGTAGGTCCGCGTCATCTGGTACTGGTATCGGGCTGCAACCATCACCTTTCACCCCAGCAGCGTGAGGCCAAGACCGGGAGCAGTACCGAGGCGCATCTTTCCCTCATGGAGAATAAATCCTCCAGTGGCAATGTCCGAGGCGAGGTCGAGACTGCCGTCCAAGTCCAAATAAGCCGTATTGGGACAGCTAAATGCCGCATGAAGTGCCGCAGTAAGGCTCACGATGCTCTCATCATTGCAGCCCCACATGAGCCGAATGCCTGCATGGCGTGCCAAATCGGCGATCTGCATCGCTGGATAAATTCCGCCGCTTTTCATCAGCTTCAAATTGAAAATTCCGCAGGCAGGCACAGGCCGTAGTAGCGCAAGCGCATCCTCGTAGGTCTGAATGGATTCATCTGCGGCGATCAAAGACTTCTGTTCATCGGAAAGTTCCCTCATGCCTGCCAGGTCTCCCTTGCGCAAGGGCTGCTCCACGAGTTCTATATCCAAAGATGCGATGCCGCGAAAAAAAACTTGAAGTTCTTCCCGAGAGTACCCCTGATTCGCGTCCACCCGAATGGTGACCCGATCGCCAAATCGCTCCCGCAATTTTATCAAGCGCTCCAAGTCTTCTTCCAGCGAATGGCCGAGCTTGACCTTGAGCACCCGAAATCCTCGCCCGAGGTATTCTTCTCCTTCTTCGATCGTCTCAGCCACCCCTTTGATCCCGATCGTGATGGAGGTGGGCATTTCGCGGTGGCAGACCCCAAGCAACGCCGCCAACGGCATTCCTAAGGACTGGGCGTAGAGGTCATGAAATGCAATATCAAGGGCTGCTCTCGCCCCTGGCCAAGGAATATGTCGCAACAGGTCTTCGCTCAAATCTCGGATCGCCATTCCCGATCGGCCTAGATATCGCCCCTTTTCGCGAGCCAGCGTGGTTTCCGTGTCTTCCAATGATTCGCCCGTGACCATCGGGCTGGGATTCGCAGCGCCCAAGCCCACAAGACCATGATCGGCAACGACTTCTACCCAGCAAATCTCCGTCTCGGTGACTGTGCGGTAGGCGATGGTGTAGGGACGTGTGAGCCCCAGAGCGCTGCGATGAACCCGAATGTCGGTGATCTTCATAGCTGAATCCTTCTGAAAAATTACTGGGAGGAATATTGTGTAGATGCTGTTTGATATAGACCTCGCTTGTCCGGATCCCTGTGTGAACCTTATCGGCGACCCTCTTGGACCAGTGCCACCAAAGCATCCACGAGCGCCTCCACCCCCGAGACCAGCGGTACGCACACAGGCAATTGCAAGCTGGCAGCGTAAGTCTGCTGAGCAGCCAGGGCCGTAGGCAAGTCGGAGGACCAGGTGTTGAGCGCCAAGCCGATGGTTGGCACGCCATATCCAAGGATGAGGGCGATCTCGTCCGAAACTTCGGGAATACGGCGACCCAGAGATTCCCAGCCTTTGTAGTATTCACGTCCAACAGGGTGAACCAGAATGCAGGCATCAGCTCGCCCAGACACCAACATCTCGGAGCCACATGGCCCACTTGGATTGCGCAGGGCAGACTGTCCTTCGACGAGAATGAGGTCTGGACGCACATCCTCCCAGCAGTCCACAATTGCGCGCTCCAATTCCCCCGATACAAAATCGTTCGGTGTGCTATCAAACACAAATCCGTGCTTCCCACCTTGGAGCCAGCCAGTCTGCCCTGTATAGACCATCTCCGCCCGCAAGCCCCGCTGCGAGCAAGCCGATTCTAAAAATCGGGCTGTGGTGCGCTTGCCCACCGCGCAGTCAGTGCCTAGCACTGGCACAATGGGACACCCTACCCGATCAATCTTTCCGCTCCAAAACGCCAGACTCTGAAGCGGCTTGGGTTTACGCACGTCGATCAGGGCGACGCCGTTTTCTTTCGCCAGCGCGGCGATCTCAGGTAGATCTTCCAGCAGCTGATGCATGCCATTTACTAAGGACATCCCCGCCCGGACGGCATCCTGTAGTTCTGGAATCCATGCCGGATCAATTTTGCCACCAGCACTCGCAATCCCAATGATGCAAAAATCGGCTGCCATTCCTGAGTCTGCTACGAAAGAGCTGACTTTGTCATAGATAGGAATGCCCAAAGGCACCCCATCCAGCAGGGTGCCCGCATCTTGGCCAGCGTGTGACTCGTCAATGATGGCGAGCACTCGATAGCGCTTTCCGTGGCGTAACAGCCCGTGAGCCGTCTTGGCAGAGAGGCTCGTAAATCGGTGGTGTGTGTACAGAATTGCAGTTCCTTCCATGATTTAGTGCGTCAGCAACAAATGAACATCTTGGCTTGAATATCTTTCATTTTTGGGGAATCACCGCCCATCTGACCGGCACCACATACAACGAGAAAGGAAAAGGGATTGGGAGGAACTTATTTTGCCTGAGCACTTTTCTATGTCCCTTGGATTGCCTGGGCCATTTCGACGAAGTCGCTGATTTCCAGCTGCTCTGCGCGGAGTCCCCATCGCGGATCGCTATCTGCGATCCCTGGGATCGGAAAGCCCTTCATGGCATTCCTGAGGGTTTTTCGTCGCTGACTAAACGCCTGCTTGACCACTGCCTTGAGTTGCAAAAAATCTACCGAAGGCACCACTTCCAGCGGTGTGAGCCGAATGACCCCACTGTGAACTTTGGGCGGAGGGCGAAAGGCATCGGGGGGCACAGTGAAGCCATATTCCCGCTGAAAATACGTGCCCAACAACACGCTCAAGATCCCAAAAGTCTTGCTTCCGGGACCTGCACAAATGCGCTCAGCGACCTCTTTTTGCAGCATGAATACACCTGAAGCGAGCAGATCTCGGTGTTCTAATAAGCGAAAAAAGATGGGAGATGAAATGTTGTAGGGCAGGTTGCCAACAAAGTGCACGGGACCCGGAAGGGTGGCCCGGAGGTCCCAGCGCAGCACATCCGAGAAGATAATCCGGAGTTGTTGCGCTGAAAAGCGTTCGCCGAGAAAGCGGACCGCATCGGGATCTATCTCTACTGCTGTCAGGTGTCCAAATCGCTCAATGAGCATTCCCGTGAGAACCCCTTCACCGGGACCGATCTCCACGACGGGCAAAGCAGGCGTCGCAGCAATCATGGAGATGATACGCCGGGCGTGTTGAAGGTCATGAAGAAAATGTTGACCAAGATGTTTTTTGGGAGACAGTGGCATAAGGTGCGGCTTCAACGGCACTAGGGAAATCTTGCCCAGCGATGGGACAAATTACGTGCTTTATGTGTCAATCCTGCCCTCAGGCCCTGCGCATTCTTCTGAGCGGAGAGCGCGGGTGTTTCCTGATCCCAAAATCTATCCTACCTTTATCCTATGGAATCCAATCGCAAACTCAGAATAGGCATCACCATTGGGGATGTCAATGGCATCGGGCCAGAGTTAGTCATCAAAGCCTTTGAAGATCAGCGACTCAAGGAGCTGTGTATCCCTATTTTGTATGGCTCCTCTCGCGTGATCAATATTTACCGGAAAATGATTCAGGTAAATAAATTTCACTACGTGGTGGTCTCCAATCCATCACAAGCCCAAAGCCACAAGCTCAACATCATCGAATGCGTGCCGAACCTCGACCGCGTGGACGTCGGAAAGGCATCTGATACGGGTGGCGAAGCCGCTTACCTATCGCTCAAACGAGCAATCGATGATGCTCAGCATCAGGAAATCGACGCGCTGGTGACCATGCCCGTCAACAAGGCGACCATGGAAAAGCAAGAGCCGGGATTTTCAGGACACACCGAGATGCTCGCTCAGGCTTTCAATGCGCCAGATAGCCTGATGCTCATGGTCTCGGACGAAATGCGGATTGGGGTGGCCACTACCCACGTGCCTGTGCAAGACATTTCCCGCAACCTTAGCACGGAGCGCATCATTCAGAAGCTTCGATTGCTCAACACCACCCTCAAGCAAGATTTCACCATCCAACAACCTATGATCGCTGTGCTAGGCCTCAATCCTCATGCAGGTGACGAGGGGCTCATTGGTGCTGAGGAAAAGGAAGTCATCCTTCCGGCGATCATCCAGCTTCAAAAGGAAGGCATGAAAGTATTGGGGCCGTATCCCGCCGATGGTTTTTTTGGTGCATTGACTTATCGAAGGTTCGACGGGATTCTGGCCATGTATCACGATCAGGGCTTGATTCCGTTCAAACTGCTCTCAGGCTATGGCGGGGTCAATTTTACTGCAGGGATCCCCTTGGTCCGCACCTCCCCCGACCACGGCGTGGCTTATGACATCGCAGGCAAAGACATTGCAGATCCTGAAAGCCTTCGTCGATCTATTTATTTGGCTATGGACATTGTGCAGCAACGTCGCATGAATGTGGACCTGAAAGCCAACGCCTTGGTTCCCAAAGGGAAATAATGGGGAGATCTTCCGCATTTTTTTATTGGAATACCTATCGCTTTGCCCATAAAAAAACCCGCCCCGATTGCTCAGGGCGGGTTTCTCATTAAAAAGGGTTCAAGTGGCTGATTTTATTCTGCTTACAGGAAGACTCCGACAGTGAATACGACGTTGCGGCTGATTCCACTGAATGGAACGAGTGAAGATTGATTGACACTTTCCCAGACACCGGTCCTAAAGTTGTCGTAGGTGGCATCAAATTCCACTCCGACACGGAGAATTCTAAGGATGCGAAGGTTGGCACCGAGTAGCACGCCAAGACCTGCTCGCATGTTTCCGTTTTGGATGTTGTCGTAATTGTCGTTCAGAATGTTGTCGTCTCCTACCACGACGATCGGTACAAATACTCCGGGGTAAATATCAATGGGACCGAGCATCAAGTGCTTTTCAAGTCCAAATACCCCTTTGAGGTCCTGACGGCGACCAGCATAGTCGGTCTGCAATCCATCTCCTACGGTATATTGAAGGTTGTCCATCCCGACGCCAGCACGAAAGGCCCATTTTTTATCGGTGAAGTAGCGGAGGTTCAGTCCTACCGATGAGCTTCCAGCGTAGTTGATGCTGGTATTGTTATCGCTGACTTGATCAATGTTGAAAGCGCTGAAGTTGGCGCTAAGACCTACACGCTGAGCCTGAACCTGAGTGCAGAACACGACGAAGGTAAAAGTCAAAGTGAGCGGAAGGAGAAATGAATGCTTTTTCATCTTGTTTGCGGGTTTCATTGCGTGACTTGGTGATGCTTAGTGAACGGGAGTCTTATCCCGGGGGATATGCTCAAAAGAGAGGTTTTGTACAAACGTGCAAATCTTCGGCTTGGGCGTGCGTGGCTCGGGAGTGAATCAACAACTTCGGCTGAAAAATTTTCTGTGCGGGGGACCTTTTTATTCTGAGGCAACGGCCAATTCTGACGTGTCAACGGTCAGAAAGCCCGCGAAATTGGCCATTGGGTTCATTGTAAGAAAGTAAGATATTTCTGATGGTGAATTGACCACGGGCGCAAGATGATAGGAATCGGCAAAGGAAGTAGCGGAATCGAAAGCCGGAACAACGGATTCTTCGTGTCTGGTCCAAGGTCTGTGGGTAATGATTGAATTTGCTTCGTGTGGGAAGTGGACCAAAACCCGCGTTGATTGCCTTCAGAATCTTACCCCGGATTCTCCCCGACATTGATCCTGGCCTCGACATTTTACCATCAATCATTCTACCAGGATGTACCGTTCTCTATGCAATTTTTCTATCCGCACACGCTCAATGCTCATTGTGTGTTGGTTCACTTCAGCCCCGCTCTTACTCCTTTCACAAGCTTGGCCTGATTCGGTGTGTACGATCACTGAATACAAACCTGGCGAACACGCCATTTGGCTAAGCAAGCTTCCTACGGATACCGATACGGATTACCAGTTTGGGCCCTCCGGCGGTGTGATGACCTATTTTTCTGATTCGTCCGCACGCATCACTGGTCGCATTTACAACCGCAGCGACAGCACCAAGCAATGGGATCTCACCATGTGGCTCGTCGATCGTCGCGACTTCAGCGCGTGGACTGCACTGGGTCGGGGCACCAAGAATGGCGGAGGCACCAACACCCAAAGTAGCTGGATCTTCTACGAACTCGATTCTACCCGAAGTAGCCTCACAGGCGTGCCCGGCACTTTCTATGCGGGAGACACGCTCAGCCTGCATCACAATCCGCCCAGTCTTCAGTATGGATTTCAAATCGGATGGGGGGCTAATGACAAAAATGCACATTACGGGATTTCTGGCTGGTTTTTATTCAAAGGCGACTACACAGGTCACGGCGACATCAATGCCAAACTCGACTGCCAAAGCTTGCCTCCCTGCGTCGCCGCCATTGATACAGCATTCGCCCAATGCATCTCCGACTCTACTTTCGAGGTAGTTGTGAGTTTTTCGGGCAATGACACCTTATACATGCTCACGGATCAGCTCGGTAACGGTCCCGGGCTGGTGCCTCCAGGTACTTATTCCTTCGGTACCTATCCTTCCGGTAGCATCGTGAGTGTGCAGATCGTTGCAGCCAACAGCGATAGTTGCACCGCCCGGTGGGATTCGCTCAGTGCTATCTGTGAGCCTGTGAATGTGTGTGACGTGATCATTGAAGATGCTTTCGCGCAGTGCAAAACGGACTCTTCCTTTGAGATCGTCGTCACATTCAGTGGGATCGGCCAATCCTTTGCGATTTACGACGACCAAGGCTCCGCGCCCATCATTGTGACCCAGCCTGGGACTTACCTTGTCGGAGAGTACTTCAACAGTGTGGAAGTACTCGTATTTGTGGAGGAAAGCGAGCTGGATAGCTGCGTGGATGTCCGGGGGCCACTGACAGCGGATTGCACCCCGGTTGCATTGTGCGATCTGGTATTGGATACGGTGTTTACGGAGTGCCTCACGGACTCGACCTTTCGGGTGGGCGTGGGATTCTCGGGTACGGGAAGCCAATTTCAGATTTTCGACAACCAGGGTTCGCAGGCATTGCTCGGCCTTTCCGCAGGCACTTACTGGTTTGGTGAATACCTCCACGGCACGCCCGTATCATTGACCATCCTCGATTTTGCCATCTTCAACTGCTTCCTTTCCACGCCATTTGTCACGGATAGCTGTGAAGGCAGCTCACCCAGCGGGAACATATGGGGAAATTTTCAAGCGGAAGCCGTCTTTTCCGGCGTGTATCTTCGTTGGAAAAGTGCCCAAGAGCCTTCGCTGGAGACTTACACAATTGAGCGCAGCACGGACAGCCTTCATTACGAAATCATTCATAGTGAGCCCGGCAAAGGTGGAGAGGACACTGGTTTAATTTCATACCAATATCAGGATCACGATGCCCAACCCGATCAAACGTACTACTATCGCCTGTGCGAAGTCGATCTCCGGGGAATGCGAAGGTTCTCGCCAGTGCGAAAGGTCGTGCCTGCCCCCAGGCGCTTAGGATCCATTGGTTCTCTTTATCCACAGCCTGCCCAAGACCAGAGCCGACTCCCGGTGTTATCAGCTCGCGCCGGCGCAGAACTAGAGATCATGGTGGTAGATGGCACAGGAAAAATCTGGCTGAGAAGATCGCAGTTTCTTCAAATGGGGGAGCAAGAAGTGCTGATGAATTGGGAAGGGCTACCTCCTGGGATCTATTTTCTTCGGGCCTCTATTGATGCGAAAGAGACTTCTGCCCAACGCGTTTTAATTTGGCGCTGAATTTCCGAAAGCTGACTTCTCAATCATCCTAAAAGGTGTAACTTGCGGGCAAGCTGATAATGCCCGTCTCTATGCGCCTTTTTCTACCTGATCTTCTACCCGCTTCAGGACAAGAAACCCCCGGTCTTCCCGACGGTACCTGGATCCATCCAAGTCACCGAAGAGGACCGGGGGTTCTGCTTTGGAGGCGATATGTGGGAATTTGCTTGATGGTTTTGTTGCCGCTCAGCACATTTTCTCAGATTTTCCCAGAGCTGGGCTCTCAACGAGCTGGTATCTCCGCCCTCACTTTTCTCAATCTCGACCTCAGCCCGCGCTCTGCCGCTCTCGGTGGAGCGAATATCTGTCTCTCTAGTGACGCTTTTGCTACGGCGCTCAACCCGGCTACTTTGAGCGATCTCCCCGGTCTCGGCGTTGCCTTGTCACACACCTTTTGGGCCGCTGACATTGATTATGCCTTCCTCAGTGTAGCGAAGAATACCAAAGCGGGGGTCTTCGGTCTGTCCATCAGCGGCCTCAATTCTGGGGCCATGCCCGTGCGTACCACTTTTCAACCTGAAGGGACTGGAGAAGTTTTCTATGCTTATTATCTTACCGCAGCACTGAGCTATAGCAAGCGACTCACCGACCAGTTTTCCTGGGGGACAAATGTGCGCTTCGTGCGGGAGCAACTGGCAGAATTTCAAGCCAATACTGCCGTCGTCGATCTGGGGTTTCTGTACAATACGGATTTCAAAGACTTGAAATTTGCTGTGGCTATCAAGAATTTTGGAGGAAACTCGACTTTGAAGGGAAATGTAGAATTAGACACGACCTTTTCGAACAAGCCGCTCTCCCTCGAATCCTACCCTGCTCCTACGGTGTTCCAGCTCGGTCTCTCGATTGTACCTTGGCAAAATGCTGACGAAAGCCAGTCCCTCACGACGCACTTGCAACTTAATCACCCTAATGACAACTCCGAAAATATTCGGGTAGGGGTAGAGTATGCCTACCGCAACCTGCTCTTTCTTCGTGCAGGGTATAAAATCAACGTGGCAGACCAGCCCTTTCCCACGGCGGGTGTCGGCCTCCGGATGCGAATGGGCGCTTTCCCTTTTCGATTTGACTACGCATTTGAACAACTCCAATTCCTGGGGCCTATTCACAGAATTGGCCTCGGAATCGATTTTGCCTCTGAAACCCGATAGCCATGAAACTGATTGTTCCATTTTCGATGCCCTGGTTGCTGCTCCCTCTGGTCTTGCTGGTTGGCTGCGAGGGATTTTTTGGGACCAAAACACCCACGGAGTTTCTCGATGTGCCGCAATATAATGACCGCTCGGTGGCCTATGTGCCCATTCGTCCGGCGATTGAGGGCCTTTCTCGACCAGTGGATGTGATCGCTGGA
Source organism: Bacteroidota bacterium (assembly GCA_036835375.1). GTDB lineage: Bacteria > Bacteroidota > Bacteroidia > J057 > J057 > JANQTF01. Next base: position 19,576 of record DAITMB010000034.1, read on the forward strand.
TGGGACGAACTGATCTATGTCGCTGACGAAGGAAGCCAGGAGATCATCTCCTACGACCAAGCTGGTAACGAATTGGGGAGATTCACAGTGCCTGGGCTGGGAGCCATTGCACAAGATCGCCGCTTGGATTTGCTCGCAACCGGGACGCTAGATACGGTCATTAATGGCAATGCCATTACCCTTCCCGTGATCTATCGAATCGACTTGAACAAGGCCGGAGCCTATGGCTTGGAGAATGCCAGGATCAAAAAGACCATCGTTCATCCCTTTTACTTCAAATCCAGCACCCCCACTAGCATTGATGCGCAGGTGCGGTTTCGGGGAATCGCTCCCCTCGCCGACAACCGCTATTTTGTGACCCGAACTGGCGTGTCCAACTCTCCTAATCAGTTCGGTGGTCCAGACGACGCTGTGCTCCTCTTTGACGATGACGACACCTACCTCACGCCAGTGGCTGTGTCCACCAGCCTGGGCTTGTTCCGAGATTATTTCAAACAGCCTTATGGAATCAGTACGCTTGCACTCCCGCCACAGTCTCCTGCGGTGGACCGCCGGGGAGACTTTGTGTTTACCTCCATTGCTCCTGGAGCAGCGCTAAAAGTGCAGTACATCGCTTTTTTTGAGAGCGAGTTTGGCGCCAGCTATGAGGTAAGAAACTATGTGGTGGGCGACACGAGCCGAGCCGACAGATTTCTGTATGAGCCCAATCGTTGGCTGGAACCTGTGGATGTGACGGTGGCGGGCGATGGAACCAACTATATTTTTGTGGTGGATGCTGCGCGCGATTCGCTCTACCAGTTCAATGCCCTTGGATTTGAAGGAGTGAATCCTCCGGCGGGTTCTCGCTCCAACAAGGCGGTGCTGGCTTCCTTTGGTGGCACTGGGCAAGAGCTCACCCAGTTCAATGAGCCGCGCGGCGTGGCCTATCTCAACCAGATTGTGTATGTAGCGGACGCTGGCAACGGGCGCGTGCTGAGGTTTCAACTCACGACTGATTTCGATCGCTGAAGCACTATTTTTGGACTATTTGCCAGGTTAGGCAATATGTCGTAAATGCTAAGTCGATCTCAGCGATGTGATTGGCTGGGGTGTTATATTAGGTTTTTCGTTCTGATTTCCATCTTTTTGATCCACCTTTCTGTCTATCGTTTCCATTAACCGCATTTTGCTTATGATCCGCTTCATCCTTTTTCTGCTCCTCAACGGATTTGCGGTATGGCTTGCGTCAGAATGGCTCCCCGGGGTCAGTGTCGAGGGGTACTGGACTGCCGTTTTGGTCGGTCTTGTTTTAGGATTAGTCAATGCCTTTGTGCGACCTTTGCTGGTCCTGATCACTTTGCCGATCAGCATTGCGACCTTTGGCCTGTTCTTGTTTGTGATCCATGGCAGCATGGTGCTCCTCGCGGATTGGTTGGTACCTGGCTTCACGGTGGACGGGTTTGGCTGGGCGATTTTGTTCACCCTGCTTCTCGTGTTGATCAACTTTCTGATAGGAAAAGTAGCCTCCCCGCCTCGGTCTAGAAAAGGCAGCTGATCTTAGTTCCTTTGTGAACTTCCTGTATGGGAAAATCGGTAGCGCTTCTCAGAGGCGACTGAGGAGTGCCCCGTCGTAGATTTTCTTGTAGGCTTCGATCCGATCAAGGGTTTCGCCGTTGAGCACCAGCGCATCCCCTTTCACTGCCCCAAGGGCGAGGATTGGTACGTCTTTAGCCACTTCGAGGAAGGCCAATTCTTGCTCCTTCGCCAGTGTCACTACCACACGCCCCCCCGCTTCGCCATAGAGGAAGGCATCTTTCCGAATACCCTTGGGGCAATCTAAGGTAAATCCTAAGCCCCTCACAAAGGCAGACTCCAACATACTCGTCACCAATCCCCCGTCGGAGACATCGTGGGCCGAACGAATCAGCCCAAGTTGAATCAGTTTCAGCACCATGCGCTGTAGGGCGAGCTCCTCATCCAAGTCCACATAAGGAGCTGGGGTGACTTTCATTCCATGATAGGCGTAGAGATATTCCGAGCTTCCAATGTCTTCTACAACCTTTCCGAGCAGATAAATTTTATCGCCTTCCTGCTTGAAATCCATCGACATGGTGCCTGTGCGCACATCATCAATGACGCCCACCATGCCGATGGTCGGTGTGGGGAACACAGGGCCGGTTTCCGATTGGTTATAAAAGCTCACATTTCCGCCCGTGACGGGCGTATCAAAAGCCAGGCAAGCCTTTCCCATGCCTTTGATGGCATGAGCAAATTGGTAGTACACTTCAGGATTAAATGGATTGCCAAAGTTCAAGCAATTGGTTACCCCCAATGGTTTGGCTCCTGTCACGACCAAATTGCGTGCTGCTTCGGCCACCGCCAAGGCACAGCCTTGTTCTGGGTTTGCATGGACGTAGCGACTATTACAGTCCGCAGTGACAGCGAGCCCCTGCGCCTGATCATGAATTCTAATCACTGCGGCATCGGAAGGCGCATTCGTGCTCATGTTTGCAGTACCAACCATCGAGTCGTACTGCTCTGTGACCCAGCGCTTGGAAGCGATGGAAGGGCGATCTAGCAGGAAGCGAATCACCTGATCATGTTTCGCAGGTTGTGGCACTTGATCTAGGCTGAATTTCCGAATTTCGGCGAAATAGGCTGGTTCTTTCTGCTCACGCACATACACTGGTGCTCCGCCACCGAGCACGAGACTTTGGGCAGGAATCTCGGCCACAATCTCCCCGTGAAAAAAATAACGCAGGTCATTTCCTTCGGTGACGATGCCAATTTGCTTCGCATGGAGATCCCATTTATCGAAGATCGAAATGATAGCCTCTTCACGGCCTTTCTCAATGACGAAGAGCATCCTTTCCTGCGATTCAGAAAGCAAAATTTCAAAGGGCAACATGTCCTTTTGGCGCATGGGCACCTTGTCCAGCCACACATCCATCCCAACATGGCCTTTGGCAGCCATTTCTGAGGTTGAGCAAGTGATTCCAGCTGCGCCCATGTCTTGGCACCCTACAATGACGCCTGTTTCTAAGGCTTCCAGGGTCGCTTCGAGCAAGAGTTTTTCAGTAAAGGGATCGCCCACCTGAACCGAAGGCAGCTTTTCTTCGGAATCCTCGCTGATGTCTTCGGAGGCAAAAGTGGCGCCGTGAATGCCGTCCTTACCTGTGGCGGATCCCACGATGAACACGGGATTGCCGACGCCTTTGGCCGTTGCACTCATGGATTTTCCTCGCTCAACAATGCCAACCGACATCGCGTTGACGAGGGGATTGGTATTGTAGCAAGGGTCAAAATACACCTCTCCCCCAACCGTGGGCACGCCGAAAGCATTGCCATAATCGCCGATGCCTTTGACCACCCCCTTGAGCAGATGCCGGGTCTTTGGGAGGTCCAGACTCCCAAATCGAAGGGAATTGAGGGCTGCAATGGGACGGGCGCCCATTGAGAAGATGTCGCGGTGAATCCCGCCAACACCAGTAGCAGCACCCTGATATGGCTCAATGGCCGAAGGGTGGTTGTGAGACTCCATCTTAAAGGCAACCGCGAGACCATTTCCCAAGTCCATGAGACCTGCGCCTTCATCTCCTGCGCCGGCCAGCACCTTCGCACCCGATTTGGGCAGGGTCTTGAGTTGGAGAATTGAGTTCTTGTAGGAGCAGTGCTCGCTCCACATGACCGAGTACACCGAAAGTTCAGTGAAGTTGGGTTCTCTTCCCAAAACTGCTTGAATCTGCTCAAATTCTTGGGGACTCAGTCCCAGTTGAGCGACGATCTCGGGTGTGACTGTTGGCGTAGGAATCATCATATTTGCGACTTCAATCGAAGGCGCAAATATAGCTAAGCCGAAGGGGAGTTGTGCAGAGAAATCCGAGTGCTGGCCATCCTTCCTACCTGGCAATCGAGAAATTTATCCAAAATCGTTCCTCTTTGATCAAGAACAGGGTATCTTTTCGCGGTCGTCCTCCCGCTGTTCTCTCCTTTCTTCTCTTGATCAGCGACTGAACCCTGCGGTTTTTACGCTTTCTTTGACCATCACGCATGTCTCCATCTGCTCCAGCCATATTTCGCTCTGTCCCATCTTTGATGCTATCCCGCGGACCAGTTCCACTTTGGGACAAATGGGAGGGAGAGCGTATTCTTTTTATTTTTCCTGGCTATCGACAGTCCGTTGACATTTGGGACCAGTGGCTAGGTCTAGAGATTCCGGGCTGGAAAATGGTCCTCGTGGGCATGGCAGGCGCTATCGGCGAAGCAAACGCAGAAGCGACCGTGTGGCGGGAACAAGATTGGTACGAATTGCTGGGACAGCTGCGCGCTCATTATCAGCCGACGGAGGAAGTCTGGCTCGGCTACAGCCTCGGAGGCCGTATTTTGCTCCATGTTGCAGGATTGCCAGAGAGCGGGTTGAAAACGTTGTTTCTCATCTCGCCTGATGGCCTGGACCGCCACTGGCTGGAATCGAATGTGCTCTACCGGCCGATGGGGCTATGGTTGTTGCGGTACTTGGTGGATCACCCAAGGGTAGCCCGCAAGGTGGCTGACCGCCTGCGGAGCTTGGGCTGGATGAGCGCATCAAGTCATTATTTTGCTTTGAGACAACTCCGTGACGAGCATGAGTTGAAGGCCGGATTTCACGCCGCGCGCATCTACTCACTCGTAAAGCCCAACCGTAAAAAATTGCGGCGGGCCGATCGAATGAGAGATATGTTCTTGTGGGCTAGCTGGGGAGATGCAGATCGTGTGCGACCAGTGGTGCAAAGCCGAGAGCTATGGCGCTACTTTCGAGGGGTGAATTTGGC
>DAITMB010000034.1:24465-33929 GCA_036835375.1 Bacteroidota bacterium
AAAAAAAGACTGTCTTGTTGCCATATTCGTGCTGGACGATGGCTGGATCGAAGCGGTCAACATTCGAAAGGAGAAAAAGATCTTTGCCCCAAAACGAAAGGTGGGATCATCCCCACAAGGTCAATAGACCAGCAACGGCTCACTCGCTTTCACTACACGCAAGTAGCACCAAGACAGCCCCAAAGAACATGCAAAGCAACCATTAAGAACGTGAAAAGGACCCATGCTTAACGTATGCATGAGGTGCACTCGAGATCGGCGGAAGGCAGACAACTCCATTCCCAAAGAGTTCCGCAAACACAGCTTGATCACCACCCATTTAAGTGGCAGAATAGCACCTCGCAAAAGCAAGAAAACGTTTTCATAACTCCTCTCATGAAAATCGAAAAACACCACGGATCGCAAGACTGAAGAATAGACACCCACTACGGGGGTAACAGCTTTTTTCTAAGAACAACAACGTGGAGGACGGAACCGGAACCAAACAAAAAAAGCCATTTATCCCACCTCTGGAAGTCGAGACTGGCCAGCGACCTGGTCACCGAGGTAAAACAGGGGAGCGCTCTTCGCGCTTTTTTCTGTGTTGCTACGGTGACGCGCTTCGGACAGGCCCCAAGAGGTGAGCTTGACTCGATGAATCTCTCCAGCCACCCGCTCGACAAGCCCTTCGCCGAGTAAGTACTGAAATGCCCTACGGAATTCCCACTCTTGAAGCCCCATGCCTTTGGCCGCAGCAAGGATGCAGGCACCGTCTTGTCGTTGCTGCTGCGCACGCTGATGGGTAGCACAGAGCAGGGCAAGAGAAAGGCGATTGAGTTTCATAAGGGATTCCATAAGAATTTGATTAGCATTTTTAATCTCTGCATCAAATTAAAGGAGAAGTTTTTCCATTACAAAGGAATTAAGGAGAATATTCAAGAATATTTTCAAAATATGTGGATCAATCACACACTTTTCTCAAAAATTAGAGCGGAATTTTCTGATTCGGCCTCATTTTCGGACATAAACCCACTCTACGGCCATGATTTTTCTTAGCGATTGATCAAACTTCCAGTATTTCTAATAAGAAGGTCCCCATCTGCGAGAAAAAAATCATTATGTTTTTATCTTCTTTGGGTTCCATCATAAATCCGCCCAATTGCTTGCTTAAGCGAATCCAAATCATTTGATTTGACAAAACGTTTTAAGCTGTGAACCTAAAGATTTTCTCCCTGATGATCTGGCTGATGCTGCCGTGGGTAGTGATGGCACAATCAGACTATTCCCCTACTGCCACCATCACACGCCTCCCCCCAGATATTCAGCATGCCATCTTTCAAAAGTTGCAATCAGACTTGGCCAATGTGCCGCTTTCAGGAAAATCCAAGCGACTCTTGACGCAACTATACCAAGCGCGCTACGACCAGTTCATGACAGATGTAGCGTCGGGTATGGTGATGGAATTCCCTGAGCTGGATCTAATTTGCCAAAAAGTGCTGGAAGAACTCCGGGAAAAAAATCCCGGCATCCCTCTTCCATCGCAGGTATTTGTGACACGAGACCCTTCTCCTAATGCTCGCTGCCTCGGTGAGGGGACTTTGCTCATCCACTTGGGACTCATCCGCCGGATGCAAAACGAGGATCAACTCGCCTTCGCGATCAGCCATGAGCTGGCTCATTATTACCTCGACCACGTGAACCAAGGGTTGATCAATTACTCGATCAAGGCCACGGATCCGAACACGGAGCGAGAACTGTCACGCTTGATCCGAAACGCAGAAAATCCTTTCGAAACCATGCTTTCTTACTTGCAAGGAGAGCGCTATCTCACGCATCGACACAGCCGAAACAAGGAGCGAGAGGCCGATTCCCTGGGCCTCCAATTTTTGCTCAACACTTCTTATGCTCCTGAAGGTGCCATTGGCTGTGTGATGGTGCTGGAGGGTGTGGACAAACCCAAGTATGAATTTCCGATCGACTACGAACGAATGCTCCGAGGCGTTGACCATCCTTCTGATTCAAGCTGGCGGGTGTATCACCCCACGACAAACTACGTGTATGGACAAAATGCCTTCACCGTGGACTGGGAGCTGGATTCTCTGGCTACACATCCAGACTGTCAAGAGCGCCTGCGCAATTTGCGCAGACAACTGACCCATCGTTCGATCGATGAATCAAAGATTCAGATGGTCAGCCCATTCTTTCGAGACTTAGAAAAAAAGCTAGATATGGAGTGGTTGCTGTCCTTCTTCCATGCAGAAGCGTATGGACGGACGCTTTACCTCGCTTTTCAACTCACAGAGATTTATCCAGATGAGCCTCACCTTCACGCCATCATTGGACAGTCGATCTATCTCATTTATCAACATAAAAAATCGCACACACTTAGCAACAAATTAGAATTTCCCAACCCGCTTCGGGAAGAGTCATACAATCAGTTTTTGACCTTTGCTCGCAAACATCGACTCCAGGATTGGGCAGACTTTGGCTTGCAATATCTCTTGGCGCAGCCCGCTACGATGCGTGAAAACGAGTCTTTCATGTACACCTTGCTCTTATGTGCCAGCATTCAGCGTGACAAAAATATTTTTGACTCCTTGCGACAATCCTACTATGACAAATTTGCTGGAGGAGAATACAGCCAGGACGTCGAAGCGCTCAATGCTTCGTTCGATCACTAGCAGCTACTCATGCCATGAACACATCGATTACTCATTTTTTCTATCCTCCATCATTTCCACTATTTACCCCCTATTATCTATGAGAGTATTATTCACGACTTTATGCTTGCTGCTGGCTGCGCAGTCATTTTCTCAATCAGCACAGATCGACGATGTGCTGAGGGTTAAAATGAGAAACTTCGGCCCTATCTATCAGTCTGACCAAGTCAGAGGCTACTATGGCTTCTACAAAGCGGGCAACGTAAGGGGTCGAGACGTAGTGTACATGCTCAAAATCATGGATGAAAACCTCCAAGAGGTAGCATCCCAGCGCATGGTAAGGCCCTCCTCCTATTATCTCACCGAGGCGGTGTACAACGGGTCTGCCATTCTATTTTCGTTCATCGATAATTCTGCTCGTGATATCGAGTTGGTCACTTTCAACATGGCCGGAGATCAAATCGGATCCCGAAAGTACGCGAAGATGAACCGCACGAACTTTCAGCTCACCTACGCTTATCAAAATGTCAACGATGAGGAGGCATCCAACCTCACGATTTTCCCAGCGGGAGAACTTGGGTTTGTCCGCATGTGGTTTGAAAAAGATCGTAAGGTGAGATACAAGCTGGAGTACCTGCCCAACTCTTTGTCGGGAGAAGGTCGCTGGGAACAAGGAAGCGAAGACGACTCGGATGAATATGAAATTCCTGAAGTGGGAGATGTCGTGACCCCATTTCTCATCTCTGGAATTGCTAAGCGCAAAAATGCCCTGAGCAAAGACATCCACTACAATCTTCAGGTTCGGGACATGTTTAGCGGGGAGCCAATCTTTGACCAGCCTCTCTACGATCCCCAACACAAGCTCTCTTTCTTGATCGCCAAGTTCAATCCTGAAAAAAGCCATATCCTCGTCTTGGGCGAGTACTTCGATCCAAGCGACAATACTTTCAATGGTAAGAGCAAAGGCATTTACCTCAAAACCTATAGTATGTCTGGAGAGGTGCTGAGTAGCAAACTACTCTCTTGGGATCGCGATATTAGCCGCTTTTTACCTGCCAATGAGAAAGGAAAATTGGAACAGGGGGGCTATATCGCCTTTCACCATGCCGCCATGGACAAGAACGGAAATGTGTGTTTTGTGGGGGAGCGCTATCGAAAAGCCGTCAGTGGTGTCGGCGTGGCTCTCCAACTTATGGGAAGCACCGAGGTATCTAGCTTGAAAATGGTTGTCGAAGAAATGATCCTTTTCTCGGTCAATAGCAATCAAGAACTCACCTCCGTAGATATTTTCGAAAAGCAACCGCGCGATATTCTGCTCCCAGGTGGATGGGGGCTTTATTCCCCCAAGATGCTGTCGCAAGTCATGCTGGCCTACGGATGGTTTGATTATCAATATTCTCAACAAAGCGCTGAAAAAAACCTCTTCTACTCGGTGTATATGTCGAGAGAAAAGGAGAAAGGACAGCGTCGGAAAAACGTGCTCGGGGTGATTGCCCAAGCCGAAGGATTCGACTTTACCACCGATAAGATCAGCTTAGCTTCCGAAGCAGACCTATTGGGCATTTACCCCGCTACGACAGGCAATGTCTTGCTGATGGAGTATTTCCGAAAGGAGAAACAATTGAAATTTCGCCTTGAGCAAATCAACTATTGATCGATTACAGACACACAATCTGGAATTATCCGAGGGTTAATCGCCAGAAAAGTAAAGAGTTGCCGCCCCAGCTTAGGAAAGTTGATTCACCGTGCCTTCCGCTGTTAAGACCTCAGAAGCAGAAGGTTCTGTAGCAAATCGTTTGTGGGGGGCGAGAAATAAATGTTTTAGCGAAAAGACGGAGAGCAGCAATGGCTTCTCTCCGTCTTTTTTTTATCTGAAAAAAACTTTGTGGGTTTCCGAAAAAAAGTGGAATGGTATCTCTCACCTCACCGCTCGCAACACATAATCTCGCATGAGGGAACTGCTTTGGTCAAATAATTCCAGCATGACAGAGGGATAGATTCCGAAAAAGAACACCAAAGCTGCCAAAGGTGTCAACACAAAGTATTCGTGCAGCGTGAGATCAGTCAGCTTTGGTCGCCAGTCGCTCGTGCCTGCTGAATCGAAAGTGCCAAAAAACATCTGGCGATAAGCCCTCAAATAGTACACAGCTCCCAGCACAATGCCCATCACTGCCAACATGGACATCCAGCGCGGCAATGCTCCACTGGAGGCTTGTGACTGAAAGCTCCCCATGAACACCAAGGCTTCCGACACAAACGCCGCAAAGCCGGGCAATCCCAGCGAAGCAAAGAAAGCTACCAAGGTGTGGAAAGCAAATCGCGGCATGAGTCCCCACAAGCCCCGAAAACGATCTATGCTTCGATCCTGCACCCGATCATATAGCACCCCTACCAGCAAAAAGAGCAGCGAGGAAATGAGACCATGCGTAAACAATTGAAAAATGGCACCTACCAACCCTGCCGACTCCAAGCTGGCCATTCCCAGCAACACAAAGCCCATGTGAGACACTGAAGAATAAGCGACCATCCGCTTAAAGTCGTTTTGGGCCATCGCGACGAGGCCTCCATACAAGATCGAAATCACTCCAAGCAACCCCATGGCGAAGCTGAAATGAACGGCTCCCTCGGGAAATAGTCCGAAGCAAATCCGAAGTACACCGTAGGCTCCCACCTTGAGAAGAATCCCTGCCAGCACCACCGAAATCCCCGTAGGAGCCTCCACGTGGGCATCAGGGAGCCAAGTGTGAAGGGGCACCATGGGAATCTTGATCGCAAAGCCTACGAATAGGACCGCAAACCCCACCAGTCGCGCATTCATCCCCAGAAGCAACTCGCCATAATCGAACATAGAGCCTGGGATGAGGTGGAGCGGAACTCCCTCAGCACTTGAGGCCATCAAATGAAAAAAATTCAAGGTATAAACGGGGCTTCCCTCCGCGCTCAGCGTCGGATTTTGAAAGCTAAAGAGCAGCCCCACCATGATGAGCAGCATGAATACTGAGCCAAACAAGGTGTAGAGGAAGAACTTCAATGCAGCATATTCCCGACGCGCACCTCCCCACAGGCCGATAAGAAAAAACATCGGCAGGAGCATGAACTCATAGAAGAGGTAGAACAAAAAAAAGTCGGCTGCGCAAAACACCCCCATCGTGGAGAGGTCGAGCAGCAAGAGCAGCAGGAAATATCCTTTGGGAGATTTTTCGACGTGCCAACTGCCCATCACAGCGGCTACCATCACGATGCCTGTGAGAATGACCAGCATCAGGCTGATGCCGTCGAGCGCAAGCACATAATCAATTTGGAGACGCCCCAAGGTGCCCAGCTCCAAACGGATCCAGGGCGCCATTTCTCGCAGCAAAAAATCGGAGGGGAGGTGATGATCCTCTGCAAGCTGTCCACGAGCAGACAGAAACCGAGGGAGCACAGCCGCCAAGGCTAGCACCAACTGGGCCAAGGCTGTCACCAAAGAGATCCAGCGAAAAGCCGTGGTTTTGCCTGGCCATAGCACAATGGTCAGCATCCCGATTATCGGCAAAAACACAAGTATGGTGAGTAGGCCCAAGGTGTTTGCGATTACGAAAACGAAGCCCAAGTTAGTAGAATTAGGGCCAAATAGGGAGGGCAAAGGATGAAATCTCCGATGTTTGCTTCTTGGGTTGAATGAAGCTCATTTAGCCGTCTTGAGAACAGCTGATGAAAGCTTGCGAGGCATATATGCAGCGCGGATTTTCCCTTCTCTTCATTACTTCAAGCAGCCGAAATACTAACTCATTACTTAGGATTGGGGTTCCTTCGCTCTTTCGTTCAGAATTTTTGCTCCCAGATGACTTTTCTAAATCCAAGCCTTCCCGCTTTGTTCACATCACCGTGATGAGTGGATTCCGGTCCTCTGTCATGGTGCCAAAACTTTCCAGCTCAAATCCCTGGCCTCTTGCCATTTGGACAAATTCACGCTCATACTCCGCTACCACAGCCACCAATAGTCCTCCGCTTGTCTGCGGATCGCACAGAATTGCCTTTTGGTAATCCGTGAGTGGAGAGAGCAAATGGCCATAGCTCTGGTAATTGCGATGGGTCCCGCCGGGAATACAGCCTTCGGCAATGTATTCATCAACTTGTGGAAACACGGGCACTTTTGCCAACTGCACCTCCGCAGTCCGGCGCGAAGCCTGACACATCTCGGCGAGGTGCCCCATCAGCCCAAACCCTGTGACATCGGTCATGGATTTGATATAGGCGTATTTGGCAAAAATCTCCCCGATCTGATTGAGCTTGACCATGGAGTCGCGGGCGATGTCCGCGTGTTCGGCTTTGAGCTTTCCTTTTTTCTGCGCAGTAGTGAGAATTCCTACTCCAAGAGGTTTGGTGAGGAAGAGTTTGCAGCCAGGCAGAGCACCCCCATTGCGGCGGATGTTGGCAATATTGACGCGCCCGGTTACTGCCAAGCCAAATATCGGCTCGGGACTGTCGATGCTGTGGCCGCCTGCGAGGGTAATTTTGGCTTCGGCGCAGGCGCTTCGTGCGCCTTCCATCACTGCCTGGGCCACTTCGGGAGGAAGCTTGTCGATGGGCCAGCCCAAAATGGCGATGGCCAACATCGGCGAGCCGCCCATGGCATAGACATCGCTGATCGCATTCACCGCCGCAATCCGTCCAAAGTCGAAGGGATCATCCACGATGGGCATGAAAAAATCGGTGGTACTCACCACTGCCGTGCCGTCACCCAGGTCATACACCGCAGCGTCGTCTCGGGTCTCATTGCCCACGAGCAAGTTGGGGTCGGGCAGTGCGATTTGAGTCGTCTTGAGAATTGTTTCGAGGACTTGCGGAGATATTTTACATCCGCATCCTGCGCCATGACTGTACTGTGTGAGCTTGATGGAATCCATGTCCGTCATGATGTGCTAAAGAATGTGTGCTGCATGGCGATCAATTGGTCGGCTGCCAATTCTGGATCACCGTGATCCAATGGAAGGGCTTGAAACCTGAATGGGTCTTTTCTAGCGAGAGCAAATGTATATGTCTTGTCGTAGTATTGCAGCATCAATTCGGCGACTTTGGCGACTTCTCCTGCTTGGAGCGCCTGCATAGCCTCCTGAAATAATTTTCCATCCAACCTCTTCGCGAGGTGTCGAAGTGCCTCGGCCACTTGCTCCCGGTCGCCGGTTCCATACGATTGGACCAGGCGATTGACTCGTATTGGTGTCGGAACTTGTAGGTTGATCATGGGAGCTTGGACCATCTGTGCCCAAAGTGGATCAGGAACAAATACCCTACCAATCCGCTGGCTTTCGTCCTCCACCCACAAGATACGCGAGGGAGAGGTGTGTTTCCACGCTTCAAACAGATTATTCTCAAATTGCTCGTTGCTGGGCTGGGGTGGTTCTCCGATCGCACCGAAAATCGACCCTTTGTGATGCGCAAGGCCTTCGAGGTCGAGAATTTGCTCTCCTCTGGCTGCTAACAATTGGAGGATCTCAGTCTTGCCACTCCCCGTCATCCCCCCTAAAATCATGATTTGGCGTGGCATCCCAAGAGCTTCGCGAATGTACTTTCGAAATGCCTTGTATCCTCCCACCAGGCTGCTCACGCGAAATCCTGCCTGCGTCCACAACGTCGAAAGGCTTCCGCTTCTCATGCCGCCGCGCCAGCAATGCACCAGCAACTCTCTACCCGCAGAAGCCGTCTCCGCTTGTCTCACATAATTGGCCAGCTTAGGCCCCACCAGCTCCAATCCGCGCATGAAGGCGGCCTCTCGACCGACTTGTTTGTATAATGTCCCGACTTCTTTTCGTTCGGCGTCGTCAAACAAGGGAATGTTGATGGCGGAAGGAATATGGCCTTGGGCAAATTCCGATGGAGACCGCACATCAATCACCCGACACGACGGATCTTCTTTCCTCTTGAGGAATTCCTCTACTGTAACCGCTCGCTGCATGGCTGATTCTCTATTTACAAACATAACACCCTTATCAAGCGAGAACAACGGCGTGGCACCTGCTTTGATGCGAGAACATTCGTCTTGGTGTTATTCGGCCGTGCCATCTTCTCCCTTTACAACACTTTAGTCTTAGAACTCCATAGCGGTTCGCCACGTCCGGCACGTACAGAGCAGGAATACAACTCAATTCCTTGTACTTTCGTAATCGGGGACAACCTAAGGGTGAGAGGAAGGTTCACGCACTTTGCTTGAAAATCGCCAGATTTCTCCGCTGCCGATTGGCCTCAACGGAGCTTGGGTCCTCCTTAGCAAACTTTTACTTGCCTTTCAAACTTAAAGACCGGGCAACTACCCTATATGATTGAGCACCAACGAATTAGCAGAGACGACGGGCCTGAGCGAGCCATTTTGGTGGGGATCTGCACAAAAAATATGCGCTTTGAGCAAGCCAAAGAATACCTCGAAGAACTCTCTTTTTTGGCCCATACGGCTGGCGCAAGAACGGTACGGAGCTTTCTTCAACGACTCGATACGCCTGTCAACGCCACCTACATTGGAACGGGCAAAGTCGCCGAGCTGAAGGAAGCCATCGAAGAGCATGATGCCAACCTGGTGATCTTCGATGACGATCTGAGTCCTTCTCAAATTAGAAACCTAGACAAGGAACTAGGCGTGAAGGTACTAGATCGCTCTTCCCTGATCCTATATATTTTCTCCGAACGTGCCCAGACCGCTCAGGCAAGAGCTCAAGTGGATCTCGCGCAGTACAAATATCTTTTGCCCCGACTGGCAGGAATGTGGACCCACTTGGAGCGCCAAAAAGGAGGAATTGGCCTCAAAGGTGCAGGGGAAAAGGAAATCGAGACTGACCGTCGGATCATTCG
>DAITMB010000034.1:34029-41541 GCA_036835375.1 Bacteroidota bacterium
ATCGACAATGTCCACGATACCCTCAAAAGCATGGACATACAAGATCGAAAGGTGGTGACGGTCCTCAACAAGGCAGACCTGCTCAGTGAAGAGGAGCAAGAGCAAGTCCGTGCGGGCTGGTTGGCAAAACATCACCACCCAGCTATTTTGGTCTCAGCCGGGAGCGGCGACGGGATTCCCATGCTGCGTAGGCTCCTCGTGGATATGTTGGTCAAAGAGTATGAGACCAAATCCTATGGGGAAGACATTCATCCTTATCTACAACAGCATCAGTACTACCGACTCGAGGAATGAAGCCTTTAATCCGCTCATGTGCAGGCTCTCTACAGACCTCGTTACTTTAATTTGCTTGCAAATTCCTAATTTTCATTTTCTGATCATCACCGCATTAGCTCACTATGTCAGAAGTCGTCAATCGAATCGCCAATAGCCCCATTGTCACCTTTAAGCTGGAGTGCTACTTTCCAGAGGGGGATCGCGTGCTGCTAGACATTCAGGAAGTATTGTTTCATGGAATGATCTTGCGGGAAAAGGATTTCCGTGAATGGGTGAGCAAGCACGACTGGCAGCAATATGCCGGAAAACACGTCGCAGTGACCTGCTCTACCGATGCCATCATTCAAAGTTGGGCCTGGATGCTCATCATGAGCCATCTCCAACCCATCGCTGCAACCGTGCTGATCGGTGATCTGGAATCTTTGGAGCGCGCTTTGTGGCACCATGCACTGGCGCAGGTGGACTGGGCCGAAATGACTGGAAAACCCGTCGTCGTGAAAGGTTGTAGCGACCGCCCTGTACCTGCCTACCTTTACGCTGAGGCCACCAAGTATCTCCTTCCTTACGCCAAAAAGATTTCCTTTGGGGAGCCCTGTTCTACTGTTCCTGTGTGGAAGCGGGGATAAGGCACAGCGCCTGCGTTGCACCGATCGTTCCGTTGATTTTTCACTTCTAATTCCTCAGTTCCTGTGTCATTACTTCGAATACTCAGAACCGTCGGCATCGCCGAAGGCATCTCATTTCTTCTCCTGCTGGGTGTCGCGATGCCATTGAAATATCTGGCAGATATGCCCATGGCTGTGACCGTTGTGGGATGGATTCATGGCGCGCTCTTTATTGCCTTTCTGGGTCTGGCTTGGCGGGCAATGGACAAATATGACAAATCCTTCGGCTGGTTGCTGATCGGATTTGTGGCGTCGTTGCTGCCATTCGGCACCTTTTTGTGGGACCGGGAGCTGAAAAAAATTCCCGTTGACAATCGCTTAGAAGCCTAATCGCGCAATTTGGAATGCGCTTGGCTATTCTCTCACCAAGCAGGATTCTTCGAGTCCAGCAAGATGGTCACAGGCCCATCGTTGAGGAGACTTACTTGCATATTGGCTCCAAACTGGCCCGTGGCAATGGGTCCGGTGAACGCCTGGCCCAATTGAGCCAAGAACTTCTCGTAGATGCGCATCGCATCCTCAGGTTTGGCGGCGCGCTGAAAAGAGGGGCGATTTCCTTTTTTGGTATCGGCCAGGAGAGTGAATTGTGACACAACTAACAAAGCCCCGTCTATCTCCTGGAGGGAGAGATTCATTTTACCAGCCTCATCTTCAAAGATTCGAAGTTGTGTCATTTTACGAATCAGCCAATCGATATCGCTTTCATCGTCTTCGGCGCTAATGCCGAGCAGCACCAGAAGCCCCCGACTTATCTGCCCAATAATTTTTTCTTGAATGGTAACATGGGCCTCAGAAACCCGTTGAAGCACAGCACGCATAGGAGGAAGTAAATGCCACCAAATCTCGGAATAAAATGGCATTGCAAACAAATTCTTACCTTGCTGTAGGATCAATCCTTTGGGTTCCTATATTTGCACACGAATGATGCTACATCTCTCATATTGTCTTCCCAATTTTAGTCCTTGCCGATCGGCATCAGGGCTCCGACAACCTAGGTCTTTCTGACCTGATAGTTGTCTCCTATCCCATTTCTGGTGATCTGAAGCCCGACCTACGTTAATCATTTAACCACAGGTCGGATTTTTTTATTGACGCCATTCTGTTTCCTTTTCCACTTTCCACCCTCAAGGCCCTCTGCGCACCTGCCTCATGAATGTTGAAATTCTCGTCGCCTCCGAAGCTCATTCCCTCTTTGCTGAAGACATCTGTACCCTCATGTATGAGGCGGCTCAAGCACGCGGAACAGGGATCGCGAAGCGAGAACCGGCATATATCCGCACGAAAATGGCGGAAGGAAAGGCGATCATTGCGCTGGAGGGAGACAGACTTGCTGGCTTTTGCTACATTGAAACTTGGGGCCATGGGCAGTATGTCGCAAACTCCGGGCTAATCGTATCGCCTGATTTTCGCAACATTGGCTTAGCCCGCAACATCAAAAAGAAAGCCTTTGAGCTTTCTCGCAAAAAATATCCCGAAGCCAAGCTGTTTGGGATCACGACCAGCCTCCCGGTCATGAAGATTAACTCCGACCTTGGCTATCAGCCTGTCACTTTTTCGGAGCTTACCACCGATGAGGTCTTTTGGAACGGGTGCAAAAGCTGTCCTAACTTTGACATTCTCACACGAAATGAGCGCAAACTTTGCCTCTGCACGGGCATGCTATTTGACCCCGCGAAACAAAAGCTTAGTGCTGAGCAGCCAGAGGCTGTCGGAAAGGCTGCTATGACATATGAAGAGCGCTCCGCAGCTCTCGACGCCCGCTGGCAACAGTACAAAGCACATATGCGCAAGCGCAAGTCCAACAAGATCCTTCAAAAGATCCGCGATAACATCTTTGGCAAACCGCTCGCTGTCTAACTGTTCCACTCTGACCGCCTTTCCCCCGCCCGGATGATGCCCAAAATTGACGACGCCTGAAGCTTCGACGATCCCTCGTTTCCTTTTGCTTTCCTTGCCTGCTTCATCGCACCGCCAATGGCTTGACCTTTCCACTTGAAAAACAGCATTTTGCGGGTTCCTTTTGCATTTTTTTCTCTATTTCAATTTTTCTGTCTCATGTCTCAACCAGTCGTACTAGCTTTTTCGGGAGGGCTCGACACCTCCTTTTGTGTAAAATATTTGTCACAAGACCTGGGCCTGGAAGTTCATACTGCGATCGTGGACACAGGCGGCTTTTCAAATGAGGATTTGCAACGGATCGCCGATCGCGCCCACACCCTTGGCGTGAAGAGCCACGTGGTGCTGGACCAAGTCAGGAACTACTATGATCGTTGCCTGCGCTACCTGCTCTATGGCAATGTGTTAAAAAACGATACTTACCCCCTATCGGTCTCTGCTGAGCGCACCTTTCAAGCGATGGCAATCGCCGAATATGCCCAGCAGATTGGCGCAGGGTCCATTGCACACGGTTCTACAGGCGCCGGCAATGATCAAGTGAGATTTGACTTGGTATTTGAAGTGATGGCGCCGGGGATCGACATCCTCACCCCTATTCGCGACTTGCAGTTGAGTCGTGAGGCAGAAATTCAGTACCTCAAAGATCAAGGGGTGATCATGGAGTGGTCCAAGACACAATACTCAATCAACCAAGGCTTGTGGGGAACCAGTGTGGGCGGGAAAGAGACGCTCAATAGCTGGGACACCTTGCCTGAATCTGCCTGGCCTACCCAACTGACGCGTACGGGCTCCGAGGAGATCGTGATCGAATTTGATCGTGGTGAGCCCGTGGCTTTGAACGGTACCACTTATGCACACCCTGTCGAAACGATTCGAGCATTGCAAGCCTTGGCGGCTCCCTACGCTGTGGGGCGTGACGTGCACGTAGGAGACACCATCATCGGGATCAAAGGCCGCGTAGGGTTTGAGGCCGCTGCACCCTTGATTTTGATCAAAGCTCACCATTTGCTCGAAAAACACGTCCTCACCAAGTGGCAGCAGCACTGGAAAAAGCAGCTCGGAGACTGGTACGGCATGATGCTTCACGAAGCGCAGTTTCTCGATCCGGTCATGCGAAATATCGAAGGATTTCTCACTGACACCCAGGCTTCCGTCACCGGTAAAGTCCGGGTGAAGCTCTCCCCTTACCAATTTCAGGTGCTCGGCGTGGCTTCTGACCACGACATGATGTCCGCAAAATTTGGAACCTATGGAGAAATGAATCGCGCCTGGTCGGGCGAGGATGTCAAAGGATTTACCAAAATCCTCGGGATGCAAGGTAAATTACACCGCTTGGTCAACGACACGGAGTAGGCCTTCCCCCTGATGAGAGAATTTCTTTTTTTGCTCACTCGCTACCTTTTTTCATGACCAAAATCGCTGTCGGAATCATCGGAGCAGCTGGCTATACTGCCGGAGAACTGATCCGGATTTTACTGCACCATCCACAGGCCGAGATTGCTTTTGTTCACTCCGAAAGCCAAGCTGGCAAGCCGATCACAAGCATTCATCAAGATCTTGTGGGAGAAACCTCGCTGCTGTTTTCTCACGAGATCGATCCAGGGGTAGATGCCCTGTTTGTGTGCAGCGGTCATGGGCGCACCCAGCCGTTTCTGGCGCAGTCGCAGCTTCCTTCCTCCGTAAAAATCATCGATTTGAGCAATGAGTTTCGGATCGAAGATGGCACACACAGCTTCGTGTACGGACTGCCGGAGTGGCAGCGCGAGCGAATCCAATCGGCCAGTTACATCGCCAATCCCGGTTGCTTCGCCACAGCGATCCAATTGGCACTGCTACCATTGGCCGAAAATGGCCATCTAGCTCAAGAGAGCTATGTGACAGCCATCACCGGATCTACCGGGGCAGGACAACAGCCGACAGAGAGCACCCACTTTTCCTGGCGCAGCAACAACCTCAGTGTGTACAAACCCTTTACGCACCAGCACCTCCCCGAAATCTCTCAAAGCATCACCCAATTGAGCCGGAATTCAAGCCATCACGTCCACTTTGTTCCCATTCGAGGAGATTTTGCTCGTGGCATTTTTGCGACCACAGTGCTCCGCTCATCCGTGCCAGAAGCGGAATTGATTGATCAGTACGAGTCGTTTTATCAAGGTCATCCTTTCACCCACCTCACGCGAGAGCAACCGCACCTCAAGCAAGTCGTCAATACCAACAAAGCCCTCATCCATCTTCATCGGCATGAGGATCAACTACTGATCACTTCGGTGATCGACAACCTCCTCAAAGGAGCTTCGGGTCAGGCAGTTCAAAATTTCAACCTTCTCTTTGGGCTGGATGAACGCGCAGGGCTACAGCTCAAAGGAGTCGCTTTCTAAATGCCGCCGCCATTTCCATCTTGCTTTGTTTCATTGAAGGCATCGCAGCTCCCTCCTTCAAAACAGCTCTCACAACGCCCCCTCACTTCCTTCACCTCTTTCTATTCCACTTTTCTCATGAACCTCTTCGACGTGTATCCGCTCTTTGACATCACCCCTGTGCGGGCACAAGGCTGCTATGTCTATGACGAACAAGGAACGCCTTACCTGGACCTTTATGGGGGCCATGCCGTGATTTCGATCGGTCATGCACATCCTCATTACATCGAGATGGTTCAGCAGCAGATAGAAAAAATCGGCTTTTACTCCAACTCGGTCCAAAATCCACTTCAGGAAGAGTTAGCAGATAAATTGGGAAAGTTGAGCAAATACCCCGATTACAGCCTATTCCTCTGCAATTCTGGGGCAGAGGCCAATGAGAATGCGCTCAAACTGGCTTCCTTTCACACGGGCCGGGCAAAAGTCCTCTATCTGGATCGTGCCTTCCACGGACGGACTTCTGCTGCGGTGGCAATCACGGACAATCCAAAAGTCGTGGCGCCAGTGAATCAGACGGACCACATGGTCAAGATCGGGTTCAACGACGAAGAGGCCCTCACACAACATCTCCTCAGCGGCACCTTTTGTGCACTGATCGTGGAAGGAATCCAGGGCGTGGGGGGCATTCACGAGTCCCATCATTCTTTTTTACAACTGGCTCGCAAGCTATGCGACCAGACAGGGACCGTCCTCATCCTCGACGAAATCCAGTCAGGCTATGGAAGAAGTGGGCGTTTTTTTGCGCACCAGCACGCGGACATTCGCGCGGACATCATTTCTGTGGCCAAAGGCATGGGCAATGGATTTCCAATCGGTGGCATCCTCATCGCTCCACATTTCAAAGCATGGCACGGGATGCTTGGGACAACCTTTGGCGGAAATCATCTCGCCTGTGCCGCAGGAATCGCTGTACTGGATGTCTTAGCATCTGAAGATCTCATCGCGCACGCCGCCGAAATCGGCCATGCGTGGATCCCTTTGTTGGAATCCCTTCCCGGTGTGAAGGAAGTGCGCGGTCGCGGTCTCATGCTTGGCGTGGAGTTGGATGGCCCAGCAGCACCCATCAGGTCTCGCCTCGTCAAGGAGCACCACATTTTCACGGGTTCCTCTTCACAGCCTCAAGTATTACGTCTGCTGCCTCCTTTGACCCTTTCGATGAAGCAAGTGGAGGATTTTCAGGAAAGTTGTTTTGCTATTTTGACATCTTACCCCATCACCACCTCACATACATAGGACAGCCGGAAAGCACATACCTTTTCGCATGATTCAGGCTTTGATGGGCTTGTGCATTTGCTTGACCTTTTTTTAATGATTTTTCTTAAATAATGTCACGGGAAGCTTGGGGTCCCTATTTTGCGCCTTTCGGTATTTCATTTTTGATCTTGTATGCTTCATTTTACTGCTGCCTCCGATGTCCCTGACATAGCTTCCCTGCTGAAACAAGCTGCTGCCTTCAAGGCCGATCCGCTGCGCGAGCATCAACTGGGTCGTGGCAAGACCTTGGGGCTTATTTTTTTTAATCCCAGCCTACGTACCCGCCTCAGCACCCAAAAGGCCGCGAATCTGCTGGGTCTGCCTTGCATCGTGATGAATATCGGCACGGATGGATGGCAACTGGAGTTTGAGGATGGTGCCGTGATGAATGGAGGCGCAGCCGAACACATCAAAGACGCCGCCGCAGTGATGGGTCGATATTGCGATCTCCTCGGAATCCGATCTTTTCCTGGCTTGAAGGACCGCGAAAAAGATTACAACGAAGAGGTGATCGAAGCTTTCAAACGCTATGCTGGCGTACCGATCATTAGCCTAGAAAGTGCCACACGTCACCCGCTCCAGTCCTTGGCAGATCTGCTCACCATAGAATCTTGCCGCCAAGTCGAGCGGCCCAAAGTCGTGTTGTCTTGGGCACCTCACCCCAAAGCGCTGCCTCAAGCCGTAGCGAATTCTTTCGCCGAATGGATGAGACTCGCCAACCATGACTTGGTGATTACTCATCCAGAAGGCTACGAGTTGGCAGCGCCTTTTTCTGCGGGGCATCAGGTCACCCATCACCAGGACGAAGCGCTGAAGGATGCAGATTTTGTGTATGTGAAAAATTGGTCCAGCTACCGTCAATATGGCCAAATCCTGAACCAAGACCCATCTTGGACCATCACTCCGGCAAAGATGGCGCTCACGAATCGAGCCAAATTCATGCACTGCCTCCCTGTACGCCGAAACGTGATCGTGGCAGACGAGGTCATCGACGGCCCGGATTC
>DAITMB010000035.1:0-2427 GCA_036835375.1 Bacteroidota bacterium
TCGCATTCACACAAGCCGACTGAATGGCCTCCTTCATCGGGCAAGCAGGGGTGGTGAGCATCACCGTGAAACTCACGGCTTTGCCCTGAATGGCAATGTCTTTGATCATTCCTAGAGTGACCAAATCCTTGCGCAGGTCTGGATCATCGACATGACTCAGGGCAGCGAGCACCTTTTCGCGCGTGATTCCTTGGTCTTTTTTTCCGAATAGCATGCCTTTGATTTACACGAGAACAACGAGGAATGGGAGAGAAAGTTATCGGTAGTCTTGCGGTTGAAAATGATTAGGATCCATAGCAAGTTCTTGATAATCAGAATATTATTTTTGATATCTCAAGTTAGTATCTGTGGATACCAAGCCCTGAAAGTGACGCAGAAAGCAGGCTACAGCAAGCGCCCACACAGCCTAGCTCATTTGGCTCACCTCAATGGCGCGATCCACTTTCTTGATCAAGCCACTGAGTACCTTACCCGGACCTACTTCAATAAAAGACGTAGCGCCGCTGGTGAGCATGTGTTGAATGGTCTGGGTCCAACGAACGGGAGCAGTCAGTTGGAGCAGGAGATTTGCCTGGATCTCGACGGCGGCAGTGTGGGGCTGTGCAGTTACATTCTGAAACACGGGAATCCGTGCATCCTGGAAGGTGGTATGCTCAATTCCAGCGGCGAGTTCGAGCCTGGCTGGCTCCATGAAGGGAGAATGGAAAGCTCCATTCACGGAGAGTTCGAGGGCCCGCTTGGCGCCTGCCGCCTGCGCGAGTTCGATGGCTTGTGCAATGCCCGCCCGAGAACCGGAGATGACGAGCTGCCCAAGGGTGTTGTAATTCGCTGCCACGACGCCCGGCACCTGATCGCAAATGGCTTCTACTTGCTCATCTTCCAGTCCCAAAATCGCAGCCATTGTGCTGTCTTCCATGTCGCAAGCTTTCTGCATGGCCTTCGCACGGATGGATACGAGGCGCAGACCGTCTTCAAAACTCATGGCTCCAGCAGCGACCAAGGCGCTGAATTCGCCGAGAGAATGCCCGGCTGTCATGGCGGCTTCGTCGATGACTTCATGTACCTTCGCCGCAATCACGGAGTGAATGTACACGGCGGGTTGTGTGACGGATGTCCGCATGAGATCCTCTTCGCTGCCTTCCATCATGATCTTGTCGATCTCAAATCCAAGAATTTCATTGGCAGTGGCAAACATGCTTCGCGCCAGTGAAGACGCTTCGAAGAGAGACTTTCCCATTCCGGGATACTGGGCACCTTGACCAGGGAAAACGAGGGCTTTCATTTGCGTGTAGAAGTTCGAGTGGGGGGAATTCATTCAAGTGGACTGCTGCAGGGGGTTGGATGAGCAAGTTCCTATCAAGATGTACCGAAAAAAAGCAACTTACTTGAGAAAAGTACCCAAGTTGAGCAACTTTCCAAGCCCCGCTGAGCGGCGACAAATATACACGTAGAGCCACTAGAATGAAAATTAGTCTTGAAGGCCAGGTGATTTTGGTCACAGGTGCAAGCCGCGGGATTGGCGCGGCCATTGCCATGTTGCTCGCAGAAGCAGGGGCTTCGGTGGCCCTGCATTACGCAAGCGCTGAGGCGGCCGCCCGCGAAGTTCAGTCGCGGTGTGGACCACTCTCTCAGCTATTTCAGGCAGATCTCCGGTCCCCACATGCTGCAAAATCCCTGGCTGAAGCGGTGCTCGCCCATTATGGTCGTGTGGACGCCCTCGTCAATAATGCGGGCATGGCACGGGCCATGGACAATGATCCCAGCCCCGAGGCGTGGCAACGGTTGTGGGTGGACACCCTGCAAGTCAATCTCGTGGCGGCTGCCCAAGCCTGTGACACGCTCCTGCCGCACATGATTGCGCGGGGCAATGGCCGCCTCATTCACATCGCTTCTCGCGCTGCTTTCCGGGGAGACACGCCAGATTATGCGGCGTATGCAGCTTCCAAAGGTGGGTTGGTGGCCTATAGTCGAACCATCGCGCGTGGGTATGGCAAGCAGGGGATCAAGTCCTTTGTCGTAGCTCCGGGATTTACCCAGACAGATATGGCCGCGCCATTTATCCAGCAATATGGCCCAGACTACGTGACCAACGACCTCGCACTGAGTGAGCTGACGGCGCCGAAAGACATTGCCCCCACCGTCTTGTTTCTCGCGAGCGGATGGATGGATCACGCCACGGGTTGCACCATCGACATCAATGCCGGTAGCTATGTTAGGTGATAATCGGGGAGGAAGATCTGTGTGCAGGATAAATAAGGCGCAGGTAGGTGGCAGTCGCTACGCGCCTGCGATTTTTCAGGGATTGGCCCAAAGCTACCGAGGTGCGAATCGCTATGCGCTTCGATTTTTGACCAAATGTGAAACAATCCAATTCCAGCATATGCCTCAGGCGCATCGCGACTGACACCTCGGTAGAATCAGATCAAC